>NZ_BMOE01000003.1:0-300000 GCF_014646915.1 Deinococcus aquiradiocola | reverse complement strand
CCCATCGGCACCGGACCCTTCGTCGCCGAGACGTACAGCACCCAGGCCGTCCGCGTCCTCAGGAACACCTCGTACTGGATGCCCGGCAAGCCCGCCGTGGACGCCGTCGCGTGGTTCGCCACCAACGGCAACGACGCCTCGCTCCTCAAGATGCTCAAAGGCGAAACCGACTACGGCTACATCGCCGTCCCCGACCCCAACAAGGACTACAAGAACAAAGGCGCGAACTTCACGTACTGGTGGCCCGTCAACAACCTCAACGCCCTGTACCTCAACACCACCAAGGCCCCCTTCGACGACGCCGCCTTCCGCCGCGCGCTCGCCATGGCCATCAACACCAAGGAAGTCGCCGACAAAGCCTACGCCGGCGTCGTCCCGCCCGCCGACCCCACCGGCATCATCCCCGGACAGCAGAAGGTCTGGAAGCCCGGCACGGCCGCCACCCTCGCCCCCAGACTGAACGTCGCGGCCGCCGACGCCGCCCTCACCGCCGCCGGATACAGGAAGAACGCCCAGGGCCAACGCCTCGGCAAGGACGGCAAACCACTCCCCGCCTTCAAGATCCTGGTCGGCAGCGGCTGGACGGACTTCATCACCATGGCGCAGGTCATCGGCGAGCAGCTCAAACCGCTCGGCATCTCCACCAGCATCGACCAGCAGGTGTTCGCCAGCTACGCCGGGTCCTTCCAGACCGCCACCTTCGACACCGGCGTCAGCTGGGGCTGGGGCAGCGGCCCCACCCCGTACAACCTGTACTACCAGTCCTTCAGCCCCGAATTCAGCGCGCCCGTCGGCAAGACCGCCAGCAGCAACCTCTCGCACTTCACCGACCCCGCCCTCACCAAGGCCATCGACAGCTTCAGCGCCACCAGCGACCCCGCCCAGCAGAAGGCCCTGATGAGCACCATGGTCACGACCGTCATGAAGAACCAGCCGTGGATTCCCCTCACGGCCCGCACGAGCTTCAACGTGTACAACACCGCCAAGTTCACCGGCTTCCCCGACGCGCAGAACCCCTACAACGAAGGCAGCCCCAGCGACCAGGTCGGCGCGCGCCTGATGTTCCTGAACGTCAAACCCAGGTGACGCGCAGGCGGGGGCGCCGCAGCGGCCGCCCCCGCCCCGACGGGACGGCACGCGTCCCCGCTTCTCCCTTCCCGCCGGGCCGGGCGGTGACGCACGCACCGCCCGGCCGGCACGCGGACCACTGGAGTGTCCCTCATGGCGTACATCCTGCGTAAATTCGGCATTCTGGTCTTCACCCTCTGGGTGGCGGCCACGCTGAACTTCATCCTGCCGAGGCTGGTGCCCGGCGACCCGGTCGGCGCGATGATGGCCCGCTACCAGGGCCAGCTCACGCCGGACGCCGCGCAGGCCCTGCGGATCGCGTACGGCCTGACGGACCAGGGCAGCGCCCTCACGCAGTACTTCACGTACCTGAACAACATGCTGCACGGCAACTTCGGGCGTTCCGTCAGCCAGTTCCCGTCGCCCGTCACGGACATCATCGCGCAGGCCGCCCCGTGGACCATCGGGCTGCTCGGCGTGACGACCGTCCTGTCGTTCCTGATCGGCTCGGCCCTCGGCCTGTACAGCGCGTGGCGGCGCGGCACGTGGCTCGCGAACATCCTGCCGCCGCTCGCGCTGTTCGTGAACGCCATGCCGTACTTCTGGTTCGCGCTGCTGCTCATCTACTTCCTGGCCCTCAAACGCGACGTGTTCCCCATCAGCGGGAACCTCGACCCCTTCGTGGGCGACGCGTTCACGCCCAAGTGGTGGACGAGCATGCTGCGGCACGCGGCGCTGCCCGCCATCACCATCGTCGTGACGGCGGCGGGCGGGTGGCTGATCACCATGCGCAACAACGTCATGAGCGTCCTCGGCGAGGACTACCTCGCGTTCGCGCGCGCCAAGGGCCTCAGCGAGCGCCGCATCGTGAACCGCTACGTGCTCCGCAACGCCATGCTGCCCAGCCTGACGGCCTTCGGGATGGCGCTCGGCTTTGTGGTGGGCGGCTCGATCCTGGTCGAGACGGTCTTCAGTTACCCGGGCCTGGGCTTCTACCTGTTCACGTCCGTGAACGCCAAGGACTACCCGCTGATGCAGGCGCTGTTCCTGATGATCGCGGCGGCCGTGCTGATCGCAAACTTCCTGGTGGACCTGCTGTACGCCGTGCTGGACCCGCGCGTGCGTGACGGGAGGCCCGCGTGACCGTCCTCGCTCCTGCCCGTCCCGCCCGGCCCGCCGCGCGCCTGCGCTGGCTGCGGGAAGGCACGCTGGGCCTCATCTGGCGTTCCCCGCAGGCGCGAACCGGTCTGATCATGCTGCTGGTGCTGGGCGCCATGGGCGTGTTCGCGCCGCTCCTCACCCGCCACGACCCCAGTGCGGGCACGTACGGCACCATGCTCCCGCCGTCCGCCGCTCACCTGCTCGGCACCACGGCGCTCGGGCAGGACATCCTCGCGCAGCTGCTGTACGGCGCGCGCCTCACGCTGCTGATCGGGCTGGCGTCGGGCGTCATCGCGACCCTGATCGGCACGACCGCCGGTCTCGCCGCCGCGTACTACGGCGGGCGGGTGGGGGAGGGCATCAACCTCTTCACGAACGTGATCCTGGTGCTGCCCGGCCTGCCGCTCCTGATCGTCGTGAGTGCCTTCCTGAGCGGCGCGGGGACCGGCGCGATCATCCTGGTGATCGCCCTGACCGGCTGGCCGTGGGGCGCGCGCGTCCTGCGCTCGCAGGCCCTGACGCTGCGCGACCGGGACTTCATTCACGCGGCCGTCATGACCGGCGAGAGTCCCGCCCGCATCATCTTCCGGGAGATGCTCCCGAACCTCGCGGGCATCATCGCCGCGAACTTCTTCAGCACCGCCCTGTACGCCGTGCTGAGCGAGGCGGCCCTGTCGTTCATCGGCATCGGCGACGTCAGCAAGGTCACGTGGGGCACCATGCTGTACTGGGCGCAGGCCAAGCAGGCGCTGCTGCAGGGCGCGTGGTGGTGGGTGGCCGCGCCCGGCCTGGGCATCGCGCTGCTCGGCACGGCCTTCGCGCTGCTGAACTTCGGGATCGACGAGGTCAGCAACCCCAGGGCCAACCACGCGCGCGGCGCCACCCGCATCCTGCGCCGCCCGGGCAGCGCCGCACGGACCACCCCGGACGACGGGGCCCTGCTCGCCGTGAACCACCTGGACGCCGGGTACGAGACCCCGGCCGGCCCGGTGCGCGCGGTGCGGGACGTGACGCTGCACGTGCAGCCGGGCGAGTTCGTGGGCCTGGCGGGCGAGTCCGGCTGCGGCAAGAGCACCCTGGCGTTCGCCGCGACGCGCCTGCTGGACGCGCCCGGCGCGGTGTTCGGCGGCGAGTCGCGCCTGTCCGGCGTGGACCTGCTGGGCCTGACGCCCGAGGAACTCCGCCGGGTCCGCTGGAAGGAGTACTCGCTGGTGTTCCAGGCGAGCATGAACGTCCTGAACCCCGTCATCAAGGTGCGCGAACAGGTGTACGACGCCATGCAGGCGCACGGCGTGACGGACCCTGCCACGCTGGACGCCCGTGCCCGCGAACTGTTCCGGCTGGTCGGCATCCGCGAGAGTTACCTGGACGCCTACCCGCACCAGCTGTCCGGTGGCATGAAGCAGCGCGTGGTGATCGCCATCGCCCTGGCCCTGGAACCGAAGCTGGTCGTCATGGACGAACCCACCACGGCCCTTGACGTGGTCGTGCAGCGCCAGATCCTGCAGGAGATCGACCAGGTGCGCCGCCGGCTGGGCATCAGCATCATCTTCATCACGCACGACCTGTCGCTGCTGGTCGAGATGAGCGACCGGATCGCGATCATGTACGCCGGCGAGATCGTCGAGGAAGCCCCGGCGCAGGAGATCTACACCCGGCCGAAGCACCCGTACACGCAGAAGCTCATGACGGCCTTCCCGCCGCTCTCCGGCGCGAAGGAACGCCGGGACGGCATTCCCGGCCGCCCGCCCTCCCTGGCCGTGGAGCTGCCAGGCTGCCCGTTCTTCGAACGCTGCCACCTGCGGATGCCCGGCACGTGCGACACGCACCGGCCCGCCCGCGCCGAGGTGCGGCCGGGCCACACCGTCGCGTGCTTCCTGCACTCGCCCCTCACCGGTGACGCGGACCCGTCCGGCCGGACCCTGAACGGAGGGCAGCATGTCCTTGCGAGCGACTGACACGGCCCCCCACCCCATCCCGCCCGGCCCGTCCGCCGCGCCTGCCCTGCAGGTGGAGGGCCTGACGAAGACCTTCCGGGTGGGCCGCTCGGGGCGCAGCATCACGGCCGTGAACGACGTGAGTCTCAGCATCGCGCGCGGCGAGGTGCTGGCCCTGGTCGGCGAGTCCGGCAGCGGCAAGAGCACCATCGCCCGCCTGATCGCGCACCTGTACGAGCCTGACCGCGGCACCGTCCGCATGAACGCCGCCGTCATCCCCAACCGCCTGCGCGGCAGCGGCCTGAAACGCTTCCGCAAGGACGTGCAGATGATCTTCCAGGACCCGTACGGGAGCCTGAACGGCCTGAACTCCATCGGGTACATCCTGTCGCGGCCCGTCATCAACCAGGGGCTCGCGCGCGGCGCGGCGGTGCAGGAGCGCGTGAACGCCCTGCTGGAGCGCGTGGGGCTCGCACCCGGCGCGGAATGGGCCGCGAAACGCCCGCACCAGCTGTCGGGCGGGCAGCGGCAGCGCGTCGTGATCGCGCGTGCCCTGGCGACCGAGCCGCAGCTGATCCTGGCGGACGAGCCGACCAGCGCGCTGGACGTGTCGATCCGGCTCGACATCATGAACCTGCTGCTCGACCTGAAGGATCAGGAGGGACTGAGCATGCTGTTCATCACGCACGACCTGTCCGGCGCGCGCTACATGGCGGACCGCGTGGCCGTGATGTACACCGGGCACATCGTGGAGATCGGTCCGGCGGACGCGGTGATCGGCGCGCCGCAGATGCCGTACACGCAGCTGCTGCGTTCGGCCGCGCCGAAGCCGGAGGAGAGCCTGCGGGCCGAGCGGGTGGAGGCGCGCGGCGAGGTGCCGGACCTGACGAACCTGCCGCCCGGCTGCCCGTTCGAGCCGCGCTGCGCGCACGCCCGCGCCGCGTGCCGCCAGAGCCTGCCGAGGCTGTACGAGGTCGCGCCCGGCCACCTCGCGCGCTGCATTCTGCACGATCCGGTGCTGGCCGCGCAGCCGCCGCTGCGTCCGGACCCGTCCTCGGCGTAGCGGCGGGGGCCTGGGCCTGGCGTGGTGCCGGGACCGGCCCTGTACACTGACTGAAACGATTCAGAGCGGCCCGGCCGCCCACCCACCCCGCCCCTCCACACGAGGTACCCCGCATGACCGACACGCTCCAAGGCCCACACACCCACCCCGACCTCCACGACCTCCTCGACCGGATGACCCTCGAAGAACAGGTCTCGCTGCTCGCCGGAGCGGACTTCTGGCGCACCGCCGCCGTCCCCCGCCTGAACATCCCGCAGCTCAAGGTCAGCGACGGCCCCGCAGGCGTGCGCGGCGGCGGCCCGCTCGTCGGCGGCGTCAAGACCGCCGCGTACCCCGTCGGCATCGCGCTCGGCAGCAGCTGGAACGTGGACCTGCTGCACGAGATCGGCGCGTCCCTCGCCCGCGAAGCGCTCGACAAGGGCGCAGGCGTCCTCCTCGCCCCCACCATCAACGTGCTGCGCTCCGCCCTCAACGGCCGCAACTTCGAGAACTACGCCGAGGACCCCGTCCTCACCGGCAGGCTCGCCGTCGCCTACGTCCACGGCCTCCAGCAGAACGGCGTGGCCGCCACCCCCAAACACTTCGCCGGCAACGAGAGCGAATACCAGCGCGGCACCATCAGCAGCGACATCCCGGAACGCGCCCTGCGCGAACTGTACCTGCGGCCCTTCGAGATGGTCGTACGTGAAGCCGACCCCTGGGCCATCATGACCGCCTACAACCGCCTGGACGGCGTGTACTGCAGCGAACACCCCTGGCTGCTGCAGACCGTCCTGCGCGAGGAATGGGGCTTCACGGGCCTCGTCATGAGCGACTGGGGCGGCACGCACAGCGCCGCCGAAAGCACCCGCGCGGGCCTCGACCTCGAAATGCCCGGCCCCGCCAGGGCCCGCGCCGACCTGCTGCAGGAAGCGCAGCGCGACCCCGCCACCGCCGCCGCCGTCCGCGAACGCGCCCACGCCGTCCTGCGCCTGATCGAACGCACCGGCACCTTCACGCACCCGCGCGACGTGAGCGACGCCGCCGAACGCGACACCGACCACCCAGGCACGCGCGCCCTCATCCGCCGCGCCGGTGCCGAAAGCATGGTGCTCCTCAAGAACACCGGCCTGCTGCCCCTCGCGCCCGGCCGGACGGTCGCCGTGATCGGCCCGAACGCGAGCGCCGCGCAGATCATGGGCGGCGGCAGCGCCCAGATGAACGCCCACCGCGCCGTCTCCCCCCTCGACGGCCTGCGCGAATCCGGCCACGCCACCCGCGTCAGCACCGCCGTCGGCTGCGACAACGACAAGTACCTGCCTGTCCCGCAGGTGCCCGTCCGCATCACGTACCGCGCGCAGGAAGGCGGCGCCGAGACGGCCCGCGACGAGCGCAGTCAGGCGGAAGTCATGTGGTTCCAGTACCCGCAGGGCGTCGACCCCCGCGCCTTCCACGCCACCCTCACCCTCACCGTCCACGCCCCGCACGACGGCACGTACGACTTCAGCCTCGCCAGCGCAGGCCACAGCCGCCTGCAGCTGAACGGCGACACGCTCGTCGACAACTGGGAGGCCTGGACGCCCGGCGCCACGTACTTCGGGTTCGGCTCCGACGAGGTGCGCGGCCAGCGCCACCTGAATGCCGGACCACACGAACTCGTGGTGACCTTCAGCCCCAACGACTTCCAGAACGGCATCGCGGGCTTCAACGCCGTCCGCGTCGGCTTCCGGCCCGAACCCGCCGAGGACAGCGTCCGGCAGGCCGCCGCGCTCGCCGCGCAGGCCGACTACGCCGTCGTGTGCGTCGGCACCAACGGCGACTGGGAAACCGAAGGCGTCGACCGCTGGGGCCTCGACCTGCCCGGCCGCCAGAACGAACTCGTGCAGGCCGTCCTGAACGCCAACCCCCACACCGTCGTCCTCCTGCAGACCGGAGGTCCCGTCACCATGCCGTGGCTCGCCCGCGCCCCCGCCGTACTGCAGGCCTGGTTCCCCGGCCAGGAGGCCGGACACGCCATCGCCGACGTGCTGTACGGCCACGCCGACCCCGGCGGACGCCTCCCGCAGACCTTCCCCGCCACCCTCAAGGACGACCCCACCCACCCCCTCACGCCGGACGTGCAGTACCCCGGCGAGAACGGCCACGTCGAGTACCGCGAGGGCCTGTACACCGGCTACCGCCACGTGGACCGGCACGGCGTCACGCCCCTCTACCCCTTCGGGCACGGTCTGAGCTACACCACCTTCGAAGTCTCCAACGCCCAGCTGAGCGCCCCCACCCTCACGGCAGGGGAGAGCGTCACCGTCCACGTGCAGGTCAAGAACACCGGCACCCGCGCGGGCAGCACCGTCGTGCAGCTCTACGTCCACGACCGCGAGAGCCGCCTCGAACGCCCGCACAAGGAACTCAAGGCCTTCGCCAAGATCCACCTCGATCCCGGCCAGATCGGAAGCGTCACACTGCCCGTCGGCATGCGCGACCTCGCGTACCACGACCCGGCCGCGCACGCCTGGGTGGCCGAAGCGGGCGACTTCGACCTCCTGATCGGGCAGAGCAGCGCCGACCTGCCCCTCACCGTGCACCTCACCCTCGACACGCCCTGGAGCGAACCCACGCGCTGAGCCCGACATGCTGCTCCGCCCGCCGTCGGGGCGAACGCCGCCGTGCCGGGTCGCGTGACGGTCCGGCCTCCCCCTGGTCAGGTGGCCGGCGGGCGTGCCGGTCGGCCAGTACCGGGCGGGGGGAGCGGCGCGCGATCCTGCCCCCATGAGTGAACGTCATGCGTTTGGGGTGCTGGGGGCGCTCGTGCTGCTGGCCCTGCTGTCGTGCCGGGTGGGCGGCGCGGGCCTGCTGCTGCTGGGCGTGCTGGTGTGGGCGGGACTGGAGGCGTGGCGGCCCTGGCGGACGGTGCCCGCCGCGTTCCGGCGGTCCTGGCGGGCGGACCGGGTCCCGTCCGGTCGGTCCCGGGGTGGACGGGTCCGGTCCCACTGAGCTGACGTGCGGAAGGTCAGCCGGGCGGAACACGAAGCTGCCGCCCGGCCACACCGCGCGGGCCGTGGAGGCAGGAGGAACGCACGGATTCCGGCGGGGCGGTGGTCTGCCGGGTCAGAGGCGGTCGTACGTCCAGCGGACGGGGCGGCCGTCCCGGTAGGGCATGACGCCGTGGAAGGCGCGCGGGTCGTCGTCGAACACCAGGGGCAGGAAGTGCCGGTCGCCTTCCCAGACGGGCAGGTCGCCGTTCAGGAGGTGCTGGACGGGGTGCCAGGCGAGGGTGCCTTCCTCGTTGCGGGTGGGTGGGGTGCCGGTGTGGGCGTCGACCACGAAGATGAAGCCGAGCCAGTCCTCGCCGTTCTTGCCGAAGCCGGGCCAGGAGACGGTGCCGCGCAGGGTCATGTGCTGCGCGGTGAGGTTCGCTTCTTCCATGAGTTCGCGGCGGATGCCGTCTGTGACGCTTTCGTCCGCTTCGAGTTTGCCGCCGAGGCCGTTGTACTTGCCGAGGTGTTCGTCGCCGGGGCGGGCGGTGCGGTGGATGAGCAGGACGTGCTGGCGGTCCTCGGAGAGCACGTAGGCGAGCGTGCCGATGATGGGCGTGTAGGGCATGGGTCCTCCGGGGAGGAGGGTAGCGCGTCCGTGTGGTGGGGTGGGGGGCTTGACGTGGTGGGGCGGGCGGGTCACGATGGCTGCAGGTAGCTAAGGATTCTTAACCACTCGTGCTGCCGCCCGGAGGTTCCGCATGCCGCCCCGCCTGACCGAACTGCGCCTTCACCTGCTCCGTACCGTTCTGCGCCTCACGCGCGAGTCGGGCGGCCCGCCGAGCGCCGCGGAACTCGCCCGTCACCTGCGGGTGAGCGAGGCGGCCGTGAGCGCGCACCTGCGCGCCCTGCGCGACCTGGGGTTCGTGGAGCGCAGCGGGCCGCGCGGCCGCCTGCACCTGAGCGAGAAGGCCCTCGCGGCGGTCGGGACGGGCCTGCCGATCTACGGGCAGATCGCGGCAGGGCCGCCCATCCTGGCCGAGCAGCAGCCGGACCGCACCACGCCCAGCCTCGACGTGCTGCTGGGCGTACGCGACGGCGATTACCTGCTGGTCGTCCGGGGGGACAGCATGACGGGCATCGGCGTGATGGACGGTGACTACGTGCTCGTGCGGCCCGCGCAGGACGTGCACGACGGCGAGGTCGCGGTGGTGCTCGTGCCGGGCGAGAACAGCGCCACCCTGAAGCGCCTGTACCGTTCGGGCGGGCAGGTCACGCTGCTCAGCGAGAATCCCGCGCACCCCCGCATGCGTTTCGCGGCGGCGGACGTGCAGGTGCAGGGCCGGATGGTCGCGCGCGTCGGCCTGCCGGGCACGCGTCCCGGCGCGCCCAGGGAATGAGCGTGCGGCCGGTGGTGTGCGCGCTGCTCACGCCCTGGCCGCTGCACCTGCTCGGGCAGGCGCGTCCGGACGTGCCGCTCGCGGTGCTGGGCGAGGACCGGCGCGTGCTGCACGCGAACGGTGCGGCCGTGGCGGGCGGCGTGCGTGCGGGTATGCGCGAGCAGGCGGCCGTGTCCCGCTGCCCGGACCTGCACGCCGAGGTGGTGACGGCGCCCGTCGCCGCGCAGGCGTGGACGGCCCTGCTGGAGACGCTGCACGCGCGCTTCAGTGACCACGTGGAGGGCCGTTCTCCCGGCGTGGCGTTCCTGCACGCCTCGCCGGGCGCGGCGCGGGAACTGGCGGTCGCGTTCGGCGCGCGGGTGGGCGTGGCGGGCAGCGTGGAGGTGGCGCACCTCGCGGCGCTGCGGGCCGTGCCGGGCGAGGTGCGCGAGCTGCAGCCGGACGCGGAGCGCGCGTACCTGCCGCTCGCGCTGACGGCGCACCTGGGCGTGCTGGGCGTCACGGACGCGCAGGTGGAGCGCCTGCACTTCCTGGGCGTGCGGGGTCTTGCGGACCTGATGGCGTGGAGTGCCGCGCAGCGCGGGGCGTTCCTGGGGGCCGGGACGGGGCGGCGCGTGAACCGCTTCCTGCGCGGGGAGCGCTGCACCCGCGTCGCGCGGTACATGCCGGACCGGACGCTGCACGTCACGCGGGCGCTGGACGAACCGCTGCACGAGCCGCACGAGGCGGCGGCCCTGCTGGGGGAGGCCGTGCCGGAACTGTGGGCGGCCCTGCGCGGACGGACGGCGGCGTCCCTGTCGGTGCACGCGGTGACGCCCGGCGGTCGCCTGAGCGGCACGCGCCGCCTGAAGTGGCCGCTGCAGGAGGCGGGCCTGCGCCGCGCGGCGGAGCGCCTGCTGCTGGACTCGGGCGCGCTGGCCCTCGGGGTGGACGCCGTGACGCTGGAGTGCTCGGGGCTGCAACAGCCGGCCCGGCAGGTGGGGCTGTGGCCGGACGCGCGCGAGCTGGACGCCGTGCAGGAGGTACTGGAGCGCTACCCGGACGCGCTGGTGCGGGTCGAGTGGCGCGACCCGTACGCGCTGGTGGCGGACGCGCAGTACGTCTGGGTGGACTGGCTGACCGGTGCGGAACGCCCGCGCCCCATGCGGCCCTGCCCCGTGCAGGCCGCGCCCCTCGCGCCTGCCGGTGCGCCGGAGCCCGCCCTGTCGCCGTCGTCTGTCGTGCGTGCAGCCGTGGCGCGCTCCCTGGCGCGCGACCGATGAGGGACGTGCAGGCGCTCCTGCCGGACGTGACGCTGGACCGCGCGGGCCGCCCCGTCCGCTTCCGGTACGGGGGGCGCCTGCACCTCGTCACGGCCCTCGTGGACGACTGGCGCTACGGTGGCCGCTGGTGGCTGGACGAGTCGCCCCGCGACTGCTGGCTGGTGCAGGCGGGCCCGCTGACGGCCGAACTGCACCGCGAGGACCGGCCCGGAGGCCGCTGGTGGCTGGCGCGCCTGCAGGACTGACGCGGCCGGACGTGCCCCCCACCGCCCGGCTGGAGGTGCTGCTCGACGTGCACAGCTTCTTCAGCGAGGGGGCGGGGACCGGGTCGCCGGACCGGCTCGCGCGGCTCGCGGCGGCGCGCGGCTTCCAGGGGCTGGCGCTCACGGACGACGCCGGGGTGGGCGGGGCGGTGGACCTCTGCGCGGTCGGCGCGGAACTGGGCCTGCGGACGGTGGTGGGCGCGACCGTGCCGCTGCTCGTGCCGTCCGGGCCGGACGGGCGGGCGCTGGACGTGTTCCCGGTGGTGCTACTCGCGCAGAACCGGGCCGGGTACGCACGCCTGAACGTGCTGCTCAGCGCCGCGCGTCAGGCGGCCTCGTCCGGGGCGGGAGCCGTGCCGGGCGTGCCGCTGGCGGACCTGACGTCCGGCACGGCGGGCCTGGTGCTGCTGACGGGCGCGCGGCGCGGCTTCCCGACGGTGCTCGGCGCGGCGCGGCGCCTGCCGGAACTGGACGCGCTGCTGCACACCCTGAAGCGCGCCTTTCCGCGCCGGATGTACGTCCAGCTGTACCACGACGCGCGGCCCGGCATGCGGCGGCTGCTGGGGTTCCTGCGGGCGCTGGCGCGCGATCACGGCCTGCCGTGCGTGGCGGCACCCGAGGTGCGGCTCGCACTGCCGGACGAGTACCCGCTGCTCGACGCGCTGACCTGCGCGCGGCTCGGCATCGACGTGCAGTGCCCGCACCCGGACCGGCCCGTGAACGACGCGCCGCACCTCGGCACGCCCGAGGAGTGGGCGCGGCGACTGCCGTACGCGGACGCCCTCCACAACGCCCTGCGGCTCGCGCAGACCTGTCACCTGGACCTGCGTCCGGAGCGCCTCACGCCGCCCGTCCCGGACCTGCCGCCCGGCCTGAGTGCCCGCGCGTACCTGCGCCTGCGGGCCGAGGCGGGCCTCGCCGCGCGGTACGCGCGGGCGGCCCGGCCCGCCGCGCGCGCCCGGCTGGACGCGGAACTCCGTACCGTGGAGGAGCTGGAGCTGGAGGGGTTCTTCCTGTCGGCGGCGGAGGTGACGGACTACTGCCTGGAGCACGGCATTCTCGCGGCGGGCCGGGGGAGCG
Source organism: Deinococcus aquiradiocola (assembly GCF_014646915.1). Taxonomy (NCBI): domain Bacteria; kingdom Thermotogati; phylum Deinococcota; class Deinococci; order Deinococcales; family Deinococcaceae; genus Deinococcus; species Deinococcus aquiradiocola. Next base: position 287,815 of record NZ_BMOE01000003.1, on the reverse strand, counting down.
CGGCGGGCAGCGTGCTGTGTTACGTGCTCGGCATCACGCTGTCCGACCCGGTGCGGCACGACCTGCTGTTCGAGCGTTTCCTGCACACGGGGCGGCGCACCATGCCGGACGTGGACATCGACATCGCCAGTTCGCGCCGGGATCAGGTGCTCGCGTGGGTGGAGGAACGCTGGGGGGCGGGCGGGAGCGGCGAGGCGATGGTCGCCAACCGCGTCACGTACCGCCTGCCGAGCGCCGTGCAGGACCTCGGGCGGGCGCTGGGCGTGCCGCCGCAGCTGCGCGACCGGCTGACGCGCGCGCTGGGCCGCGACCACCGGCACCTGCGGCCCCACCGGGCGCAGGAGGCGCAGGAGGTGTTCGGCGAGGTGCTGGGAACCGCGCCGGTCGCGCGGCAGCTGCTGCGCCTGCTGACCCTGATGGAGGGGCGCTTCTTCCGGCATCACGCGCCGCACTCGGGCGGCGTGATCCTGTCGGCGCTCCCGCTCACGCAGTACAGCCCGGTCACGCGGTCGAGCGGCGGCATCCGCATGCTGACCTTCGACAAGGACGACGTGGAACGCCTGGGCCTCATCAAGCTGGACCTGCTGGGCCTGCGGATGCTGGGCGTGCTGGAGCGCGCGCGGGAGGACGTGGCGCGGCTCGGCGGCGGGTGGCTGGACTTCGGGAACCTGCCGGACGATCCGGGCGTGTGGGCGCAGCTGCGGCTGGGGGACACCATGGCGCTCTTCCAGATCGAGTCGCCCGCGCAGACGGTCATGACGGCCCGCCTGCGGCCCGGCACCCTGACGGACCTCGCACACCAGATCGCGCTCGTACGCCCCGGCCCGATCCAGAGCGGCACCGTCCACCCCTACGTGCGGCGGCGGCTGGGAGAGGAGGCCGTGCCGGTCCTGCGGGAACCGCTGCACGGCATCCTGCGGCCCACGCAGGGCGTGCTGCTGTTCCAGGAACAGGTGCTGAGGCTCGCCGTGCAGTACGCGGGCATGGACTGGGTGCAGGCGGACCGTTTCCGGAAGCAGGTGAGCAGCGCAGAGAACCCGGACGACCTGGCGGCCCTGCAGGACGCCTTCGTGCGCGGCGCGGCCCGCACGTGCGGCGCGCCGCAGGGCGAGGCGCGCGAGGTGTTCGGGTGGTGCGCGGCGTTCCGGGGGTACGGCTTCGCGGAGAGTCACGCGTGGGCGTTCGCGCAGCACACGTACGCCTCGGCGTACCTGCGGCACCACCACCCGGCCGCGTACCTCGCGGCGGTGCTGACGGAGGCGCCCGGCATGTGGCCCGCGCAGACGGTGGTACAGGAGGCGCGCCGCTGGGGAGTACGCCTGCTGCCGCTGAGCCTGAACCGCTCCGGGCGCGCCTACCACGCCGAGGGGCCCGCAGCGGTCCGGCTGGCCCTGACGGCGGTGGACGGCGTGAGCGGCGAGGTGGCCCGGCAGATCGTGCTGGAACGGCACCTGGGCGGCCCGTACCGCAGCGTCGAGGACGCCTACGACCGCCTGCCGCTGGCCGCGGACCTGCACGCGGCCCTCGCGCAGGCAGGCGCGTACGGACCGTCGCGCCGGGAGGCGCTGTACCGCCTGACGGTGCTGGCACACGCCCGCCCGGCGGGCCGCCACGCCCTGCTCGCGCCGCCCGCCGAGCCGCCGGACCTGCCGTCCCTCACGCCGGACGAGGAACTCGCGCTCGACCTGCACCTGAGCGGCGTGAGTGCCTCCCCGCACGACCGGCTGGACCCGCTGCGCGGGCAGCTGCGGGACCTGGGGTGCCGCCCGCTCGGGCAGCTGCGGCACGCGGAGACGGCGTGGGTGGCGGGCAGCGTCGTGGCGCGTCAGAAGCCGCCCACCGCGCGCGGCTTCGCGTTCTTCGTGCTGCAGGACGGCCCGGACCGCGTGCAGGTCGTCATTCGTCCGGAGCTGTGGGAGGCACACCGGCAGCTGCTGCGCGACGCGCGCGCCCTGCTGGTGCACGGGACGGTGACGCGGCAGGGGCGGGCCGTGACGCTGCGGGCCGAGCGGCTCGCGGACCTGCCGCTGCCGGGCATGACGCCCGTGAGACGCGGCACCCGGCCTTCTGCATGAAACCTTCACATGCCCTGCGCGCAACCTTGCGGGACGCGCCCTAGCGTGTCAGCATGCCGAACTCCAGAACCGCCGTGGGTGCCGCGCCTCCCGGTCCCGTCTTTCCGGCCTGGCCCGGTTGCCGTGCCGCACCCGCCGCCGTGCGCCTTCAGGGTCACGCCGGACGTCCGGCATGAGCGTCCCTGCTGATCCCGCCCCCGCCGAGCCTGGCTCCACGCCGCCCCCGGCCCGCGCCGCCGTCCCCCCGGTCCGCCGGGCAGCGCAGGCCCGCCGGGGACGGCGGCTTGGCCTGCTGGTGGGCGGCCTGCTGCTGCTCGCCGTCATCGGGGGCGGCGTGGTCCTGCTGCGGCGCGGTGACGCCGCCCCGGCCGTCACGTACAGCACCGACACCGCCACCGAGGGCACCGTCAGCGTCCTCGTGAACGGCCCCGGCACCCTCGGCGCGCGCCTGAGCACCCCGTACCCCGCGCCGCTCGGCGGGACCGTCACCGGCCTCCCCGCCGTCGGGACGGTCGTGAAGGCCGGGCAGGTCGTCGGGCGCGTCCACAGCGACACCACCGACCAGGCCGTGCGCGACGCCGAACTCGCCCTGCAGCGGGCGCAGGCGCAGCTGGCCGCGCAGGGCTCCAGCGGTGCGACCAGCACCGCCAGCCGCGACAGTGCCGTCGCCAGCGCGCGCCTGAACGTGCAGGACGCCGCGAACACCGCCGCGAGCGCCCACACGACCCTGGACGGCCAGTCGCGGCTGTATGCGGCCGGCGCGATCAGCCGCGCGGACCTCGATGCGGCCCGCACGGCCGCGCAGAGCGCCGACAGCAAACTCGCCTCCGCGCAGGCCAGCCTGACCGCCGCGCTGCGCCAGAGCAGCGCCGGGCAGGCGTCCGACGCCGACACCCTGCGCGGCCAGCAGCTCGCGGTGCAGGAGGCCCGCGCCGCCCTGGCGGACGCGCAGGCCACGCAGGCGAAGGAGACGCTGCGCGCGCCCGCCGCGGGCCTCGTCACGTCCGTGGACGCCGTGAACGGCGCGAACGTCGCCGCCGGCACGTCCCTGCTGACGGTCGCGGACGTGCGTGCCATGCAGGTGCCGGTGCAGGTCGACGAGACGCAGATCTCGCAGGTGCGGGTCGGGATGCCGGCGCGCGCCACCCTGGACGCGCTGGACGGCGAGACGGTCGAGGGCCGCGTGACGGCCATCTCGCCGACCGCGACCGTCAGCAACAACATCAGCATCTTCACCGTCACGGTCGAACTCCCGAACCCGGACGGCCGCCTGCGGGCGGGGATGTCGGCGCAGACGGACATCGTGATCGCCGAGCAGGGCGGGCTCGTGATCTCGCAGAAGGCCGTCGAGACGGTCCGCACGCGCTCGTACGTGCAACGGCTCCCGGCGGACGTGGCGGCGCAGGCGGCCCGCGACCAGCCGCAGACGGCTGCGGCCACTCAGGCGGGCGGCGCTGGCGCCAGCGCCCTGCAGGTGGACGCGGCCGCCGCCGGGAAGGCCGTGCAGACCCGCGTACGGACCGGCCTGACGGACGGGACCAGCATCGTCGTCACGGGCGGCCTGCAGGAGGGCGACACCGTGCTGCTCCCGCAGACCCGGCCGCCCGGCACCGGCACGTTCTCCGGCAGCAGCTTCGGTGGCGGTTCCGTGGTTGGGCGCGGCGGCACCGGCAGCGGCACCCGGGGCGGGCTGCCGGGCGGCTTCGGGGGCTTCTGATGACGCCCGCCCCACCGGTCGTGTCGCTGCGCGACATCAAGCGCCGCTACGAGGTCGGCGAGACGGAATTCATGGCGCTGCGCGGCGTCAGCCTCGACATCCACGCCGGGGAATTCGTGGCCCTGATGGGCCCCTCCGGCAGCGGCAAGACCACCCTGATGCAGCTCATCGGCCTGCTCGACCGCCCCAGCTGCGGCCAGTACCTGCTCGGCGGGCGCGACGTCACCGACCTCAGCGAGAACGAACGCGCCGAGGCCCGCAACCGCGAGATCGGCTTCGTGTTCCAGGCCTTCCACCTGCTGCCGCGCATGAACCTGCGCGAGAACGTCGAGGTGCCGATGCTGTACGCGGGCGTCCCCGCCCGGGAACGCGGCGAACGCGCCCTCGACCTGCTCGCCCGCGTCGGCCTGGACAGCAAGGCCGACAACCTCCCCTCGCAGATCAGCGGCGGGCAGAAGCAGCGCGTCGCCATCGCCCGCGCGCTCGCCGGCGAACCGTGCATGCTGCTCGCCGACGAACCCACCGGGAACCTCGACTCGCAGACGAGCCTCGACGTGCTCGGCCTGTTCCACGAACTGCACGACGAGGGCCGCACCATCGTGATGGTGACGCACGAACCCGACGTCGGCGCGCACGCGGGCCGCGTCGTCCGCGTCTGCGACGGCCTGATCGAATCCGACCGCGCGCAGACGCCCGTGCGCGGGGAGCAGCCGTGGCCCTCCCGCTGACGCGCGCCGGGACGGGCCGTGCGCGCCGGGCCGGACGCGGCCTCGGGCTCGCCGGGATCCTGCGCGTCGCGTGGCGCGCGATCCTCGGCAACCCGCTGCGCAGCATGCTCACCGCGCTGGGCGTCATCATCGGCGTGGCCGCCGTCATCGCCCTCACCGCGCTCGGCACCGGCAGCACGCAGGGCGTCACGAAGAACCTCGAGAGCCTCGGCACGAACCTCCTCACGGTCGGCAGTCAGCGCGGCCGTCCCGGCGGGAGCCTCGTGCGCGGCGGCCCGGCACCCACCGTCACGCTCGCCGACGCGAACGCCATCGCAGCGCAGTTCGGGTCGCGGCTGCTCGGAATCGCGCCCGCCGACCAGCGCAGCGTGCAGGCCAAGGTCGCCGGCACGAACGCGCAGGTCACCGTGGTCGGCACGTGGCCCGCGTACGCCGTCATCCGCAACGCTGCCCCCGACCAGGGGAGCTTCTTCACGCAGGACGACCTCGACCGTCGCCGCAAGGTCGCCGTGATCGGCTTCCAGGTCGCGCAGGACCTGTACGGCGACAGCGCGGCCGCGCTCGGCCAGACGATCCGCCTCGACAACCTCGTATTCAGGGTCATCGGCGTGGAGCCCGACAAGGGCGCCACCGGCTTTCAGAGCCCCAACGCGCAGGTGTTCATTCCGCTCACCGTGTACGCGCAGCGCTTCTCGCGCGGCACCGCCGTCCGCGGCAGCCCCACCGTGTCGAGCATCTCTCTCGGCGGGGCCGACCCCCGGGACCTCACGGCCCTGCAGCAGGACGTGACGGACCTCGTCGCGCAGCGCCACGACACGCCCGACCCCGGCAGTTACGATTTCACCATCCAGAACCAGGCGGACGCGCTGAGCAGCCTGCAGTCCACCACCGCCACCCTCACCCTGCTGGTGGGCGCCATCGCGGGCATCAGCCTGCTGGTGGGCGGCATCGGCATCATGAACATCATGCTCGTGAGCGTCACGGAACGCACCCGCGAGATCGGCGTCCGCAAGGCGCTCGGCGCGCGCCCCGGCGACATCCTCACGCAGTTCCTCGTGGAGGCCTCCGTGCTGTCCGTCGGCGGCGGCGTGATCGGCGTGCTGCTCGGCATCGGACTGGCGTTCCTGGGGACGCTGGCCGGCATCACGCCCGTCTTCACCGCCCCGCCCATCGTGGCGGCCTTCGTGTTCAGCGCCCTCGTCGGCGTCTTCTTCGGGTACTACCCGGCCGCGCGCGCCGCGCGTCTCGACCCGGTCGAGAGCCTCAGGTACGAATGAACCGCGTGCTGCGGCCCCTGCACGCGGCGCGGCCCGGCGGTCCGTCACCGCCCTCGCGTCACCTCCGCCCTGCCCGCTTCCCATTCCCCCCTTGCCCCCAGGAGACCCCATGACCCACCACACCACCCCCCCGCACCGTGTCCAGACGCGGGCCGCCCACCTCGCCCTCACCGCCCTGCTCGGCCTCCTCCCGCTCGCGCACGCCCAGCAGACGCAGGCCGCTCCCGGCGTGCAGGGCACGCCCGGCCAGCGCGGTCCCGGCGGCGCCCACAACCCCGCCTTCGCCGCCACCTTCGACCTCATCCGCACCGTGAACGGCCTGCGCGACCTCGACAAGGACCCGAAGACCGCCATCACCCGCGCCGAAGCGAAGACCCTGCTGCCCATCCTGAAGACCCTCCAGAGCGCCAGGACCCTCCCGCCCGCCACCGCCACCAGCACCCTCGCCCGTATCGAGGACACCCTCAGCGACCCGCAACTCACCGCGCTCGACACCATCGCCCTCAAACGCCAGCAGGCCATGCGCAGCGGCCAGGGCCGCCAGGGGTACACCGGACCACGCCCGGGCGGCAGCAGTCAGGGTCAGCCGGGCCAGGCCGGGACCGGCCCGCGTCCCACCCGCACTCCCGGCATGAACCCCTTCCTGCAGGGACGCGTGGCCGACGGCCTCGGCACCCTCATCAGGACCCTCACCGCCCGCGCCAAATAACGCCGCTTCCGGACGTGCCAGAGCTGTCAAGGCTTCGAGGGCAGCCTGCGGTAAAGAAACGTGTCAGGAAATGGGAAGTACTTTACAGACATGCGCCCTCGGCTTGTTCGTATCCTGCTGCTCTTTCTCCTGACGGGCCTGCCCACGGCGGCCGCCGTCAACGTGTGCGCGTCGCCCGGCACGGACGGAATCGCCGCACCGATCAGCGGCGTCGTCAACACCTACTACGCCGCGCCGCTCGGCAGCGTCACCGCCGGTGCGGGCAGCACCTCCATCCGGGTCGGGGCCTCCAGCGGCGCGACCACCGCCATCGCGGCCGGTGACCTGCTGCTCGTCGTGCAGATGCAGGACGGCACCATCGACAGCAGCAACACCGGCGCGTACGGCGACGGCGTGGGCGGCGACCCCGCGCGGGGCCAGGTGTCCGGCACCGCCGGCCAGTACGAGTACGTCGTCGCGACCGGCGCTCCGGACGCGTCCGGCAACGTCGGCCTGCGCGGCGCGGGCGCCGGCGGCGGCCTCGTGAACACCTACGTCAACCGTGACGCGACCGCCACGCAGGGCCAGGCACGATACCAGGTGGTGCGCGTTCCCGAATACGCGACCGCCACGCTCGGCACCGTCACCGCCAGACCCTGGGACGGTACCAGCGGCGGCCTGCTCGCCTTCGACGTGGCAGGCACCCTCAACCTCGGCGGCGGCAGCGTGAGCGCGAACGGTGCGGGCTTCCGCGGCGGCGGCGGACGCGGCCTCGCAGGCGCCGGGACCGGCAGCGTCTACCTGAACACCGACTACCGGACCCCCGCCAGCGCGAACCTCAACGGCAGCAAGGGCGAGGGTACCGCCGGCACGCCCCGCTACGTCCTCCCGTCCGGCGCGATCGCGCTCACCGACACCGGCGTGGACGGCTACCCGAACGGCAGCAGCGGCCGTGGTGCGCCCGGCAACGCGGGCGGCGGCGGCACCGACGGCAACCCCGTCGCGAACGACCAGAACAGCGGCGGTGGCGGCGGCGCCAACGGCGGCGCAGGCGGCCAGGGCGGCAACACCTGGTCCTCCAACCTCGCGCTCGGCGGGTTCGGCGGCGCGGCCCCAGGTGTCAGCGCCACGCGGCTCTTCCTGGGCGGCGGCGGCGGTGCCGGAACCCGCAACAACGGCAGCGGCATCGACTCGAGCGGCGGCACCGGCGGCGGCATGGTCCTCATCCGCGCGAACAGCGTCACCGGCAGCGGCACCATCAGCGCCAACGGCACCACCGGCAACACCCCCAGCAACGACGGCGCGGGCGGCGGCGGTGCGGGCGGCACCGTCATGGTCACCGTTCAGACCGGCACGCTCTCCGGCCTGACCGTCAGCGCCAACGGCGGCAACGGCGGCAACGCCTACCCCACCGGCGCCACCACCGCCCCCCACGGCCCCGGCGGTGGCGGGGGAGGCGGCGTCGTGTACACCAACGCCAGCGGCGCCACCCTCACCGCCACCCCCGGCACCAACGGCACCACCACCACCAACCTCAACCAGTACAACGCCCAGCCCGGCACGGTCGGCACCGTCAGCCCCAGCCAGCTCGCCAGCAGCGTGCCCGGCACACGCAGCGGCAGCGAATGCCCGCCGCTCCTCACGGTCGCCAAGAGCACCACTACCCCCAACGTCGGACGCGGCGGCACCGCCGCCTACACCGTCACCGTCAGCAACGCCCAGGGCACCGCCCGCGACGTCGCCCTGACCGACACCCTCCCCGGCGGCCTCACCCTGAACAGCGCCTTCACCGTCACCCTCGCGGGCGGCGCCACCCGCACCACCACCAGCGAAGGCACCACCGGCACCGGCAACGTCAGCGTCAGCAGCTTCCGCCTCCCGCAGAACGCCGCCGTCACCGTCAACTGGACCGCCCTCGTCCCCACCGGCGCCGCGCCCGCCACCCTCCAGAACAGCGCCACCGCCACGTACACCGCCACCGACGGCAGCGGCACCGCCAGCGCCACCTACACCGGCAGCAGCAGCACCGCCGAGGACGTCACCGTCCGTGTCCCCGTCGTCACGCTCACCAAAACCGTCCAGAACATCACGGCAGGCACCGCCGCAGGCACGACCGGCACCGGCCTGCCCGGCGACACCCTGGAGTACTGCCTCACGTACACCAACACCGGAAACGGTACCGCCACCAGCGTCGTCCTGAGTGACACCGTCCCCACCAACGTCAACGCCAACCCGAGTGCCTACGGCGCTGGCCTGGGCATCCAGCTCAACGGCACCAACCTCACGAGCGCCAGCGACACCGACGCCGCCACCCTGACCGCCACGGCGCTGCAGGTCACGGTGGGCACCGTCGCTGCTGGCGTCACCGGCAAGGCCTGCTTCCGCACCAGCATCCGCTGACCGGACGATCAGTCTAGGAAGGGTCGGCGCTTCCCGTCACGACACTTGTCGGGCAGGAAGCCGCTCACTGTCGGCCTGCGAGCCCCGTCCATCGGGCTGCATAAACGGCGCGTGGCTTACGCCTGAGCAGTCCCAACGTCTTCGGTCTTTCCGGCGGTGGTTGTTCCTCCGTCAGTGCTAAGCTGTCACCATCCGGCGACGCTGGTCGAAAGAGCCGACCTCACCACCAGTCCCAGGCGATCGCGCCCCGCACGCCGTCCGGGCAGATGCGCTCGAACGCCACCTCATCCCCGATCAGGGCCGCGTACTCCAGGTCACGCGCCTGCTGCCGCCACACGGCATGGTACCTGCGCTTGTAGGCCCTACCGTCCCCGTGGGAACGGAGGTGCTGACTGCGGTACAGCAGGGTGCGCCTGATCTCACTGATCGTCAGGTCCTGCCAGATCCACGGAAACGGTCCGGGCCGGTCGCGGCGCAGACGGGCCGCGCGGCGATTTCGCCACTGCACTTATCGGTATCCCATACCAGAGGCCCCTCTACTCCCCTGACACGGGCATCACCTCGCATCGCATTCCACTGTTCTCACGCCTGAAGGCCCATTCGGCCAGCGGAACCGTGCACCGACAGACCGCCCGCGGTTGATCGGGCCGGGCAAGAAGACGACACTCGACAGGGTTCCCTGCGCATGGGCTCAACGGCCAGTGTCCGTAGCTGGCATGCTGGTCGGCATGACCACCGACGAGCACCTGCTCCTGCACGAGGGCGATCGCCTGGCCGCCGAACTGGCACGGCGATTTGGTGGCGCGGACACTGAACGCCTGCAGTTCATTGCACGCACCCTGACCTTCAACCTCGTGCAGGTGTTCATGGCGACCATCGAGGACGTGACGCGCCGGGCCGGGAAACCCTACCGGGCCCTGCTCGTGGCGGACGAGATCGGATGGCCGGACATCGTGATCGTCACGGCGGACGGCGAAGTTCGCGAGCGCCTCCCGGTCACAGCACTGCTCCGACAGGCGTTCTTCTCGGGCACAGTCCTGCGTTCGGCGGTCGCCGTGCATCTGCAGGCGGCCGTCGAAGCGAGGAACGAGCACCTGACCACCCGCGCCCTGGTGTCGTGCCTGAAGTCGAAGCCCGTGATGGACGTGAGCCGGCCCTTCCTGACCCGCCTCCTGCACTGACGCGCCCGTCAGCGCGATCTTCTTTCTCCACGAGACACTTCAATCTTCCAGCGCCCGTTTCAATCCTCAGCCCACCCGTAGGCGGGCTGCAACCCCGTCCGCCGTGCCTGCCGTGCCGCTCCCCGCGTTTCAATCCTCAGCCCACCCGTAGGCGGGCTGCAACGGGTCGAAGACAGTGCACTCCCGATCCCCACCGAGTTTCAATCCTCAGCCCACCCGTAGGCGGGCTGCAACGCGCGGCGTCCCTGCGGGCCGCGCTGACACTGGGCGGTTTCAATCCTCAGCCCACCCGTAGGCGGGCTGCAACGCCAGTCTCGCTGAACTCCGGCCTGGACGCAACTTTTGGGTAGCGTCGCGCGAACCTCCGCGGAGATGACGATCGGGTGATCGTTTGCGTGACCCAGCGTTCTTCGCCATCCCCTTCCAGTGCGGGTTTTCACTCTGCGCGAACCTCCCGGCGTCTGGTCGTCGCATGAGGTTCGCGCGGGCGGCGTGTCAGTCGGTAAGGGGGTCCCATTTCGTTCGACATTCAGTGTCGGGCTGTCAAAGCACCCTGCGTGCGTGAGATGTGATCAACACGTCCACTCCGTCCCAGAGAAGGGTTTTCTCTCTCCGGGACTCATGGAGTCACCATGCAGATCATTGTTCTGTTCGTTGTTGGCCTGACCCTTGCCTCTGGCCCTTCCGCCTTGCCGAGTGCTGTGCCGCCGGTGGTTCGGCTCGCTTCGCCGGGGGACGTGTCCGGTCCGCCTGCGCCGCAGCCCTCTCCGCTGAACGACACGACTCGCCCGGTGGGTGGTTGAGGGTGGCGGGTGTGCCCTGATTTCGCCACAATGGGTGGGGAATGGCCCGCTTTCAGGACATGTACGACCACCTTCAGGGACTGATCGCGGCTGAGCTGTGGCGGGAGGCACTGCTTCACCTTCGCCGCGCAGCACAGGATGTGGGGAGTCGTGGTGAGGCGAGGGAGTTGCGGGCTGTGGTGGAGTGCTTGCCTGCCGGGCTGGAGCTGGTGGAGGAGTGGCCGGTCGCGGTGAGCTGGGTGGCGTACCGCACGGCGGATTTCGATCTGTTGGAGCGGGCGCTGTCCGGCGTTCCGGGACAGCTGCCGGCGTTCGAAGCGTTCCGGGCGTCGAGGCGGGAGGACTGGCCGGAGGTTCTGCGGTGGGCGGAGGCGGCGGGTTCTTCTTCTGGGCGGGAGGCGGTGGTCGCGGGGAGATTCAGGGCGTGTGCGCTGGCTGAACTGCGGCGGGACGGGTGGGAGGATGCGTACAGGCACGCGGTGGGTCTCGCGTCGGGGCGGGACCGTGGGCTGCTGTGGTCAGAATTCGCGCATTACCTGTCGAGTGGCGGTCAGGAGGCGGTGGCGCGTGAAGCGTACGCACAGGCGATCGGGGAGCTGCGCCGTGACGCGTGGTGGGTGACGTTGACGTACGCGAATCTGGGCATCACGTGCCTGCGGCTGGGTGTGCTGGCGGAAGCCGAGCGGGCCTTCCGTGCGGCCGAGCAGTACGGAAGGGAAGGGGACGGTGTCGTTCACCTGTCGACCGTGTGGCGTGGGCTGGGTGGGCTGGCACTGCACCGGGGCCAGCTGGCGCGGGCGGAGCATGCGTTCGCGATGTCGCTTCGGAAGGCGGCCAGTGCAGCAGAGCGGCTCGCGGCGCAGCGTGGACTGGCACGTGTGTACCGCATGCAGGGCCGGTTCGACGAGGCGATGACGGAATTGCACGACGCGCTCCGGGAGGCTCACCTGCAGGGCGAGCCGCACCCCTTTCATGCGGATCTGGCGGCCCTGGAGGTGCTGGTCGGTGATGTGGAGGGAGCGCGGCAGCGGTTGCGGATGGTGACGCCGTTCAGTTCGGACGATACGTGGCGCGTCCGGGTGGTGGAGGCGGAACTGACTCGGCGTGAGGGTACGGGCGACCCGGTGGCTGGCCTTCGGGATCTGCAACTGGACCGGACGTGGGCGCAGGAGGAGGCGCTGGTGTTCCCGGAGGTGTTCGCGCTGATGGACGTCCGCGCGGTGCGGCCCGTGTGGACGGCGCGGCTGGACGCGGACGGTCCGCTGCGGCTCAGCATGAGTGGGGAGCCGGTGGCGCTGCGGCCTGCGCGGGCGTCGGCGTCACTGCTGGCTTTCCTGGTGCATCACAGGGGGAAGGTGACGGCGGAACGGGCGTTGGAGGCGCTGGAGTTGCCGGGGAAGGACGTGCGGGCCCGGAAGAAGGCGCTGAGCAAGGTCGTCGGCGAACTGCGGGAGGTGCTGGGCTGGCCGGACGCCGTCCGCACGGTCGACGGCCTGCTGTGCCTGTCGGACGACGTGATCTGGGCGGACCTGCACCTCCCACCTCCAGAGCGTGCTGACCTGTTCTGCGAGGGGCTCGTTGATCCCTGGATCGAGGAATGGAAAGTTGAGCATGATAGACGCATCCTTCCTGCGTTTGATTGAAGCTTGAATAATCCGGCGACATGCTGGAGACAGCGTGTCGGCATGATGACGGGGTGACCGAATCATCCTCGTCCCGCGCCATGGATCCGCTGGCGAAAGCCGAACGGCTGTTTCGCCTGGCTGCGCTCCTGAGAGAAGGTCAGCTCACCGTGCGCGACCTGGCCCTCAAACTCTACCCGGCGGCCCTGGTGGGCGGTGACGGCTGGCCCGGCATCGAACGCGCCGTGCAACGTGACCTGCGCGACCTCGAACGCCTCGAACCGGACTTTCTCGCGCTGAAGGGACGCCCGCCGCGGTACACCATCCAGACGCACCGCACGCGCCTGCACCCGGTCGAGGTGCTGGCCCTGCACTCTGCCGCCCGCATGACCTACCACCGCGCTCCCGGTCAGCGCCTTCACCACCAGGCGGCCCTGAAGAAACTGACCGGCTGGCTCCCGGAACGCGTGCAGCCCGTCGTCGCCCGCAGCTTCAGCGACCTGGGCCGCAGACGCAGCCGCGAGGACCTCAACCTGGAACTCGCCGCGCAGTCCTGGCTGGACGGCCACCCCCTGCGCTTCGAGTACAGGAAGCCCGGCGGGAGCGGAACCTGGCGTACGAACATCATCGAGACGTACCTCATCGAAACGCATCCCGGCAACCTCGACCTGTACGTCGTGGGCCGCGAGACCAGCTACCACCGGGACGTCCGCACCTTCAAACTCTCCCGCATGCAGCGCCTGCACGTCATGACCGAACACACCTACAGCATTCCCGACACGTTCGAGCCGCAGGAATTCTTCCACGCCGCCTGGGGCGTGATGGGCGGCACGGCCGGACAGCTGGAAACCATCCACCTGCGCTTCAGTGCCGACGCGGCGTACCGCATCATGGAGGGCGGCTACGCGCACCTCAGCGAACCGGTCGTGAACTGCGACGGCACCATCGACACCAGCGTCACGGCCCCTGTCGACCCGGTCATCGGCTTCCCACGCGAGGTGCTCGGCTGGGTCCTCAGCTTCGGCGCGCGCGTCCAGGTGCTCGGGCCACCACACCTGCGCGCCCACTGGCAGCAGGAACTGCAGGCCGCACTGACCGTGGCCGGACAGGAGGTGCACGCATGAGCAGCGACATGGGCCACAGCCACAGCACCGAGAACCCGGAGTGGAAGCGGCGGTGCGGTCACACGGCTGGACCCCACGAGAGACCACGGCCTGCCTTCGGGTGGGCCGAGGATTGAAACCAGGCTCGCCGCGTTGAACAGCTTCTTCGCGTGACGTCACGGCCTGCCTTCGGGTGGGTCGGGGCGCTGGGGGTCGTCGTGCGGAGGCGTATGATGAAGGTGTGATGAACTGCGAGGCGTTCTGGCGTTCGCCGCTGCACGGGCGGTGGGGCGTGTGACCGTGTCGGTGGGGGCGGGGCGTGCCGCGCCGGAGTGGGACGTGTCGGGGCAACTGTTGCGTGCCTTGCCGGACGCGGTGTTCGCGCTGGACGCGGAGTTGCGGTTCTCGTTCGTGAATGCGCTGGCGGCGGAGCTGCTGGGGCAGCCGGAGGTGGGGCTGCTGGGGCGGGTGTGGAGTGAGGTACGGCCCGAGGTGGCGGGCGAGGAGGTGCGGTCGGCGGTGCCGCACGTGCTGCAGGTCGCGCAGGGCGTGACAGTGGCGGGCCGTTCGGGGGGGCGGGAGCTGGAGTGGCGGGTGTTTCCGCTGGGGTCCGGGGTGGGCGTGCAGGTGCGGGACGTGTCGGATGTGGTGTCGGTGCGGCGGGAGCTGGGGCGGGCGCAGCAGATCATCGACGAGAGTGCGGACTGTATCAAGGTCATGGACTTGGACGCGCACCTGCTGAGCATGAATGCGGGCGGGATGCGCGTGATGGAGATCGACAATTTCGCGAGCTGCCGGAACCTGCTGTGGTCGGGGTTCTGGACGGGGGAGACGCAGGAGCGTGTGCGTGCGGCGCTCGACCGGGCGCGGGCGGGGGAGCGGTCGGTGTTCACGGGGGAGACGCCGACGTGGAAGGGCTCGCCGCGTCACTGGGAGGTGCAGGTGGCGCCGGTGCGGGACGCGTCGGGGGCGGTGGTGGAGTTGATGGCGCTCTCGCGGGACGTGACGGCGCGCGTGCGGGCCGAACGGACGCTGAAGGGCATGACGGGGCTGCTGGAGCAGCGGGTGGAGGAGCGGACGCAGGCCCTGCAGGACGCGACGCGGTTCGCGGAGGCGCTGGCGGCGCTGGGGGACGCGCTGCAGCAGGCGACGACCACCGAGGACCTGGCGTTGCGGGCCCTGCCGATGCTGGGTGAGGCGCTGGGCGCGTCGAGTGCGATGGTGGTGCAGGTGCGTGGCGGTCGGCTGCGCATCCCGACCATCTGGGGCGAGGTGACGCCGAGCATGCGGGCCGTGCAGAGCCAGGGGAAGCTGCTGTCGGAGTCGCCGCTGCTGTCGGCGAGTGCGCGGTCGGGTGAGGCCGGATATTACGAGGATTATCAGGAGTCGGGCGGGTCGTATCAGGACCTGCCGCCGAGCGCGTGTGCGGTGGAGCCGGTCCGGACGCCGGACGGGACGCTGCGGGGCTTCCTGGCGGTGTGGCGCCGACGGACCGGGGTGGTCTGGCAGGGGTCGGAGCGGGATCTGCTGCGGCGCGCGGCGGCCACGGTGGGCCTCGTGATGGAGCGCACGGGCCAGGGGGCGCGGCTCGCGGAGCAGAACGCGATGCTGGAGGCGCAGGCGCGCGCCCTGGACGGCTTCTCGGACCTGACGCGGGATTTTGCCGTGCAGCGCGATCCGCGCGCCCTGATCCGGCAGGCGCTGGAACTCGTGCAGCGGATGCTGCCGCGCAGCGTGTGCCGGTACTATGAGCCGCGCGGCGCGCAGTGGCAGCTGGTGACGCAGGCGGGGCGCGCCGACCTGCAGGGCGCGGATGGCCGGGACCTGCAGGTCGGGGAGGCGGGCGCGCTCGACCGGGTGTGGGCGTCGGGCGACCCGGCGTTCGAGTCGCGGCCGGACGGGACGGTCGAGGGCGGGACGCTCGGGGCGAGCGCGGCCCTGCCGCTGTGCGTGAACGGCGCGGTGCAGGGCGTGCTGTCGGTCGGGTTGTTCGGGCAGCGGCGCTGGACGATGGTGGACCGCGCGGTGCTGGAGACCGTGACGCGCAGTCTCGGGACCGCCATCGAGGGGTCCGTGGCGGTGCGTGACCTGCACCGGACGCAGCATTACCTGAAGGTCGCGGCGGACAACGCGCCGCTGCTGCTGTTCGTCACGGACCGCGACGGCGTGTTCACCCTGTCGGAGGGGAGTCTGCTCTCCCGGCTGGGCCTGCAGCCGGGAGAGGCGGTCGGGCAGTCCGCGATGCGGATGTTCGCGCACGAGCCGGACCTGCGCGACGGCTCCCGGCTGCAGCGCGCCCTGCGGGGCGAGGTGGTGCATGACCTGACGCGCTTCCAGCAGTCGGGCACGGTGTTCCAGACGTGGTTCGTGCCGGTCCGGGACGCGCAGGGCGACGTGAACGAGGTGGTCGGCATCTCGCTGGACGTCACGGACCGCCTGGACGCGCAACGGCAGGTGGAGCAGGCGAACCGCGACCTGGCGCACAGCAACACCGAGTTGCGCGTCGCGAACGAGGAACTGGAGGCCTTCGCGTACAGCGCGTCGCACGATCTGCGTACGCCGGTCCGGCACGTGAAGGGCTTCTCGGAACTGGCGCGCAAGGCGGTCGCGCAGGGCAACGCCGAACGGGCCGTGCAGCACATGCAGGTGGTGGAGGGCGCGGCGGAGCGCATGTCGGTGCTGATCGACTCGATGCTGGAACTGTCGCGCAGCACGAGTCAGGTGCTGCGGGTGGGTCCGGTGCCGCTCACGGCGCTCTTCGAGCGGGCGCGGGCGGACGTGGAACCGGACCTGCAGGGCCGGGCGGTGGAGTGGGACGTGGCGGACCTGCCGGTGGTGCTGGGGGACGCGCCGACGCTGCAGCAGGTCGTGACGAACCTCGTGGCGAACGCCGTGAAGTTCACGCGCCGCCGCGACGTGACGCGCATCCGCGTGTGGGCGGAGACCGAGGAGCGGTACTGCCGGGTGTTCGTGCAGGACAACGGGGTGGGCTTCGACCCGCAGTACCGTGACCGGCTGTTCGGGGTGTTCAAGCGCCTGCACAGCGACCGGGAGTTCGAGGGGACCGGCGTGGGGCTCGCCACGGTGCGGCGCATCGTGCTGCGGCACGGCGGCGAGGTGGACGCGAGCAGCGTGCCGGGCGAGAGCGCCACCTTCAGTTTCACCGTGCCGCGCGAGCGCCGCCTCACGCCGAGAACGGGCGACGTGGCCGTCCCGCATCCCGAACGTCCCTGACCTTCGGTCGCGGCCATCCGCACCTGCCGTGAACCGCAAGGCACGGTGAAGGCCGTGCCGCCCACGCCCCCGGGGACTGGTGTAGGGTGCGGACGTTTCACAGGGACAGGCGGGCAGGACGGAATCCGGCCGGGGCGTGCGTCGCGTCTCACCTCCGTCCCGGCACCGGAACGTCCGGCCGCGCAGCGGCGTCACGGGAGGATCACATGGAGTACCGTCAACTGGGCCGCACCGGCCTGCAGGTCAGTCCGCTGTGCCTCGGCACCATGAATTTCGGGCCGCAGACGAGCGAAGAGGACAGCTTCCGCATCATGGACGAGGCGCTGGACGCCGGCATCCAGTTCTGGGACACCGCGAACGTGTACGGCCAGAAGCTGGGTGAGGGCGTCACGGAAGGCATCCTCGGGCGGTACTTCGCGGCCCGGCCCGGCGCGCGGGACCGGGTGGTGCTCGCCACCAAGGTGTACGGCAGGATGGGCGACGGCCCGAACGATCAGCGGCTGTCGGCGTACCACATCCGCCGCGCGTGCGAGGAGAGCCTGCGCCGCCTGAACACCGACCACATCGACCTGTACCAGATGCATCACATCGACCGCCGTACCCCGTGGGAGGAGGTGTGGCAGGCGATGGAGCGCCTCGTGCGGGACGGCTCGGTGGTGTACGTGGGGAGCAGCAACTTCGCGGCGTGGAACATCGCGCAGGCGAACACGCTCGCGCAGGACCGGCACTTCATGGGCCTGGTGTCGGAGCAGAGCCTGTACAACCTGAACGCCCGGATGATCGAGCTGGAAGTCATTCCGGCGTGTCAGGCCTTCGGGGTGGGCGTGCTGCCGTGGAGTCCGCTGTCGGGCGGCCTGCTGGGCGGCGCGCTGCAGAAGGCGCAGGAGGGTCGCCGCGCGTCGGAACGCGTGCAGGGCATGGTGGAGCAGTACCGCCCGCAGCTGGAGCGGTACGAGGCGCTGTGCCGCGAGCTGGGCGAATCGCCGGCCGACGTGGCGCTCGCGTGGCTGCTGCACCAGCCGGCCGTGACGGCGCCCATCATCGGGCCGCGCACGAGCGAGCAGCTGAGCGGCGCGCTGCACGCGCTGGACGTGCGCCTGAGCGGCGAGACGCTGAAGGCGCTGGACGAGATCTGGCCCGGGCCGGGCGGGCAGGCGCCCGAGGCGTACGCGTGGTGAGTGCGAAACGGGTGGTGCTGACCGGCTCGGCGGGCCGTGCGGGCCGCGTCACGCTCCGGCACCTGCTGGAGCACGGGTACGACGTGACGGCCGTGGACCGCGACCGGACGCAGAGGCCGGACGGGACCTTCAGCGGCACGCTGCGCGACACGCTGCAGGTGGACCTCACGGACCTCGGGGAGACGCTGGAGGCGATGCAGGGCGCGGACGCGGTCGTGCACCTCGCGAACATTCCCGCGCCGGGCCTGCAGGCCCCGCACCGGACCTTCGTGCAGAACACGGCCATGAACCACAGCGTCTTCACGGCCGCCGTGATGCACGGCCTGAGCCGCGTGGTGTGGGCGTCGAGCGAGACGACGCTCGGCCTCCCCTTCGACGAGCCGCCCGCGTACGCGCCGGTCGACGAGGCGCACTACCCGCGCCCGGAGAGCAGTTACGCGCTCAGCAAGGTCGTGACGGAGACGATGGCCTCTCAGTTCGCGCGCACGAGCGGCATTCCCTTCGTGGCGCTGCGTTTCTCGAACATCCTGGGGCCGCAGGAGTACCGCGCCTTCCCGCAGCAGGCGTGGCCGGACCCGCAGGCGAGACGCTGGAACCTGTGGGGGTACATCGACGAGCGGGACGCGGCGCTGGCGTGCCGCCTGGCGCTGGAGGCGCCCGTCACGGGCGCGCGCAGCTTCATCATCGCGGCGGCCGACACGGTGATGCCGACCCCGTCGCGGGACCTGATGGCGCAGGTGTTCCCCGGCGTGCCGGTCCGGGACGGGGTGAGCGGGCACGACACGCTGCTCAGCATCGCGGCGGCGCGTGAGGCGCTGGGCTTCGAGCCGCAGCACCGCTGGCGCGACACGGTCGGGGAGGACGGACAGCCGACGGCCTGATCAGGCTCCCGGCCGGGCCGGTGGGTGGGGGAGGGGGCGCGGCTGCTGTGGTGGCCGCGCTCCTTCGTGTATGGTGGCGCGGCGCGCTGGGCGCGAGTTTCGGCACGCCGCCGCAATTTATGACATAATGGTTTCAGTGAATCTGTGTATAGCAGATTCGGTCCACCGGCGCCACCCTGACCGGCCACCGCCGCACCGCGCCGCCCCCTTCCCCCTCCCCCCGACCGGGACGTCCAGAGGACCCACCATGACCAAGACCCGCAGGAAAGACCCCACCCCCGCCACCCCCCACGAGGACGCCCTCACCCGCTTCGCGGCCCTCGTCGCCACCGCCGGCATCGACAGCGACGTGCGCGTCCTGCAGGACGGCGGCGCCAGCGAACAGGACCTCAACGAACAGCTGACCCGCGAACTGCGCCTCGCCCAGGACCGCTGGGGCCTCGGCCTGCTGCACCTCAGGCACAGCGCGCGCCTCACCGGCGACGCCGGACAGCAGGACATCGCCCTTGACACCGACGGCATGCAGGTCGCCCTCCTCTCCGAGGGTGCACGGTCCGTCGCCGGAACGTACGCCGCCATGCAGGCGCTCGGCGCGGACGGCCTCAGCGAATGGGGCGTTCTCGAAGACGGCCCGCGCGTCACCCTCAAGCCCGGCCTCGGCCAGATCCGCGTGCTCGTCGAGGACGCCCGCGACTTCGAGACCCGCTGGAGCAACGACCGCGCCGGCGTCTGGAGCCGTACCTGGCGCAAGGGCGACACGCTCGGCGTGGAAGTCCACCGACCCGCGTCGCCCGTCACGGCCCTCGCGGACGCCGCCTGGGACGTCATCACCGGCATCAAGGACCGTACCTTCCAGCGTGAACTGATGGAGCGCAGCAACAGCGTCGGCATGCTCGGCGCGCTGCTGGGCGCCCGCCACAGCGGCGCCGTGAACGCCCTCGAACGCCTCCCCGAGGCGCACTTTGCGGTCAGTTCCGCCGTCGTCCGCCAGAGCGGCGAGGACGCCCGCAGCCTCGAACGCTGGAAGGCCATGCTGCGCGAAGGCACCGACACCCTCGACGAACTGCAGAAGTCCGGCACCCGGCGCCTTGCGGCCGTCCTGAGCAGCGGCCTGCGCTGACGCCCCCCCCACGCGCCCCGCCCGGACGTCCGGGCGGGGCGCGTGCGTGTACCCAGCATCCGGCCTCCCCACAACCATGAAGGGCGGGGGACTAGGCGGCCACGGACCCGTGAGAGACACTGGGAACAGTTCTCCGAAGTTTTCCCCGCGTGTCCTTGCATGGTCCGGCTTTCAGGAGGCGCGTGTTGCAGCAGCGACCACATTCAGCAGCGGACGACCTGATCGCCCAGACCGAAGCTCCACTCTCCCGTCTCCTGCGCCTCGCCTGCCGCGCCCTGCAGGCCGACTGGGCCGTCCTGACCCTCGACGCGCCGGACGGCCCGTGGCGCGCGGCCGCGAGCGGTGAACCCGCCGCGGACGACGACACCCGCGCCGTCCCGTCCCTCGCGTGCCCCGTCACGGACCCCTCCGGCAGGGTCATCGGTGAAGTCCGCGTCGGCCTGACCTACGGTGATTCCCCCTGGCAGCCGGACGACCGCGACACGCTGCACAGCTTCGCGCAGGTGATCGGCACGGAACTCGACCGTCAGGCGACCCACCGTGCCCTGCAGCGCGAACGTCTCGACCTTCAGGTTCTCACCGCCCGCGCCATCGACGCGGCCGCCATCGCCCGCGCGCTCGGCGAGGTGACGGATCTCGCCAGCCTCGACCTGACCCTCACGGAGCTCCTCACGCAGACCTGCCACCGCTTCGCGCCGCTGCTGCTCTGCGACTGGGCCGCCATTCTGCACGTGGACGCGGACGGCAGCAGGATCACCGGCTGCTGGCACGCCGACACGCTCCAGGCCCGTGCCTTCGCGCAGGACGACACCACCTTCAAGGACGCGGCCGCTCCCCTCCGCCAGGACGACCTGCACCTTCCCGTCATGACGTTCACGCGCGGCCAGCTGCGCCGCCTGCTGCCCACGCTGCCTGAACAGGGCTGCGCCCTCGCTGTCCGCGTCAGCAGCGACGCCCGTCACTCGGTCCTCATCCTCTTCGCGCGCCTCGATGCCGGACCGGACGGCGGGACCCTCCCGCCCGGCTCGCGCGAACTGCCGGTCCTGACGGCCCTGCAGCGCACCCTTCAGCTCGCCACGGACCGGGCACGGGAACGTGCCGACCTCGTCGAGACCCGCGACCGCCTGCGCCTCGCACTCGAAGCGGCGCCACTCGTCCTGTGGGCCACCGACCTCGACGGGACCTTCACCCTCTCCGAGGGCAGCGCCCTGCAGGGCCTGAACGCCCGTCCCGGCGAGGCGGCCGGACACCATGTCACCGAACGCTACGGCGATACGCCGGAAATCCAGTCCCTGCTTGGCCGCATCCGGCAGGGCGAACGCTTCACGCATCACATCCACATCCGCGGCCGCACCATCGAGGCGAGATTCTCGCCGCTCACGCACCCCGACGGGACCCTCAGCGGGTCGCTCGGCGTGGGGTACGACGTGACGGACCTCGTCCAGTCCCAGGAAGCGGCCCGCCAGGAACGCGACCGTGCCGAGGCGCTCCTCGAACTGTTCCGCAGCCTCGACCTCGACGCGGACCTGCTCGTCGTGGCCGGCGTCGCCCTGAAGGTCCTCCGGCGCGTGTTCGGGGACGGCTGGCTCGCCCTGTGGCAGCACCGCGGCGAACGCCTGATGCCGGTCGCGCTGCACGGCGACATCCCCGAACCGCTCCGGGAGTACCAGCAGCGCGGCTTCTCCACCACAGACGGGTACGCGGCCCGCATCCTGACCGGCCAGTCGGTCTTCCTCGACCCGGACGACCTGCCGCCCGACGTGCGCGAGGCCGGAATGCACGCCGCCGCGCTCCTCCCGGTCATCCTGGAGGCCGGGGAGGGCTCCCTGGTGCTCAGCGCGTACCGGAACCAGCCGTCCCCCTGGAGCGACGGTGACCGGCAGCTGCTCACCACGGCGGCCCGCACCCTGCAGATCAGCATGCAGCGGCATCAGGACTTCCACGCCCTGCAGGTCGCGGCCAGCAGCGACGCCCTGACCGGCCTCGGGAACCGCCGCGCGTACCAGCACGCGGTCCGGCAGATGCGGGGCACGCCCTTCACCGTGGTGCTGCTCGACCTCGACGGCCTGAAACGCGTGAACGACCAGGAAGGCCATCACCGCGGCGACGCCCTCCTGATCGCCTTCGCGGCCGCGCTGCGCGCCACCTTCCGCCCGCAGGACGAACTGTTCAGGCTCGGTGGAGACGAATTCGTGGTGCTCATGCCCGGCACGGCGCACTACACGCCCGACACCCTCCAGTCGCATCTGCTGTGCGTGACGGGCGCCCTGCACGCCACCGGGTTCGTCACGGCAGGCGTCAGTGCCGGAGCGGCGTCATCACCCAGGGACGCGCAGCACCCGGAAGACCTGCTGCGCCTCAGTGACGAACGCATGTACGCCATGAAACAGACGCGCCGCTGAACGCCCGCCCGCGTCAGGGACGCGGGGGCGGTCCGGGCCGGTCAGGTTCCGCCAGCAGCACGCCGCTCACGCGGTCGAACCGCAGGTCCGTCACGACCGCCCCCGCATACACCAGCGGCACCCGCACGTGCCGCCCGGCCCCCTCGGCCAGCCCCGACGCCGCGAGCCCCGCCACGCGCGCGTCCAGTCCCGCGCGTGCCTTGGCGCTCACGGCGGGCGGCACCGTCACGTCCTCCAGCAGCGGCACGGCGGGCCGCTCCACGAAGTTCAGGTCGCGGTCCAGCACCACCTCCGCCACCGGACGCCCCTGAAACAGCAGCGGCACCGTCAACCTCGGCCCCTGCGGCGACGGCCGCACGCGCAGCTCGCCCGCCTTCACCTGCCGCACCACCGACGCCGCACGCGCCGCGAACGCCCGCGCGTCCGCGAAACTCAGCGGTTCCGGCCTCGGCCCGCGCGGCGGTGGCCCGCCCGGCAGGGGAGGCGGCATCGCCACGTCCGGGCGCTTCTGTGCGAGGACAGGTCCGCACAGCAGCGCGCACACCAGCAGCAGCGCGCCCCCTGCGCCCGGCCCCCTCCCCGCACCTGTGAAGCTGCCCTTCATCCACCTTCCTCCCCGGACCGTGCCCTCTCTCCAGCCCTGAACGGTCCTCCAACCATACTGCGTCCCCATGCAGGAGGGCGGAACCACGTCGCCCGTGATTCCGCCCCCTGTTCACCTCATGACGGTGAACGCTCCTGCTGCGCCGTCAGGTTTACTTGCCCTGCTGGCCCTGGGGAAGCGTGAGGGCTTCCGCCGCGTGGATCAGGCCGTGCGCGGCACGGAAGTTGCCGGCCTGCAGCAGCGCCCGCGCGTCCGTGAGGTACCCCTTGGCCTTCGCGTCGGTGGTCTTCGCGATGAGGGCGTCCACGCGGGTGATCTGCTCCTTGAGCTGCGCGGCGCTCGGCGCGGGACGTTCACCCGCCGGACCCTTCATGGGCGGCACGCCCGCCTGACCTTCCGGGCCGCGCGGCGGGTGACCGCCCACCGGGCCGCAGTTCGCGGGGACCTGACCGTTCATGGC
Organism: Deinococcus aquiradiocola; assembly: GCF_014646915.1. Taxonomy (NCBI): domain Bacteria; kingdom Thermotogati; phylum Deinococcota; class Deinococci; order Deinococcales; family Deinococcaceae; genus Deinococcus; species Deinococcus aquiradiocola. Next base: position 264,342 of record NZ_BMOE01000003.1, on the reverse strand, counting down.
GGGGCGGGCCGGCGCGTTCTTGAGGGCGGGCGGCGTCGTGCCCTGAGGACCGGTCGCCTGCGGGGCGGCCGTGGGCTTCACGGCCTGTCCCTGGGCTGACGTTCCCTGGGCCTGCGGGGCGCGGGCCTGTCCCGGCACCGGGGGGCGGCCGCCCGCGCGGTCACCGCGGCGCCCACCATGCGGAGCGCACACCGGTGCGCCCGTGCCGGGCGCGGCCTGCGCGGCATTGGGGGCCGTGGCGCCAGGAGTGGCGGGGGCCGCCGTCACGCCCTGCGCCTTCACGGCAGGCGTGACGGTGGGGGCGGGCGTACCGGCCGCCGCGAAGGCGGTGGCGGAAGCGAGGGTGATCAGGGCGGTCAGGGCTTTCAGGTTCTTGGTCATGGTGTACTCCCTTGGTTGACTTACGAAAGGAAGTTTGGCGGTCCCCGCTGAACGCGCCAGGGTACGCGGCTGAATGAACGCTGAACGCCGCCCCGCTCATGCCGGCAGGGTGAACCCCACTTCCAGCTGCCCGCCCTGCTGAACGGCGAAGGTCTCCCCGCCGTGCGCGGTCGCCACGGCCCGCACGATCGCCAGCCCCAGCCCCGACCCGCCCGGCGCGGCGTCCGGCCCGCGCGAGAAGCGGTCGAACATGCGCGGCACGAACGCTTCCGGCAGCGCGGCGGGATTCAGGACGCTGAGCCGCACCCACGCGCCCACCCGTGTCGCCCGCAACGTCACCACCGGCAGGGCGTCCGGCCCTGCGTCCGGACCGGCGCCCGGCGTGTATGCCGCCGCGTTCCGCAGCAGGTTCAGCAGCGCCCCCTCCACCCGGCCCACGTCCGCCCGTGCCGTGAGCGCCTCCGTGCCCGGCAGGTCCAGCGCGAACCTCACCTGCGGCGCGAGGTCCGCCATCACCTCCAGCACGCCGCCGAGCACGCCCGGCAGGTCCAGCAGCTCCCTGCGCAGCGTTTCACCCGCGTCCAGGCGCGTCAGGGTCAGCAGGTCGTCCACCAGCCGCCCCGCCCGCCGCGACTCGCGCCGCAGGTTGACGACCAGCCGGGAGCGCAACTCCGACGCGCCCGGGTCGTCCTGCGCGCGCGCCAGCACCTCCAGACTCCCCGAGATCGCCGCGAGCGGCGTCCGCAGCTCGTGACTCGCGTCCGCCGCGAAGGCCCGCGTGCGCGCCTCCTCCTCCGACAGCTGCCGGAACGCTTCCTGCAGCCGCCCCAGCATGCGGTTCAGGCTGCGCGCCAGCACCGCCAGCTCGTCGTCCGGCGCGAACACCGGCATCCGTTCCGACAGGTCCCCCACCCCCAGGCGCGCCGCCTGCCCCGCCATGTTCCGCAGGGGCCGCAACCCCAGCCGCAGCAGCAGCAGCACCGCCGTGCCCGCCAGGACCAGCGCCAGCGCCGCGATCACCGCGTACGCCTGCACCACGCCCCGCGTGAGCCGCTCCCCGTCCGCCGGGTTGACCGCCAGTCCCAGCACGTTCCCCTGCCCGTCCGCCAGCAGCCGCACCGCGCCCCACTGCCCGCGCCCCGCCTGCCGCACCTGTGTCAGCACCCGCCGGGGCGGCACGTCGTGCGCCCCGCTGTCACTGAGGTACGTGCGGTCCCGCGTCGCCAGGACCCCCCACGAGTGCGCGGTCTGCGCGGCGCCCACCAGCGCCTGGTACAGCGCGTACTCCCGCCCCACCCCCGACCCGGCCTCGCCCGCCTGCACCACCAGCGCCAGCTGCCCGTACACCGCGCGTTCCGACTGCGTCGCCACGAACGCCTGCACGCGCGCGCCCAGCGTCACCCCGATCAGGACCAGCGCCGCCAGCAGCAACCCCAGCACCAGCAGCGTCAGGCGACCCGACAGACTCAGGCGCACGCTACTCCCGCAGCCGGAGCGCGTACCCGGCCCCGCGCACCGTCCGGATCAGGTCCGGCTCGCCCAGGGCCCGCCGCAGCTGCCGCACGTACACCTCCACGATGTTGTCGTCTCCCATGAACTCCCCGCCCCACACGCTGTCCAGCAGCACGGCCTTGCTGAGCGCGCGTTCCGGGTGCCGCAGCAGCACCTCCAGCAGGTCCGTCGCGCGCGGTGTGAGCTCCACCCGTACCCCGCCCCGCGTCGCCTCGCGCAGCGCCGTGTCGAGCGTCAGGTCCGCGTACGACAGCGTCCGCCCCCGCTCCGGCTGCACGCGCCGCAGGATCGCCTGCACGCGCGCCACCAGCTCTCCGAAATGAAACGGCTTCACGAGGTAATCGTCCGCGCCGAGCGTCAGGCCCCGAATCCGGTCGTCCACCGCGTCCCGCGCCGTCAGCATCAGCGCCGGCACCTGCGACCGCTCCCGGATCGCCTTCAGCACCCCGAACCCGTCCACGCCCGGCAACCCCACGTCCAGCACCACCACGTCCGGCGCCTCCCGCGCGAACAGTGCGAGCGCCTCCGTCCCGCCGGACGCCAGCAGTACCCGGAACCCCTCGTACCCGAAGCCCAGCTGCAGGTACTCACGGATGCTCGCGTCATCCTCCACGATCAGCACGGTCGGCAACTCAGTCGGCACGGCACTCATACGCCCATGGTAGGCGACAGCGCGTGAGAGCCCACCGCCGCACCACCCCCGCCTCCGGTGAGCGGCCGGGCCTTCAGCGCGTCAGGTCTTCGGTGATGAAGCCGGCGGCGCGCGCGCCGATCATCATGGCGGTGGCGTTGGTGTTGGCGTGGATGAGGTTGGGCATGACGCTCGCGTCCGCGACCCACAGGCCGCGCGTGCCGTGCACGGCGAGGCGGCGGGTGGTGACGGCGCGTCCGTCGTCGCCGAGGGCGGCGGTGCCGGTGGGGTGGTAGAGGGTGGCGCTCTCCTGCCGGACGTGGCGGGCGAGGTCGTCGCTGCGGGTGCCGGGACCGGGGAGGACCTCGCCGGTGCTGAGGGCGGCGAGCGGCCCGGTCGCGGCGATCTCGCGGGCCTGCCGGACGCCGTTCACGAGGCTTTCGAGGTCACGGGGGTCGCTGAGGTAGTTCGGGTCGATGACGGGCGGCGCGAGCGGGTCGCGGGACGCGAGGGTGAGGCGGCCGCTGCTGTGCACGTCCACGAGGACCGGGCCGACGGAGAAGTGGTTGCCGGGTTCGCTGACGGCGCCGTGATCGCGGAAGTACGCGGGCCCGAAGTGGAACTGCAGGTCAGGGTCGTCGTGGGCGGGGTCGAGGCCGCTGCGGGCGTGCGTGAAGGCGCTCGCCTCGGCGACGTTGCTGCTGAGGGGGCCGCTGCGGTTCCAGAGGTACCGGGCGAGGGCCTGCGTTTCGGGAACGCGGTCGAGTGACCGGACGCGGCTGCCGAAGATGACGGGCACGGCGAGGTGGTCCTTGAGGTTCTCGCCGACGCCGTCCAGGGGGACGCGGACGGGAATGCCGAGGCGCTGCAGTTCGCGGCGCGGGCCGATGCCGGACAGCATCAGGAGCTGCGGGGTCTGGATGACGCCGGCCGTGAGGGCGACGCCGCCCGCGTGCGCGTCGAGGGTGCGCCCGGCGTGCCGGAAGCGGACACCGGTGACGCGCGGGCCGTCCCACAGCAGTTCGAGGACCTGCGCGTCCGTCAGGACCGTGAGGTTCGGGTGGCGGAGGACGGGCTGCAGGAAGGCGCGGAAGGCGCTGTAGCGTTCGCCGTTGCGGTGGTTGCTTTCCAGCAGCGCGGCCCCTTCGAGGGTGCCGTCGTTGAAGGTGGCGGCGTGCGGGATGTGCATGGCCTGCGCGGCAGACGCCACGAACGCCTCGCTGAGCGGGTGGGAGGCGCGGCGCGGGCCGACGGGCAGGGGGCCGTGGTCGCCGCGCGTGTCGCTGGCGCCGCCGCTGTACGTCTCCAGGCTGCGGAAGGCGGGGAGGACGTCGTTCCAGCGCCAGCCGTCCCCCCAGGCGTCGTAGTCGCGGCGGGAGCCGCGGATGTAGATGGTGGCGTTGATGGCGCTGCTGCCGCCGAGGACCCGGCCGCGCGGCCAGTAGAAGCGGCGCCCGTCCGCGTGGGGTTGCGGGGTGGTCTGCAGGTTCCAGTCGAAGCGCGAACGGAAGAGTTTCGGGAAGGCGGCGGGCGCGCGGATGAAGAGGTGCCGGTCGTGTCCGCCCGCTTCGAGCAGCAGGACGCGCAGGCCCGCGTCCAGGAGGCGGCGGGCGGTGACGCTGCCGCCCGAACCTGCCCCGACGACGATCACGTCTGGGTGAGTTGCTGTCATTTGGACCGAGTATAGCGGCATGGGGACCGTGGAACTGCGCTTCACAGTTCCACGTGGAGGTGACGGGCAGGCGGGTGAGCTACGGATGATTCGGAGAGCTTCTGTCGCGCATGCCCGAGATGACCACGTGGCCATCATCTATCAATATTTTAAATTATGTCCCCCAGCGTAAACTGCTTTGTAAGAAATCCGATATTCTCCCTCACCTACCATTCGCACAGGCATCATCGTGATGCTTAACGTCGAACAAACACGAGTGGTCACGGAGAGGTCATGGCTTTATTTGGAGATCTGGAGGACATGTCGCTGACTGACGTTCTCCGAATCGCACGGTCCAAGACCGGGACGCTGTACCTCTACAGCGCCCTGGGTGGACGCAGCATCGAACTGGCGCTTCACAACAACCACCTGCTGTCGCTGTACATCGATGGTTTCGCAGTGCAGGACCGCGACCGCGCCACGCACACCGTCCTGCAACTGCTGTCCGACGCGCACGGGAAATTTTCCTTCGAGGACCTCGCGCGCGACCGACTGGCCCGACACTACCTCCTCCCACTCTTCCCACTGTTGCAGCAGGCTGCCGTGCAGCACGTGGTTCCGGACGTGAATCTGCCACACCCGCAGACCATGTTCCGCCTCCGCCCCGGCAGTCCCGAGGTTCCGGCGGGCCTCGCCACCATGTGGCAGCAGGCATCGCCACACCTGAAGCACGTCACGAACGCAGAACTGCTCTCCCAGATCCTGTCTGTCCCGCAGCACGACGCGCAGGTCATGATGTACCAGCTGCGCTCCGCCGCGCTCATCGAACTCGCGCACCAGCACACGCCGGGCAACCCTTCGAAACCTGCACAGCGGCAGTCCCCGCCTGCCACGGTCGTCACGTCCGAGGCCAGGACCATGCTGCAACGCCTGCTTGGACGCCTGCGCGGGCAGGGCGTCTGATATGCAACCTCTGAAACTCGTGGTCAGCGGCGCCGTCGGCGCGGGCAAGACGACCTTCATCCAGACCCTCTCCGAGACGGTCGTGGTTGCCACGGACGTAGAGGCCAGTGAGGACATCGGCAAGACGAACACCACCGTCGCCATGGATTTCGGCACGGTACATGTCGGAGACGACCTGCTCTTCCTCTTCGGGACGCCAGGCCAGGAACGCTTCGACTTCATGTGGGACGTCCTGTGCGACGGCGCGCTCGGCCTGCTGATTCTGGTGTCCGGCATCAAGCCTTCCGACTTCCGCCACTCGCGCCGAATTCTGGAATTCATCAGTACCCGCTACTCCATCCCATACCTGGTCGGCGTCACACATCAGGACCACGGGCACGCCTGGGCCGCCGAAGACATCGCGTCGTACTTCGAGACGCCGCCAGAACACGTCATCGGCATCGACGCCACCGACCTCGCGTCTTGCAAGTCGGCCCTCACCTCCCTGCTCGCTGTCATCGCCGAGCGGACTGACCTTCAGTCCCCGGTTTGAAACAGAATCCCCCTTCTCTGCACCGTCCTTTACCCCTCACGTACACCACATCACCAAGGAGACACCATGAGCAAGCAAGAAGAGACCCAGGCCGTCCTGAACACCCTGCGCGCCAGCATGCCCGAAATCAAGGGCGCCCTGATCGCCACGACCGACGGCCTTGCCATCGCCCGCTCTTTCTCCGACACCACCGACTACCAGCGCGTGGCCGCCATGGCCGCCACCGCCCTCGGCCTCGGCAAGCGCATCGCCGAGACACTCGGCGCCGGTGAATTCACCGAAACCAGTGTCACCGGCAAGGACGGCAACGTGTACATCTACGCGACCGGCCCGAAAGGCGTGCTGGCCGTCATCACCGCACCGGACGCGAACCTGGGCCTGCTGCACCTGGAGGCGCGTGACGCCGCCCGGCAGATCACCACCATTCTCGGCTGATCCGTTCAGCGGTTCACCACCGACGGTACGACGGACCCCGGATGACCCTGCCTTTCGCCGCGCGCACCGACCACCGGGACACTCACCGCGCAGCTCCGTATCCGTTGGCGCCTCTACACACCCAGACCCGCACTGCGGGAGCGGTTCATGTTCATCATGACCGCGTCCCGCTGAATTCACGGAGGACACCTTCATGACCACCCGCCAGGAACTCGGAGATTTCAACAGCATCGTCTGCTTTAAAGCCGTCATCACGGGCGTGGAAGACACGCTCGGCACGGACGGCGCCGCCGTCGTGTTCACCCGCGCGGGAAAAGTACGTGGCCACAACCTTGTCGCCGAGCTGGGCCTCACAGACAGTAATCCATCCATCGATTCTGTCGCGGGCGCCCTGAACGCCGCGATCGGCAAGGACGGCACCCGCCTGTGCAGCGTCGACCGATCCTACATGGATGGTGAGAACGTCGTCGTGGAAACGCATGAAACCGTATGCATGGCCGGAGAGCAGCCAGGCAGCACCCGCGAGTGCACCTTTACGCTCGGCGCGGTGTGGGGCGCCCTGGAAGCCATGACCGGGAAGAACTACATCGGGAAGCACACCGAGAGCATCGTGCGTGGCGGCACCAGCGACAAGTTCGTCTTCACGCCGTTCTGATACGGTTTTGAGCTGAAGTTCTGGAGTTCAGCAGGGCGAAGCGAGCATCAAAACCGTATGATCCCCCTTCCGGCGGCTCGCCCGTCCAGCGGCGCCACGGCCATGTCAGGCCGTGGCGCATTGCTGTCGTGTCCCGTCCGGGCTGCACCGTCAGCGGACGCGCCGTACTCTGCTTCTCGCGTCCTGAGCGTCTGCGGGTGTGCCGGGCAGCAGGACCGCCGCGTCCGTGCGTGCGCGCAGGTCCTCCAGCGTGACGCCCGGCGCGCGTTCCACCAGCCGGAAGCCCTGCGGCGTCACGTCGAGCACGCCGAGGTCCGTCACGACGCGGCTCACGACGCGCCGCCCGGTCAGCGGGAGCCGCGTCTCCCGCCGCAGTTTCGGCTCGCCGCGCTTGTTGAGGTGGTCCATCAGCACCACGACGCGCCGCGCGCCCACCACGAGGTCCATCGCGCCGCCCATGCCGGACACGAACTGCCCCGGCACCGTCCAGTTGGCGAGGTCGCCCGTCTCGCTCACCTCCAGCCCGCCCAGGATGGCGAGGTCGATGTGCCCGCCCCGGATCATCGCGAAGCCGTCCGCGCTGCTGAAGGCGCTCGCGCCGGGAATGAAGGTGGTGGTCTCGCCGCCCGCGTTCTGCAGGTCCGGGTCCACCTCGTCCACGGTGGGGGAGGGGCCGAGGCCCAGCAGGCCGTTCTCGCTCTCGAAGTACACCTTCAGGCCGTCCGGCACGAAGTCCGCGACGCAGGTGGGCAGGCCGATCCCGAGGTTCACGTACATCCCGTCCCGCAGTTCCTGTGCGGCGCGGGCCGCCATCTCGTCACGCGTCCACGGCATCAGCGGGCCTCTCGCAGGCGGACGGTCAGGACACTGCGGTCCGGGGTGGGGTTCAGCACGAGGCGCTGCACGTAGATGCCGGGCGTGTGGATCTCGTCCGGGTCGAGCTGCCCGTCTTCCACGATCTCCTCGACCTCGGCGACGGTGACGCGCGCGGCGGACGCGACCTGCGGGTTGAAGTTCTGCGCGGTGCGGCGGTACACGAGGTTCCCGCTGCGGTCGGCCTTCCACGCGTGCACGAGGCCCACGTCCGGCACGATCGCCTCCTCCAGCAGGCAGCGGCGCCCACCGTACTCGCGGACCTCCTTGCCGTCCTCGGCGACGGTCCCGGCCCCGACCGGCGTGTAGAAGGCGGGGATGCCCGCGCCGCCTGCGCGCAGGCGTTCGGCGAGGGTGCCCTGCGGCACGAACTCCACCTGCAGCTTCCCGCTGAGGTACAGGGCGCGCACCACGTCGTTCGGGCCGAGGTAGCTCGTGACGAGCCGCGTGACCTGTCCGTTCGTGATGAGGCGGTTCACGCCGAAGTGCTCGCTGCGCTGCGTGGAGCAGCACACGAGGCGCAGGTTCTGCACCTGGAGGTCGTGGACCGCGCCGATCAGGTCGGTGGGCACGCCCGCGGACGCGAAGCCGCCGACGGCGAGGTGTGTGCCGCTCTGGATCAGGTCCTGCAGGGCGGTTCGGGCATCCGGGTAGAGGGGGTTCATGGGGCCTCCGGCGTCCGGAAGGCGGACGCGGACCGGACGGGCAAGCGTCACCTTAAGACGCCCGGGTGAGGCGCGGGACAGGGAAGGGGAGGGAGGAGCTTCATGAACCGGGCCTGGCCCTGCCCCCAGGGTTCTGTTCAGGGTAGAATACGGGTATGATTTCCTGCCAAAGGCGAACAGGACACGGCGCGTGACCGAGCACCGCTCCGGCCTCACGCCCGCCGTCGTCCGGCGCCTGCGTCGCCCCTTCCCGCCCGCGACGCTCCGCTGGAAACTCCAGACCCGCCCGCAGGAGGGCACCGACCCCTTCGCGACCGTGGTGGTGTACGTGGACGTCCGCACGGTCGCCGCGCACCTGGACGACGTGGTGCCGGGCCAGTGGAGCACCGAGTACGTCCTGCCGCCCGTCACGGTCGGCTGGCCTGCCGTCGAGTGCCGACTCACCGTGTGCGGCGTCACCCGCTCCGACGTGGGCACGGTCGAGCCCGGCGCACGCCCCGGCAGCGACACCAAGGACCTGTACAGCGACGCCCTCAAACGCGCCGCCGTGCAGTACGGCGTGGGCGCGTTCCTGTACCGCTTCCCGCAGGTGCAGGCGCGCGTGGAACGTGCGGGCGCCACGTGGTTCGTGACGCGCGAGGCGCACTCGGAACTCGCCGTCCTGACGCGCGCCGTCCTCGCCGGAAACGCGGCCCTCCCGCGCTTCCAGGCCCTGCGTGTGCGCGGGTACCGGCCGCACGGCGTGGCGGACGTGACCGCTCCTGGCGACGTGCCGCCCGCCATCGGCGAGGTCCGTGCCCGCAGCCTCGCGGCCCACCTCCAGGGCGCGCTCACCGGAAGCGCCTGGGCCGACGCGGCGGGCGAAACGTACGCGACCTACGTGCTGGGCGTGAACGTCGAACGGCTCGCGGACCTCAGCGAGGCCGAGGCCGGACGCGTGTACCGCGCCGCACGGCAGGAGGCGCGCGAGATGCCCGGCCCCGCCACAGGTGGTATGCAAGTGGTTTAATGCCTGGGGAGGTCCACCATGCCCGCACCCCACCCGCAGCCGCGCCGGTCGTCCCCGTGACCGCCCCACCCTTCCCGCCCCGCACCGGCCCGCGCGTCCTCGGCCTGATGAGCGGCACCAGCACCGACGGGATCGACGCCGTCCTCACCGAACTGCCCGGCTGGCCCGCCCTCTGGAGCGGCAGCCCGCCCCCCCCACTCACGGGCGACGGACCGCGCGTGCAGACCCTCGCCCACCACCACACCCCCTACCCGGACGACCTGCGCCGCGAACTCCTCGCCGCCGCCCGCGACGAGCTGCCCACCAGCGCCCTCGCGGTCCTGCACCACCGGCTCGGCGCGGTCCTCGCCGGCGCCTGCCTGCCGCTCGCGGCGCACGCGGACCTCATCGCGAGCCACGGACAGACCGTCTCGCACCGCCCGCCGCACGCCACCCTGCAGATCGGTGAGGCGGCCGTCATCGTGGAACGCACCGGCCTGCCGGTCGTGGCGGACTTCCGGCCCGCCGACCTCGCCGCGGGCGGGGAGGCCGCGCCGCTCGTGCCCTTCGCGGACCGCCTGATGTACGCCGCGCCCGGCGTGCGCCGCGCCGTGCACAACCTCGGCGGGATCAGCAACGTCACGTACCTGCCGGGCCTCGACGCGTCCGGCGTGCTCGCCTTCGACACCGGCCCAGCCAACACCCTCATCGACGAGGTCGCGGCCCTGCACGGCCTGCGCTACGACGACGGCGCGCGCCTCGCCCTGAGCGGCACCGCGCACGAGGCGCTCGTGCAGGCGTGGCTGACGCACCAGGACCTCCTCCGCCCCCCGCCGAAATCCACGGGACGGGAACGCTGGCACCTCGCGGCCCTGCCCGGCCGGGAGGACCTGAGCGTGCCGGACCTCGCGGCGACCGTCACGGCCTTCAGTGCCGCCAGCGTGGTGGACGCGTACCGGCGATTCGTGCTGCCGCTCGGCCTCGACGAGGTGCTCGTCGCGGGCGGCGGGGCACGCAACCCCCTCCTGATGCGCCTCATCCGCGAAGGCCTCGCGCCCGTCCCGGTCCTGACCTTCGAGGAACGCGGCCTGGACGCCATGACGCGCGAGGCGGCCGCTTTCGCGGTCCTCGGCTACTTCGCGGCGCAGGGCTGGGCGAACACCCTGCCCGGCACGACCGGCGCGCGGCACGCCGTCGTCGCCGGAAAACTCTCCCGCCCCGCCCCGCCCACGCCCACCGGAGGCCACGCATGAAGGGTGCCGCATTCACGGCCGCCGCCGACCTCGTCCGGACCGCCGTGCACTCGGGCCAGGTGCCGGGCGCCGCGCTCGGCCTGCTGCGCGCCGGGCAGGCCCCCGTCACCGCCGTGTACGGCGCGGCGCAGCTCGACCCGGCCCGGGTGCCGCTCACGCCGGACCTGACCTTCGACCTCGCCAGCCTCACCAAGGTCCTCTTCACCCTTCCCGAGGTGCTGAAACTCGTGCAGGACGGTCTCGCGGACCTCGACGACCCGCTCTCCCGGCACCTGCCGGACATGGCCTGGATGGGCGCGCCCGCCGTGGCCGCCGTCACGCTCCGGCAGTGCCTGACGCACACGTCCGGCCTCCCGGCGCACGCGCCGCTCTACACCTGGGCCTCGGCACCTGAGACGCTGCGCGCCCGCGTGCTGCAGGAACCCTGGCCGCTCGGTGCGCACGTGTACTCCGACATCGGCTTCATGCTGCTCGGGCAGGTGCTGGAACGCGTGCGGGGCCGCCCGCTGCGCGACTTCCCGCTCCCGGCGGGCCTGACCTTCCGTCCCGAAGCGGACGGCTCGGTCGCCACTGAACGCTGCGCGTGGCGCGGCCGGGTGCTGCGCGGCGAGGTCCACGACGAGAACGCCTCCGCGCAGGGCGGCGTCGCCGGGCACGCCGGACTGTTCGGCACGCTGCACGGCGTGCTGGACGCCGCGCGGGCCCTGCTGGACGGCACGGCCCTCACGCCCGCCGCGCTCGCCGAACTGCGTGCCCCGCAGACCCCCACCCGCGCGCTCGGATGGGAGCGCCGCTTTCCCGGCTGGAGCGGCGGCAGCCTGTGCAGTCCCGGCACGCTCGGCCACACCGGCTTCACCGGCACCGGCTGCTGGATCGACTTCGAACGCGGGTACGCCTGGACGCTTCTCACGAACAATGTTCACCCGTCCCGGCACACGGCCCGGCCGCTGCAGCCGCTGCGCCGCGCCGTCGGGAACGTCCTCGCGGCAGGCTGGCAGCCCGGCTGAGCTCAAGCGCTCTCAGCCAGAAGCGGGGAGGCCCAGGGTGCGCGCGTGCTCGCTGCGCTCCAGGTCGCGGAAGCCGAGCCGTTCGTAGAAGCCCTGCGCGGCCGTGTTCGTGAGGCCCACCCCGAGGTGCACGCCCGGCACGCCCAGGTCACGCAGCGCCCCGAGCAGCGTGCCGATCAGGCGGCGGCCGTGCCCGCCGCCCTGCGCTTCCGGCAGCAGGTCGATGTGCAGGTGTGCGGGGTAGCGGTCCAGCCAGGCGGCGTCCGGGGCACGGTAACCGCGGTGCAGGGCGCGGGTCATGCGGGCGTCGCGGCTCTGGTCGTCTGCCGCGGGCAGGGGGTACAGGCCGCGCAGCAGCGGGAACCACTCGCGTTCGCTGCGCGTCTCGAAGTCGCGGCTGTCCGGCACGCCGAGCACGTACCCGACGACGCGCTCCGGGGTGGCGAGCACGAAGGTGGTGTCGGGGCAGAGGGTGGCGTACGGCGCGGCGTAATAGTGCCCGAGCAGCATCGGGTCGCGGTACAGGTGCGCGGCGTCCCGGCCGCTGTCGCCGGTCCGCAGGCAGATGTCGTACAGGGCCGTCAGGTCGGCGGGGCGGTACGCGCGGACGGTGGGGGAGCCGGTGTTCGGGGCTTCGTGCGGCATGGGTCACGTCCTGTCGGGCGCCTGCGGGGCGGCGGGTGGGCCGTGCGGCGAGATGAGGCGGGGAAGGTCGGGTGGTGCCTGGGCTGGACAATTGGTCTTAAAGTGGTATGGTAGCTCCACCCGTTCGACCGGGTGCCCAGATGCACCGCAGCAGCACACGCACCACGACATCAGGCACCCCACCACAGTACGACGCACCGAGGAACACGCGCCCCCCAAGCCCCGGGCCACCCCACGGCCCAACCCCGCGCCACCGATGGAGGACCGAATGCGAACCCCCCCCACGCACCCCGCCCGGCTCGTCACCCTGACCCTGCTGCTCGGCCTGAGCGCCGCCCTCACCGCCAGCGCTGCCCCCAAGAAGGTCAGCGGCTACACCAGCCTCGGCGTCACCACCGGCAAGAGCGGCGGCAACCTCACCCTCGTGCTCGGCGACAGCCCCCAGAGCCTCAACTACTACGGCGCCATCGACAACAACCTCGGCCTCGTCTCGCAGCAGCTCTTCGACGGCCTCGTCGAATTCAACTACGCCACCTACAAGCTCGAACCCGCCCTCGCCGAAAGCTGGACCGTCTCCCCGGACGGCAAGACGTACACCTTCAAGCTGCGCCAGGGCGTGAAATGGAGCGACGGCGAACCCTTCACCGCCGACGACGTCGTCTTCACGTACGAGCAGATCATCGAGAACCCCGAAGCGCGCGCCGGCGACGCCGCCACCTTCACCCAGGACGGCAAGAAGGTCAACTTCGAAGCCGTCGACAAGAACACCGTCAAGGTCACGCTGCAGAAACCCACCCCCGCCTTCCTGCTGCAGATGCGCAACTTCATCATGCCCAAACACAAGCTGCTCAAGTACAGCGTGCAGGGCGGCGCCAGGAGCGCCGACATCAACAACGCCTGGCCCACCAACGTCGCGCCCGCCGAAGTGGTCGGCACCGGCCCCTTCAAGCTCGCGTCGTACACCGCCGGGCAGAAGGTCAGCCTCACCCGCAACGCCAACTACTGGAAGGTCGACGCCAGAGGCACCAAGCTCCCGTACCTCGACACGCTCGACTTCCTGATCATCCGCGACCCGCAGGCGCAGGTGGCCCAGTTCCTCGCCGGGAACGTCGACCAGCTGAACATCAGCGGCGCACAGTTCCCCGACCTCAAGCAGAAGGAAGTGTCCGGCGCGCCGTTCCGCGTCGTGCGCAGCACCGCCCTCTTCGGCAGCCCACCCTTCGTGGCCTTCAACTTCGACGCGAAAGACCCCGCGCTCGCCAAGGTCTTCAGCGACCTGCGTTTCCGGAACGCCATGCAGTCCGCCCTGAACCGCCAGCGCATGATCGACACCGTCTACAACGGCCTCGCCGGACTGCCCGGCCACGGCGTCGCGCCCGCCAACAAGGACTTCTACGCCAACACCAAATCCTCCCTCGGCACCTTCGACCTGGGGGCCGCGGCCGCCGCGCTCGACGCGATGGGCCTCAAAGACACCGACGGTGACGGCGTCCGCAACATCGCCAAGGGCAAGAACCTGGAATTCGACCTCACGTACGGCACCGACTCCAGCGTCTATCCCGCCATCGCCACCATCATCCAGAACGACTTCAAACAGATCGGCGTGAAGGTCAACCTGCAGGGCATCCTCGCCAAGAACCTCCTCTCCACCGGCCTGAGCGGCAACTACGAGATGATCCTGCACGCCTTCGGCGACCAGCCCGACCCGGAACTGCGCCGACCCATCTGGGAGCCGGGCGGCGCCCTGTACTACTGGCACCGCTCCCTGCAGCCCGCCACGGACGGCCAGACGCCGAACGTCGCCCGCATGTTCCCCTGGGAGAAGGAAATCTACACCATCTTCGAGACGGCCGCCGTCACCCCCGACCGCGCCAAACGCAAGGCGCTGTACACGCGCTGGCAGCTGCTCTTCGCGCACAACCTGCCGGTCATCCCGCTGCTGAAACCCGAGAACATCGGCATGATCAGCAACAAGTACGGCAACTACGTGTACAACCTCGGCGTGATCCCCGGCTACAACCCCGTCCCGCTCATCTACCAGAAGTGACCCGGACGGCGTCCAGTCCGCTCTGAACGCGGCAGGGCGCCCTGTCCTCCGCTCCCTTCCCGGATCCCGTCCGTTCCTGCTCTTTCCTGCCAGGTCGTCCTTGACTTCATCACCGAACGACCGGAACCCGTGAGACCTGAACGGCCGGGCCGGACGAGGGCCACACCGCCCCGTCCGGCCCGGCCGCCGTGAGGACCGACATGCTGAACTACCTGCTCAGGCGGGTGCTGGGCATGCTGCCCACCCTGCTCGTGATCAGCGCCGTGTGCTTTCTCGTGATCAAACTCCAGCCCGGCAGCTTCACCGACCAGTACCTCGAAGACCCGCGCTTCACGCGCGAGACGGCCGCCGCCATCAGCCGCCAGCTGGGCCTCGACCAGCCGCCCGTCATGCAGTACCTGCACTGGCTGTGGAACGTCGTCACGCGCCTCGACTTCGGGTACTCCTTCCTGCAGAACCGCCCGGTCGTCACCGTCATCGGCGAACTGCTCGGCTGGACGGTCTTCATCGCGCTCCTCACGCTGCTCGTCAGCTGGCTGATCGCCGTCCCGCTCGGCATCTACACCGCCTTCAACCGCCACACCCTCACGGCCCAGATCGTCTCGGTGCTCGGGTACCTGGGCCTCGCTATTCCGGACTTCCTGGCGGCCCTGCTGCTCGTCGCGCTGGTGTTGCGTCTCGGCGGGACCAACGTCGGCGGGCTCTTCAGTCCGCACTTCATCGACGCGCCCTGGAGCACCGCGCGCGTGCTGGACCTGCTCGGGCACCTGTGGATCCCGGTGCTCGCCGTGGGCCTGGAGGGCGTGGCGGGCCTGATGCGGCAGACGCGCGCCAGCATGCTCGAAGTGCTGTCGCAGGACTACATCCGCACGGCGCGCGCCAAGGGCGCCCCGCAGCGCCGGATCGTGTGGCGGCACGCCGTGCGGAACGCCGTGAACCCGCTCATCAGCCTGGCGGGCCTGAGCCTCCCCACCCTGATCTCCGGCACCATCATCATCAGCATCGTCCTGAACCTCCCCACCATCGGGCCGCTGCTGTACGACAGCCTCATCAACAAGGACCAGTACATGGCGCTCACCCTGCTGATGTTCTCGGCGCTGCTGCTGCTCATCGGGAACCTCCTCGCGGACCTCGCGCTCGCGTGGGCCGACCCCCGCGTGAGGTACGCGTGACGGCCCTCCCCGCCACGCCCGCCCGGCGCGAGGTGAGCGGCCTCGCCCTCGCGTGGCGCCGCTACCGCCGCTCGCGGCTCGGCGTGGCAGGCGGCCTCGTGCTGATCGTGCTGTACCTCTGCGCGCTCCTCGCGGGATTCCTCGCGCCGTACGACATCACCGTGCAGCACCCCGGCTTCGAGTACCAGCCGCCCACCCGCCTGCACGTCACGGCGGACGGACACCTCACGCGCCCCTACGTGTACGGGACACGCGAGACGCGCGACCCCGTCACCTTCGCCCGCAAAAGCGTCACCGACCCCTCTGTCCGCGTGCCGCTGCAGTTCCTCGTGCACGCCGAACCGTACCGGCTGCTCGGCCTGCGGACCGACGTGCACCTCTTCGGCCTGCCCGCCGCGCCCGGCAGCGGCGGCCGCGCCGTGTACTACTTCCCGTTCGGCACCGACCAGCTGGGCCGGGACCTGTTCTCCCGCACCCTGGTGGGCGCGCAGGTGAGCCTCACGGTCGGCGTGATCGGCGTGGCGCTGTCCTTCGCGATCGGCATCCTGATGGGCGGCCTGAGCGGCTACTACGGCGGCCTCACCGACACGCTCATCCAGCGGCTCATCGAGGTGCTCCTCAGCTTCCCGCGCCTCCCGATCCTGCTGGCGCTCGGCACCCTCATTCCCGCCCGCTGGCCCAGCACCTGGGTGTACCTCGGCATCGTGGCCGTCCTCGCCCTGATCGGCTGGGCGGGCCTCGCGCGCGTGCTGCGCGGACAGGTGCTCGCCCTGCGGCAGCTGGAGTACGTGTCGGCCGCGCAGGCCATCGGCGCGCGCGACCTGCGCGTCATCCTGCGGCACATCACCCCGAACCTCAGCTCCTTCCTGGTCGTCACGGCCACCCTGTCCCTCCCCGGCTACATCCTCGGCGAGAGCGCCCTGTCCTTCCTGGGGCTCGGCATCAAGGAACCCATGACGAGCTGGGGTCTGCTGCTCTCCGACGCGCGCCGCGAGGGCTTCCAGACGCTGAACCTGTACCCGTGGCTGCTGCTGCCCGGCGTGTTCCTGGTCCTCACCATCCTCGCGTACAACTTCCTCGGCGACGCCCTGCGCGACGCGGCCGACACCGGGTCACGCTGATGCTCCTCACGCTCGACGCGGGCGCCAGCAGCACCAAATGGGCACTCTTCGCGCCGGACGGCACGCTCCTCGACCGGGGCCGCCTCGACCCCGTCACCGGGCACCTCTTCACGCCCGCCGACCGGGAACGCGTCACGCACCTCCTCGCGGGCCTCGCCTCCCGCGTCCCGCACGCGCCCGACACTGTCGTGATGGGCGTCACGGGCCTGCAGGGCTCCGCGCACCCGCTGCTGCTCGACGCGCTCGGCGAGACGTTCCGGCTGCCCGCCACGCGCCTGCACGTCACGGACGACCTGAGCCTCGCGTACGCCGCGCACTTCCGGCCCGGCGAGGGCGTCCTCGTGTACGCCGGGACGGGCAGCATGGCCATGCACCTCACGCGGGACCGCCATGTGATCCGCGCGGGCGGGCACGGCTTCCTGCTCGGTGACGAGGGCGGCGCGTTCTGGCAGGGCCGGGCGGGCCTGCGCGCCCTTCTCGCGCAGCTCGACGCGGGCCACGCGCCCGGAGGTCCGCTCGCGGACGAACTGTCCCGCATGACGGGCGGCCTCGACTGGCCCGCCCTGCGGCACTTCGTGTACCAAGGCGGCCGGACCGCACTCGCCACGCTCGCGCCCGCCGTGCACCGCGCCGCCACCCTCGGCGACCCGTACGCCCTGCAGGTCACGCAGGACGCCGGACGCCACCTCGCCGCGCTCGCCGCGCAGGTCCAGGCGCGCCTCACGCACCCGCTGCCCGTCGCGCTCGCGGGCGGCGGCGCCAACGACCTCGTCCGCGAAGCCTTCCGCGACGCCCTCGACGCCCACCTCGGCCCGCTCGCCCGCCACCACCCGCCCACGGACCCCGTCATGGGCGGCCCGCGCCTCGCCCCCACCCCCGCGCCCCTGGAGGACCCCCGCGCATGACCCGCCCCCCCACCCAGAGGCCCACCCCCAGGAGCGACGACGACCAGACCGCGCCGCTCTCCACCGAACAGCCCAGCGACCAGCACACGGACCTCGACCTGCTCGGCACGCCGGAGCTCGTGCAGGCCCTCCTCGACGACCAGCTGAACGCCGTGCGCGCCGCCCAGGCCGCCCTGCCCGACATCGCCCGAGCCGCCGACCTCGCCGTGACGCGCCTGCAGCACGCCGGGCGACTCGTGTACGTCGGCGCGGGCACCTCCGGCCGCCTCGGCGTGCTCGACGGCGTCGAACTGCTCCCCACCTTCTCGTGGCCGCCCGAACGCCTCGTGACGCTCATCGCGGGCGGCGAACGCGCCATGTTCCGCGCCGCCGAAGGCGCCGAGGACGACGAGGCGCAGGCCGTCCTCGACCTCCAGGCGCACCACGTGGACGCGGGCGACGTCGTGATCGTGCTCGCCGCGAGCGGCGCCACCCCCTACGCCGTCGCGGCCGCCCGCCACGCCACGCAGCTCGGCGCGCTCACCATCGGCGTCAGCAACAACCCCGGCAGCCCCCTCCAGGCCGCCGTGCACGTCCCCATCACGCTCGACACCGGCAGCGAGGTCATCAGCGGCAGCACGCGCCTCAAGGCGGGCACCTCCCAGAAGATCGTCCTGAATGCCCTGAGCAGCGCCATCATGGTCCGGCTGCACAAGGTGTACGGCAACCTGATGGTGGACCTGCAGGCCACCAACCGCAAACTCCGCCTCCGCGCCCTGCACCTCACCGTCCTCGCGAGCGGCGCCGACCCGGACGCCGCCCGGCACGCCCTGCACGACGCGGACGGCCACGTCAAGACCGCCATCGTCATGCTGCGCCTCGGCCTGAACGCCGAACAGGCCAGACACGCCCTCACGGCCGCCGGTCACAGTGTACGCGCGGTCCTGGACGCCCACCCGTGACGCGGGGCGCGGCGAACCCCGGTGCTACCCTGAACGGCATGGCGGACGGCCCCCAGTTCACCGTGACGCTCGATCACGCCGCGACCACCCCCATCTACCTGCAGGTCGCGCACGGCATCCAGCGCTGGCTCGGCACTGAACACGCCACGCCCGGCACCGCCCTCCCCAGCGAACGCGACCTCGCCGGGCAGTTCGGCGTGTCGCGCGTCACCGTCCGGCAGGCCATCGCGCTCCTCACCACGCAGGGCCTCCTCGAACGGCGGCGCGGCAGCGGCACCTTCATCCTCCCGCGCCGCATCGAACACCCGCTCGGCACCCTCCAGAGCTTCAGCGACGACATGCGCGCCCGCGGTCAGGTGCCGGGCGCGCACGTCCTGAGCTTCGCGCTGAACCGCGCCACGCCACACGAGGCGATGACGCTCGGCCTGCGCGAACACAGCCGCGTGTACCGCATCCGCCGCCTCCGGACCGCCGACGGCACCCCCCTCGCCGTCGAATCGAGCGTCCTGCCCGAAGACCGCGTCGGTGACCTCCACGCCGACACCCTCAAGGACCGCAGCCTGTACGAACTGCTCAGCGCGCGCGCCCTCGTTCCCGTCCGCGCCCTGCGCCACCTGCGCGCCGTGAACGCCGACACCGAACACGCCGCCCTGCTGCAGGTCCGGCCCGGCGCGGCCCTCCTCATGACCGAACGCGTCTCCTGGCTCGCCGACGGCACCCCCATCGAGCTCGCGAGCGCCCACTACCGCGGTGACCGGTACGACTTCCTGATGGAACTCACCACCCCGGAAACCTGAAGCCCCGCCGCACGGTCAGGCGGGGAGTTCCTGCCCGGTACGCCTGCCGCCGCAGGGGTACACTGCGGCGCTCAGCGCCTCCTGCCGACCTGCCTGCGCCGCCACCACACTGCGGCGGCCACGCCCACCACCAACACCAGCAGCACGCGCCGGATCATGAACCCCCAGCGCTCCACCCGGTCCAGCGGTCCAGGCGGGGGTGCGGGCTCGCCGCGCAACACACCCACAACCGGTTTCGCGCTGCCGTCCGCGCGCAGCACGCCGAGGTTCCGCTCCACGGCCCGGCCGCCGGGGACCGCGCCGGTCTTCAGGTCGTACAGCGTCCATGCCATCCACCCCTCGCCGCGCCCGCGGACCGTCCGCAGCACCTGCGCGTAATGGCGGGCCTGGTCGGCCTCGGTGTGCGGGTCGGGCAGGGCCGTGCCGAGCGTGTGGTACCCGAACTCTTCGAGCAGCACCGGCCGTCCCTGCCGCTCGGCAGCGCTCAGGAGGCCCTCCAGTTCGCCGGGCGGGCCGTAGGCGTGCACGGTCACGAAGTCCAGCGCGCGGCTCAGCTCCCGGTCCGGCGTGACGGTGCCCACCGTGAGCGGTTTGCTGCTGCGGACGCGCACCTGTTCCGCCAGGACCGTCAGGAAGAACCGCAGGCGGTCCCAGCCGGCGGTCGGCGCGTCGCGGTCCGCCTCGTTCTTCAGGTCGATGGCGAGCACTTCAGGCCGCTCCAGCGCGGGCCGCAGCGTGCCGTACATCCCCAGGATGCCCGGCAGGTCCGCGAGGCGGTACCGGGTGTACCCGTCCAGCAGGGTCGGAATGACCCGCAGGCCGCGCCGCCCCGCCGCGTCGAGCAGCGCGTTCAGGGTCGTGCCCGCGTCCTTCGGCAGGGGGTACGGCACGAAGATGCGGACCGTGTCGAAGCCCAGCGTGCGGGCTGCCCTGAAGTCCCCGTCCACCTCCTGCGGGTCGAAACGCGTCCACAGCAGCGAGAAGGGCGCGCTGCGCGCCTCGTAGTTCACGCCGTGGATGCCGCCCAGCAGGGCAGGCAGCGCGGGCCTGGGCGGGGGAGGGACGGGGTTCGCCGAGTCGGTCAGGATCCGCCAGTGATGCACGCGCCAGTTCCCGTCGTCGAGGTCCATCTGCACGTCCACCGTGCGCCTCGCCACGCGCGCGAAGCGCTGGGCGCCGTCCGTGAAGCGGCCCTGAGCGTACAGGTACGTGTCCGTGAACGCGACCGTCGCTCCGTCCGGCGCGTAGAAGTGCAGCGTCAGCTGGTGGTCCCAGTCGGCGAATTCCACGTTCTGCGTGTGGTCCGTCACGAGGCGTGCGTCGTCGAGCGCCTCCTGCTGGAAGTACGACGGGAGGCCCAGCGTCTCGCCGCTGTACAGCGCGTACGCGAGTTCCTCATAGCCGCGCCGGTAGCCGTCCGTGACGGCGTCCCGGGCGTAGGGTTCCATGTCGCGCGGCAGGCCCGGGTCGTCCGGTTCCCACGCCAGGGCGCCCGGCTCGGCGTGCCTGGCCTGCACGAGGTTCAGGGCGCTGTTCTGCACCTGCGCGCGCTCCAGGCGGCCGTACAGGTTCCCGAGCAGCGGGACGACGAGCAGCGCGCCGCCCACCAGCACCAGCAGGGTCGCCGCCCACACCAGCTGCTTGAGGCGCGGTCCACTCACCCCGCGCCCCGGCGGGCGGCGGTCACGGGGCCTCCAGCGGCACGCGTTCCTGCTGCCCGTCCAGTTCGAGGTCCAGCACCCGGACGTCGCCCGGCAGGGCGGGCAGGGCGTACTCGGCGCGTCCGTCCGTCAGGGCGACGGTGTCCTCGCGGCGCACCGTGCCGCCCGCCGTGCGGAAGGACAGCCGGACGACGCTTCCGTTGTCCGGCAGCGCGCCGAGCGTGTCGCGCACCGGCCCGATCTTGAGGGTGCGTCCGGCCAGGAAGAACGGGATGGTCTGCGCGTCGAGCGGCGGCGTGGAGGTCAGCGTGACCGGCGCGGACTGGAAACGCGAGGCCGGTAACTGCGGGGTCGCGGGGCTCGTCGTGAGCACCTGCACGCGGTACCGGCCGGGCGTGTCGGCCGCCGGGACGGCGAGGCGGACGGCGCCGCCCACGGTGGGCTGCGTCGCGCTGAAGTTCAGCGGACCGCGCCCCTGCAGCTGCACGCTGCTGCCGTCCAGCACCACGTTGCCCAGCCGGTCGCGGGCCTGCGTGAAGTCCAGCTGCCACGGGTCCCGTCCGCTCGCCGGGGCGGACGCCCGCGCCGCGCCGAGCGACGCGGTCGCGACCGGGCCGGGCAGCAGGTCCACCTCCGCCCGCTCGCCGCGCGCGTCGCCCACCACGGCCGCCACCTCCAGCGTCCCGGTGCGCGTGCCGACCGGCAGGAAGGTCCAGGCGAGCAGGTGCCGCACCGTCACGGTGCGCGTCCACCGCTGCCCGTCCGGCTGACGGACCGTCACCCGGACCGGCTCGTCCGACACGTTGCCGTGCACGTCCTGCGGGTGCAGCACCAGGGCGGGCGGCGGGTCGCCCACCACCCGCACGGCGCGCGCCCCGACCTTCAGGCGCAGCGGCGTGACCGCCGCGCCCGGCGAGCGCGTCCACTGCCCGTGGTAGCGGTGCCCGGCGATCTCGCCGTCGTACACGGCCAGGCCCGAACGTACGGCGGGCAGGTGCAGGTGCACGGCCCGGTCACGTGTGACGGCGCTCCGGACGAGCGGACCGGCGGGCGTGGTGAGCGTCACGGTGAACGGCACGCCGTCCGGGAGGGCGCTGCCCGCCGCGGCCGTCAGGGTGAAGTTCAGCCCGTCCGGCGTCTGCGTGACGTTCAGGTCCGGCGCGGCGAAGACCTTCGCGGTGGGGACCGTGACGGTCCGTGCGGGCCGCGTCAGCACGGCGCGCAGTTCCCCCAGCAGCAGCGTCCCCAGCAGCAGCGGAACGTACAGCAGCACCCGGAATGCCAGGCCGTCTTGCCGCCGGAACCGCGCGCCCTTCACGGCGTCCGTCCTGGCGATTCGCGTTCAGGCGTGCCCGGTGTCTTCACGGCCCCCATTCTGCCGTGCCCGGCGTCACTGTGCCTCGCGCAGGAAGGAATGCACCGTCAGCGAGTACCCGCGACCGTCCGGGAGCGGGAACACGTCCGGCCCGGCGCGCTCCACCGTCTCCCCGTACCGCAGCACCCGGTAGTTCAGCGGCAGGGCGAGCGGCACGTCCAGCGGGCGGGACTCGCGCGGCGGCACGGCCACCAGGCTGTACGCGCCCGTGACCCACTGCACGCCCCGCGCGTCGAGCGTGGACGCCAGCACGTGCGGCACCGTCGCCTCGAACGCCCCGACGTTCACGAGCCGCGCCTGCACGTCCGGCCCGGCGGGCCGCGACCACGTCAGCACGTCGCGCGTCAGGTCGCGGCCTGTCACGACCGCCTTCACGAACACGTCGAACCCCCCGATCTCGTCCGGATTGATCGGCACGTCCACGCCGGCCGTCACCCCGTCGAAGATCACCGCGAAGGGCGTGCGTTCGCCCGGCATCAGCTTGTGCAGCATGGTGTCGCGGGCGTTGTTGCGCGTGATCTCGCTGCCGTCCCGGCGCCGCAGCACCCCGGAGAGCGTCACGTCGCCGGGCCGCGCGTCCACGTTCTGCACCTCGCCCACGATCGCCACCTGCACCCGGCTCGGCCCGGCCCGCACCCGGTCGAGGTCGTACCGCACCAGCCGCGAGTTCAGGACCCGCAGGTGCGGCCGGTCGAGTACGTCGCCCGCGTCCGTGGCCGCCACCGTCAGTCGCCGGGGCGCGTGGTAGTACTGCACGGCCGCCTGTCCCGTGAAGCGCTGCTGCGGGCGGATCTTCTGGCCCGGCAGCGCCACGATCCGCCACCCGGCGGGCGTCCGGATCAGGTCCTGATGCACGTCCTCCTCGAAGTCCTCCAGCGACGTGAACCACTTCAGGTGCACGGTGGCGCTCGCCCGCGCCCCCACGCGCGCCGGGTCGCCCTGGTACGTCACCTGCTTCACCGTGATCGCGTCGAGTTTCGCGTACCCGGTGCGGATGCCGCCCTCCACCGACAGGTCCAGCATCCAGCGGTCCTCCGGCAGGTCCGGGCGCGGCGCGATGGACCCGAACGCCTCGTGGAAGCGTTTGAAGTCCACGTCGTCCCAGTACTGCAGCAGCGTCGCCTGCGGGGTGCTGACGGGATGCGCGGCCCGCCATCCCAGCAGCGTCAGCGGCGAGAGCACGACCGCCACGAGCAGCGCCGTGAACGCGAGCCGCCACCTGAGCGGCAACCGCCGCAGGTTCAGCATCCCGTCCAGGGGCCGCACGAAGCGCCGCCACGGCTGCCACCCACTCGCGGGCGCCTCCGGCAGGGCGTTCTCCTGCAGCAGGTCCGTCACGCTCCGCAGGGGAAAGTGGCGCTGCCACGGGAGGCGCGGCAGGCGGAAGGTCGGCAGCAGCAGGCTCAGGAACGCCGCCACGAACGCCAGCAGCGGCAGCACGCCCCACATCATTCGCTGCCACACCGGCAACTCGTGCCTCGGCAGGCGTTCCGGGAGCGGCGGGATGTCCTCGCGCTCCCACACCATCACGCCGTTCTCCAGCGTGCCCAGGCGGTGCCATCCCGCGAAGGCCAGCATCGGGTCGTAGAAGGCGTCGTTGCTGTAGATGAATTTCAGGTTGTACTTCTCGGGCATGGTGATGAACTGCGTCAGGCTCCCGATCCCGGCCACGCCCGTGTATTTCGCGCCCTCCAGCCGCTCGACGGGCGTCGTCGTGAGTTCCGGCAGTCGGCGCGCGCTGTGGTAGTTGCCGTCCGGGGTGGACGCGCGCGTGTTCGCGGACAGCCACGCCATCTGGTCCCCGAACCCCAGCGTCAGGTACCGGTACCGCCAGTGCTCGTCCTTCTCGATGAACGTCAGGATCGGGCCGATGTCGATGGTGTTCGGCTGGAACTTCCGGTACGTGGTGAGCGTCGTGATGGACAGCGACACTGCGCACGTCACCACCAGCGCGGCACACAGCGCGGCGATTCGGACGCGCCGCCCGAGGTTCGCGTCCAGGAAGCGCGCCAGCCGCCCGTGCACGGCGCTCTCCAGCGCCAGCCCCACGAACGGCAGGATCAGCATCGTCGCCCAGAACGTGAAGCGGTCGAGCGTCAGGATGTCGAAGGCGCCGCGCAGCAGCTTCTTCGGGATGGGCGTCGTGCCGCCCGTGCCGAGCACGAACAGCAGCAGCAGGCTCGCCGCGATCGGCCACCTCCACCCGCTGAAGCCCTTGTACAGCGCGTACGGCAGGAACAGCAGCGTGCTCGCCCAGGGAATCACCCAGAACATCAGCCCGAAGTTCGGGTGCGTGATGAAGTTCGCCCGGCTCCCGTGCGGGATCGGCACCTGTGCGATCGGGTCCGCGCGGCTCCACAGCCAGTACGGGAGGACCACCAGCACCAGCGACACGACGGTCAGGCCCGCGAACACGCACGCACGGTACAGGCGCGGCATCATCCGGTACGCGCGGCGCCGCAGCCGGTCGAGGACGCCCGTGCCCGCCCGCTCGCCGGGCCTCGGCATCCGCAGGCCGCCCAGCACCAGCGTCACGATGGCGGGCGCCACGAAGAACACGCTGCCGAACAGCGTCGTGACGTGATGCGCGGCCGTCGTCGCGCTCATCCACAGCACGCCCCGCACCAGCGAACTCTGCTGCCCGGTCCGGACGTACGCCCACCCGAACGGCAGCGCGTTCAGCAGGAACCCCAGCGACAGCGTGGTCGGCAGCTGCCCGAACACCTGCACGGTCTCGCTCAGCGCGCTCGACAGGGCGAGCGCCACGCAGGCGTACCCGGCGGCGCGCGGCGTGACGAGCAGGCACGACAGGCGGTACATGCCGACCGTCAGGTTCAGCAGCGCGAACAGCTGCACGTACGCGAACGCGGTCTTCAGGCCCACCAGCTTGCTCCCCAGCGCGATCAGGTAATGCGACAGCGGCGGGTACGACACCAGCGAGAACCCCGTGTACCAGCGCGGCTCCCACGGGTCGAACCAGTTCTGCGCGTAGTGCGCCGCGAAGAAGATGTGAATGAGCGCGTCGTACGTGTGCACGAACTGCTGGTTGAAGAGCAGCACCCCGTGGTACAGCACCATCACGAGCAGCGCCACGCCGAGCAGCAGCCGCCCCGTCGTCTCCTCCGGACTGACCTGGGCGGCCTGGGTGAGCGCGGCACGCACCGCGCGCCCCCCCCTGGCGACGGTCTGGCGCGTCAGCCGCCCGCGGCGCGGGACGCTTCCCGCCATCAGGTCACGCGCTGTCCGCGCCCGGCGCGAGCGGCAGGTCCGGCAGGAACGGCCCGGCCGCCGCGAGCAGCTGCCCGCGCGAGAAGGGTTTCTTCACCACGCCCGCCGCACCGAGCCGCGCGGCCTCCTGCACGTCCTCGGGCCGTCCGCGCGCCGTGACGATCAGGGTGGGTGGCCCCGACTGCTCACGGATGCGGTGCAGCAGCCCGAAGCCGTCCAGGTGCGGCATCTCCAGGTCCGTGATCACGAGGCGCGTCTCCGGCTCGGCCGCCAGCACCTCCAGCGCCTCCAGTCCGTGACCGGCCGTCACCACCCGCAGGCCCGCACTTTTCAGCACGTACGCCGCGAGCTGCTGCAGCGCCCGGTTGTCGTCCACCACCAGCACGCACGGGGCATGCGGCGCGTCTTCAGCTGACATGGGACCTCGCGCCCGCCAGGGTCTCCTCGACCGGAATCACCTTGTTCAGCATCGTCAGGTCCAGCAGCTTCGTGACGGTCGGTCCCGGCGCGACGAGCACCAGCTCCCCGCCCGCCTTGCGCGCCAGCTTCAGGCCCGACACGAGCGCCGACAGGCCCGACGAATCGATGAACTCCAGCCGGTCCATCACCATGAAGTAGTACTTGGCGCCCTGGTCCGAGATCTCGTGCAGCAGGGCGCGCAGTTCGGGCGTGTTGTGCAGGTCGAGGCGGCCTTCGAGCGTGATCTGGGCGACGTTGCCCTCGAGCGTGGTGGTCGTGGTCATGATGGTCCTCCGTTGGCGTACAGCAGCTCCGTGCAGTTCCACGCGCCCCTGCGGGTGTAGGTGATGCGGCTCGCGCTGCGCCGCACGATGAGCAGGCCGTAGCCGCCCTCGCGCAGCTCACCGGCCGCCTGTTCCGGCGCGAGCGTCGGGTCGAACGGCGCGCCGTCGTCCTCCAGCGTGATGAGGATGCCGTCGTCCTGGTCGTGCAGCGTGAGCTGCAGGTGGCTGGCGTGCCCGTGCACGATGGCGTTCACGGCGAGTTCCGTGAGTGCCACTTCCGGCAGGCCCGGTTCCGGCAGGCGCTGGCAGCCGTCGCGCACGAAGACGCCCAGCGCGGCGAGTTCGGCCGTGTCCGCCGGGAGGCGCAGTTTCAGGGTGTTGTTCCGCACGCGATTCACCTTCCCTTCAGGAGCGTACTGCAGCAGCACGACCGTGAGGTCGTCGTCGACCGTCCAGCCGGTCATCGCCTCCTGCAGCAGCTCCAGGCCGTGCGCGGGCGTGAGCGCGCGCGTCAGCACCTGCGCGATCCGTTCGTACTCGAACAGTTCCAGCTCGCCGTTCCGGCCGGTGCGCTGCGCCTCGCTCAGCCCGTCGCTGTACAGGCACATCAGGTCGCCCGGCTCGATCCGGCCGGGCAGCATCGGATAGCGTTCCAGCTGGAAGGTCCCGAGCGGCGGCGCGGTCGCCCGCAGGGAGTCCACCGTGCCGTCCGCGCGCCGGATCAGGATCGGCGGGTGCCCCATGCTCAGGTACCGGAACGCGCCGTTGCCTTCCAGGTAGATCACGGCCAGCGTGGCCAGCATCCCGGCGTCCTCCAGCTGCGCGTGCAGCGCCTGCGCGACCGCCGCGCCCACGTCCTCGTGCTGGATGGCGAGGCGCAGGCTGCTCACGAACATCCCCGTGAACAGCGCGGCCGCGATGCCCTTGCCACTCACGTCGCCCACCATGATCCACGGCCCCAGCGCGATGTGAAAGTCTCCGCCCACCTGCGACGCCGGCTCCGACCGCGTGCTGAGCCGGTACCCGAACGGTTCCGGCAGGGTCGCCGGGACGAGGTGCCGCCAGATGCGGGACGCGAGCGCCCGGTCGTGCTCCTCCATCTCCTGCCGGAACCGCTGCTCGCGCGCGTCGATCGCTTCGAGCGTCGAGACGATCAGGTCGCTGAGCGTCTGCGCGAGCCGCGCGTCGCCCGCACTGAAGGGCGAGTGCTTGTCCCAGAACGCCACCCAGCCGCCCGTGAACGGCACGCCCAGGAACGACGCCGGGCCCGGCAGGTGCCGCACAGGCAGTTCAAAGGCGTGCGTGTCGGGCCTCGGCTGAGCGTCCAGCCACGAAGGAACCGCTCCCACCCAGCGGCCCGCGAGCGACAGGGCGAAGCCGCCCGCGCCCATCAGGTTCTGCGCGTCCGTGATCAGGTTCAGCAGGTCCGGCATGCCGGTCGCCTTGAGCGCGCGGTCCACCGCCTGCTGCAGGAACACCAGCTGGTCGTAACTGTCCGCCAGGGCTGCCAGCGTCGACTCCAGCGCCTGATCGAGCGCTTCGGTCATTGCGGCCTGCCCGGCACTCGGATCGGCAGGATCGCGTCCAGACCGGTGAGTTCCAGAATGAGCCGCACCGGGTCCTGAATGCCGCTGATCTCGAACAGCACGCCCGCCTCCCGCGCCTTCTTGAAGAGGCCCACGAGCGCCGCGAGGCCCGACGAGTCGATGAAGCCCACGCCCGACAGGTCCAGGAACAGCGGCTGCCGGACCGGCTCCAGCGCCGCCCTCACCTGCGGGACGACGTGCGCGTCGAAGCGGCCCTCCAGGCGGCACACCGTTCCCTGCGGCTGTTCGGTCTTCACGATGTTCACGCGCTACCTCCCAGGGCCACGCCCCGCGGGGCGCTCAGCCGCTGGAACTGTAACAGATACCAGTCGGCCACGTCGCTCAGCGACAGGCCGCGCGCGGCGTTCAGGTTCGCGAGTCCGAGGTCCCGCGCGCGGCCCGGCGTCTCGATCACGCGCCACAGCGCCTCCGCGAGACTCGCGGCGTCCTCCGGCTCGAAGAATTCCGCGCGGTACCCTTCCTCCTCGATCAGGTCCGCGAGGTCCCCGATGCGCGGCATCACGGCCGCCCGCGCGTACTCGCCCGCCTGGTGCAGCACGCCGCTCGACCCGGTCGTGCTGTTGTACGGGAACGCGACGACGCTGCACTCCCGGAAGACGCGCGGCACGTCCTCCTCGGCGACGTACCCGGTGAAGGTCACGTTCGGCACGTCCCGGTGGCGTTCCTGCACGGCCGCCAGGTACCCCTTCGCGTTCGGGGAGTCGCTCCCGGCGATCACGAGCCGCACGTCCGGGTCGCGCTGCAGCAGCAGCCGGTGCGCGTCGAGCAGCACCTCGACGCGCTTGTACGTCCCGAACTTCCCGAAGGTCATGACGGTGCGCCGCTCCGGCAGCGGCGCGGCCGGTTCCGGCTCCTGGAACGACCCGTGCGGCGCGAGGAACACGTTGCGCGCCCCGTACGCGTCCCGCAGCGTCTCCACGTAGCGCGGCATGGTGAGCGCCAGCAGGTGGCTGCCCATCAGGACGCGCGTGAACACCCGGCCCGCCGCGCGCGTCACGAGGTTCACGGCGACGTTCGACCCGAAGCCCGCCTTCTCCAGATCGACCGTCTCGAAGATGTTGTGCAGCAGCGTCACGGTCGGCGTGCCGCCCAGGCGCGTCACGAGCGGCGCGAGCAGCCCCAGCGCCGCCGGGACCTTGCGGTCCCCGAACGACGCGAACTGCAGGTTGTACAGCACCGCGTCCGGCTTCAGGTCCCGCAGGGCCGCCGCGATCCGCAGGGCGTTGCCGGGGTCGTTGAAGCGCCACACGCGCCGCACGTGCTGCGGGTCGTGGCGGGACAGCGCCGGGTCCGGCAGTTCGTCCGCGAGGACCGTCAGGCGCGTCACCTCGGGCTTGGCGGCCATCACCCGCGCGAGGTGAGCGCCGTACTCGTTCAGACTGCCGAGACTCGGCGGGAACGCGGTCACGAGCACGAGATGCATCAGGCCTCCCACCGGTACGCGCCGCTCTGGTCCAGGCGCCGCACGGCGTAGATGTCCCGCAGGAACCGCAGCGAGTCGCGCACCGAGCTGACCTTGCTGCCCGGCGCGTCGAACCACCGCACCGGCACCTCCGCCACCCGCAGGCGCAACCGGTGCGCGAGGTACAGCAGCTCCAGGTCGAAGGAGAAGCCCTGCATCTGCTGACGCGTGAACACCTGCTGCAGCGCGCGCGGCCCGAACAGCTTGAAGCCGCACTGCGTGTCCTGCACCGTCACGCCGCTCAGGATGCGCGCCGTGACGCGCAGCCCGCCCGACACGAGTTTGCGCAGGGCGCTCTTGTTCTCCTCCACGGCGCCCGACGCGGCGCGCGAGCCGACCACGATGTCGTACCCCTCGTCCAGCAGGGCCAGCAGGCGCGGCAGCTCCTCGATCGGCGTGCTGTTGTCCGCGTCCGCGAACAGCACCCTCGGCGCGCGGGCCGCCCGCACGCCGCGCTGCACGGCGCCGCCCTTCCCGGTGTTCGCGTGCCGCAGCACCCGCAGGTTCGCCCAACCGAGCGTCTCGACGAGGTCGGCGGTCCCGTCGCGGCTCCCGTCGTCCGAGACGATCAGCTCCCAGGGGACGCCCATGCCGGACACGGCGACCGCGATGGCGCCCAGCGTCGGCAGGATGCGTTCGGTTTCGTTGTAGGCGGGAATGACGATCGACAGTTCGACCGTGTCGAGAGACTGTGCCTTCCAGGTCTGGAATTCAGCGTAAGACAAGGGACTCTCCTTCGGGGGGGCGGTGACGGCAGCGGGTGAGCGGCGGCGCAGCAGGGCCAGCGTGGCGAGCAGCAGCAGCGACTGCGCGATCAGCTGGTCCTGCAGGACCGCCTGGACGGTGGCGTGATGGACGGCGAGCAGCGTGACCTGCAGGACGGCGAAGACGGCCGACAGGTACGCGGTGCTGCCCTGCCCCTGCGCGAGCGCGTGCGTGGAGGCCGCGTTCGACAGGGCGTACAGGGTGGTGATGAGCGCGTACGGCGCGAGGATCGCCGCGCCCGCCGCATACCCGCCCCCGAAGAGCGCCTGCACGATCACGGACGGGAACAGCGCGCACACCGCCGTGACGCTGCCCGAGACGGCGAGTGTCAGTCCCAGCGACAGCCACAGCAGCTCCCGGCCCTTCCCGGCGCGGGCGGCCACCATCGGGAAGATCGCGGTGCTGACCGCCCACGCGCCGTAGAAGACCACGCGGCCGATGATCGACACGGCCGCGTACACGCCCGACTCGGCGGTCGGCAGGGCGGCCCGCACGATCAGCACGTCGCTGTTCATGATGACCGCCTGCGCCGCGAGGCCCGCGAAGGCCGGGACCGCAAAGCGCAGGGCCGCCCGGCGCGCGTCCGGCCCCACCGCGCGTCCGGGCCCGCGCCGCCACAGGTGCGCCACCGTGGCCGGAAAGGCCGCCAGCGTCGCGAGGGCCGCGCCGGACGCGCCCGGCACGACGAGCAGCGCGAGCGGCGTGAGGACGATCTTGCCGAGGTGTTCCAGCACCATGTTCAGCCCGAACGGCAGGAAGCGCGACTCGCCCTGCGCCTCTCCGCGCAGGACGCCCGTCACGCACAGCAGCGGGCTGAGCGCCGCGAGGCCCAGCAGCCACGCGAGCGGCACCTTCAGGACGCCCGACACCGGCACGGCCAGCAGGGCCAGCGCCACGCCCAGGCCCAGGCCGCTGCGCACCGCGAGCGGCTGCAGGTACGCGCGGGCACTCTCGCCCGTCGCGGCGGCGCGGGCCGCCACCTGCTGCAGGGTAAGCGGCCACAGGCTCACGATCAGGAAGAGGGCCACGAAGGTCGCGTACGCCCCGTACGCTTCCGGGCCGAGCGCACGGCCGAGCACGAGCGCGTACCCGTAGTTCAGGACGTTGACGACCATGATCGCGGCGAGCAGCAGGGTGCTGCCGTTCAGGGCCCGCCGGGCGGTGGAGGTCATGCGCTGACCTTAACCTTCCATGTCTTACAGGGAATTGACAACGCTTCCTGAAGGTCCGGTGATGAAGATGAAGATCCAAACCGGCACGAACTGCATATATAAGGGCCGGAGTCGTCCGGGACGCGCGGGCGCCGCCGCGTCAGGCTGCGAGGGGGCGGCCCGGCACACCCCCCCCGCAGGCTGTGCCGTGGCCTACAGTGACGCGCCGCCGCCCGACACCAGCCGCGCGATCATGAAGGCCACCGCCGACGCCGCCGCCCCCACCAGCGTCGTCTGCAGCGCGCTGCGCCACACCGGCACGCCCGTGAAGCGCCCCTTCAGCGCCCCGAACACGAACAGCGCCACCAGCGTGAGTACCACCGACCACAGCAGCGCCCGCCCCACCGACAGGCTCAGCGCGTACGGCGCGAGCGGAATCACGCCGCCCAGGATGTACGACCCGCCGATCGTGACGGCCGAGCGCAACGCCCGTTTCGGGTCCGGTTCCTCCAGTCCCAGCTCCTCGCGCATCATGAAATCCACCCACGCCGTGCGGTCGCTCACGATGGCCCGCGTCGCGGCCTCCAGCGGCTCGCCGCTCAGCCCGTACCTGGCGAACACCTCGCGCACCTCGTCGATCTCCGCGTCCCGCTTCTCTTCCACCTCGCGCTCCTCACGGGCGCGCTCCGCGACGTACGACTCGTGCTCGCTGCGCGCCGCGAGGTACCCGCCCAGGCCCATCGCGATGCTGCCCGCCGCCATCTCCGCGATGCCCGCGACGAGCACCACGTGCCCGCTCGCCACCGCGCCCGACAGGCCCGCCGCCAGCGCGAACGGCACGGTCAGCCCGTCGCTCATGCCGATCACCACGTCCCGCACCGTTTCCGACCCCGTGAAATGCGTTTCCCTGTGCCTGCTGACCGCTCTGTACATCGTGCCTCCGCCGGGCGCGCCGTCCAGCGCACCGGGGCGAACCGTGAAGGCAGTGTACGCCCCGCTGTTAACCCTGCGTTAACCGGGCGGCGCCAGACTGCGTTGAGCGGACGCCCGCCCCGTGCGGGCCTCCCGACCGTTCCGCCCCACTCACACGGACCCACCCCAGGAGACTCCATGCGTCACACCATCAAGAACGGCGTCGTCACCCGCCGAGGCTTCCTCGCCCGCAGCGCCGCTGCCGCCGCCACCCTCGCCCTCGGCCGGTTCGCAGGGGCCGTCGCGCCCACCAAGGCCGTCCCGTGGAACGCCGCCATGGAACTCGCCGTGACCTTCACGACCTTCGCGTCCACCGGCGGGCGCTACCAGCGCCCCTACGTCGCCGTGTGGATCGAGGACGCGTCCGGCAAGCCCGTCCGCACCGTCAGCCTCTGGATGCTCAACCCGCCGCGCGGCAACCGCTACCTCGACGAACTGCGCCGCTGGTTCACCGCCGCGTCCAGCACGCCCGCCCTCACGGGTACCACCACCAGCCCCACCCGACAGCCCGGCACGTACACCGTCGTCTGGGACGGCAGGGACGACCAGGGCAAGGCCGTCCCGCAGGGCGCGTACACCGTGAACGTCGAGAGCGCCCGTGAGCACGGCCCGTACAGCCTCACGTCCGCCCGGGTCACGCTCGCCGCCACGCCCCTCAAACAGAGCCTCGCCGACAACGCCGAACTGAAGGATGTGAAGGTTGAGTACCGCAAGCACGCCTGACGCCCCGCCCGCCCGCGCCGCCCGCCGCCCCCGCAGCGTCAGGCAGCGCAGTTACGGCGTCGCCCGCTGGCTGCATGTGTACACCTCCATGATCAGCCTGCTGATCGTGCTGTTCTTCTCCGCGACCGGCGTACTCCTCAACCACCCCGACTGGACGCTCGGCAGCACCGAGACGCGCAGCACCGTGACAGGCACCCTCCCCGCCGACTGGCGCGCCGGGAACGCCGTCGACTGGCTGAAGGTCACGCGCGCCCTCGAAACGCGCGGCCTGCACGGCACCGCCGGCGACTACCGCGCCGACCCGGGCGGCGACACCCTCAGCTTCCGCGCGCCCGGTTACAGCGCCGACGTCACCATCGACCCCGCGACGGGCACGTACACCGCGAACGTCGACTCGCAGGGCTGGGTGGCCGCGATGGGCGACCTGCACCGGGGCCGCGACTCGGGCAGCGCGTGGTCCGTCGCCCTCGACCTCGCCGGGTACTTCCTGATCCTGATCTCCCTCACGGGCCTCGCGATGCTGCTGTACCTCAAGAAGCTGCGCGCCTCGGCCCTCCTCGCCCTGCTGGGTGGAAGCGTCGCCGTGGGTCTGCTGATGCACTTCGCGCTCTGATCCGGCCTCCTTCTGCGGTTCCCCTGCCGGGCCGCCCGCCTCCTCACCGGGGCGGGCGGCCCGGCCTTCCTGTGATTCCGCGTCAGGTGGCCGTGAGAGGGAGCGTCTATCATGCGGGCACGTGACTCCCGCCCCCCGTTCCGAGTTCCTCGCCCGTCCCGACCGCCGCGCCGGGTCCGGGCGCACCGGAGGCCCCGCATGATCCTCACCGACCTCAAGACGCACACGCACGCGCAGCACGCGCAGGCGGAAGCGTCCCTGAACATCCTCGACCCTGCCCTCACGCTCGACCGGTACGTGGCGCTGCTGTGTGGCCTCGCGGCCCTGTACGCGCCGATCGAGGACGACCTGCGCCGCTGGCTGCCCGCCGAGACCACCGCTGTCCTGCCGCTCACCGCGCTCGCCGCGCTGCACGGCGACCTGAGCGCCCTGGGCGTCAAGGCTCCCGCCGGGCCCGGCGCGCCGCTGGGCCTGCAGAGCGAAGGGCAGGCGTGGGGCGCGCTGTACGTCACCGAGGGCGCCCGCCTGGGCGGCCAGGTGATCGCCCGCCACCTGCAGGCCCGCCTGCCGCTCCCGGCCGGACAGGGCCTCGCGTTCTTCGGGGCGGGCGGCGCGGACGGCCCGGCCACCGCGCTGCGCTGGCGGACCTTCGGGACGCTGATCACGGCCCGCTGGGAGGCGGACCCCGCCCCGGACGCCTTCCGTGACGACGCCGTGCTCGGCGCACGCCACGCCTTCACCGGCTTCACGCGCCTGCACGTCCCCCGGGAGGCCGTCGCATGACCGAGCCCACCCCGGTCCCGGCCCGCCTGAAGGGCCAGCAGGACGTGGACCTCACGAGCTGCGACCGCGAACCGATCCACGTGCCGGGCTCCATCCAGCCGCACGGCGCGATGCTCGTGCTGCAGCAGGGCCGGATCGTGCAGGCGAGCGCGAACACCGCCGACCTCTTCGGGCTGGAGGTGTCGGCGCTGCTCGGCCAGCCGCTCACGGCACTCCTCGCGCCGGACGTGGCCGAACGCGTCCTGCACGCCGAACGCACCGAGGACCTGCGCGACAACCCCCTGTACCTCCTGAGTGCCCGCGTGCAGGAACGCGGCCCCTACGACGTGATCGCGCACCGGCGCGGCGAGCAGACCGTGCTGGAGTTCGAGGGCACGGCCCGCGCCGTGAGCGCCGACGTGTACCCGGCCGTGAAGCGCAGCCTGACGCGCCTGAGCGCCACCGGCAGCGTGCAGGAGTGCTGCGAGGTCGCGGCGCGCGAGGTGCAGGCCCTCACCGGCTTCGACCGCGTGATGGTGTACCGTTTCGCGGAGGACGGCACCGGCACCGTCGTCGCGGAGGCCGCGAGCCCCGCCATGACGCCCTACCTGGGCCTGCGCTACCCCGCGTCCGACATTCCCCGGCAGGCGCGCGCCATGTACGTCAAGAGCATGCTGCGCATCATCTCGGACGCCCGCTACACGCCCGTTCCGATGCTGGCCCTGCCGGACCACGACGCGCCGCTCGACATGACGTACAGCGTGCTGCGCAGCGTGAGCCCCATCCACCTGGAGTACCTCGCGAACATGGGCGTCGCGGCCAGCATGAGCATCAGCCTGCTGGACGGCGACCAGCTGTGGGGCCTGATCGCCTGCCACCACGCCACGCCGCGCCTGCTGCCGTACGACGTGCGCAGCGGCTGCGAGTTCCTCGGGCAGTTCCTGAGCGTGCAGCTGAGCGCCAAGGCCGAGCAGCAGCTGCAGACGTACCGCCTGCAGCTGAAGTCCGCGCAGGCGAAGTTCGTGGAACTGATGGCCGAGGAACGCGACCTCGTCGAGGGCCTCATCCGGCATGACTTCAACCTGCTGGACTTCGTGGACGCGCCGGGCGCCGCCATCTGCCTGAACAGCGAGGTGGTGCTGCTGGGCGTCACCCCGACCCGCGACGAGGTGCGCGCCCTGACCGAATGGCTGTCCGTGAACGCGGACGCCGAGGTGCTGCACACCAGCGGCCTGCCGGACGAGTACCCGCCCGCGCAGGCCTACGCGGACGTCGCGAGCGGCCTGCTGTCGGTGCAGATCTCACGCGGGCGGCGCGACTACGTGATGTGGTTCCGCCCCGAGGAACTGCAGACCGTGCTGTGGGGCGGCGACCCCACCAAGGTCGCCACGCCCGGCCCGGACGGGCAGGAGCGCCTCTCGCCCCGCAAGAGCTTCGCGGCGTGGCAGGAGACCGTGCGGGGCCGCAGCCGCGACTGGCAGCAGGCGGAAGTGCTGGCCGCGCAGGAACTGCGGCACTCGATCATCTCGGTCGTGCTGCGCAGCACCGAACGCGTCAGCGCGCTCAACGAGGAACTGGAACGCTCGAACACCGAGCTGGACTCGTTCGCGTACATCGCGTCGCACGACCTCAAGGAACCGCTGCGCGGCCTGCACAACTACTCCACCTTCCTGATGGAGGCGTACGAGCACCGCCTCGACGAGGACGGCGTGTCGAAACTCCGTACGCTGGTGCGCCTCACGCAGCGCATGGAGGACCTGATCGACTCGCTGCTGCTGTACTCCCGCGTGGGCCGCGTGGACCTGAGCTTCATCAACGGCGACGTCGGCGTCGTCGCGCGCGACGCGGTCGACATCCTGCGCCCCCGCCTGGAGCAGGACGGCGTCGAGATCCGCTGGCACGGCACCTTCCCCAGCATGCCGCACGACCGCGTGCGGCTGCTGGAGGTGTTCAGCAACCTCGTCGCGAACGCCGTGAAGTACACCGACAAGCCCGAACGCTTCATCGAACTCGGCGCGCTCGCACCGGACGAGCGCGGTGACCTGCGCGTCCCGGACGGCGTGTCGCCGCAGGCCACCATCCTGTACGTCCGTGACAACGGCATCGGTATCCAGGAGCGGCACTTCGAGAACATCTTCCGGATCTTCAAGCGCCTGCACGCCCGCGACCAGTTCGGCGGCGGGACCGGCGCGGGCCTCACCATCGCCCGCAAGATCGTGGAACGCCACGGCGGTCAACTGTGGGTGAACAGCGTGTACGGTCAGGGCAGCACCTTCTGCTTTACCCTGGAGGCATGAAGGTGGGACCGGTGCTGGTGGTGGAAGACAGTGACGAGGATTTCATGGCGCTCGAATGGGCGATGCGCAAGCTGGGACGCACGGACCGCGTGCTGCGCTGCCTGGACGGCGACGACGCGCTCGACGCGCTGTTCGGACGCGGGCCGTACACCGAGGCCGTCTGGCCGAGCCTGGTGCTGCTGGACCTGAACCTGCCCGGCACGGACGGCCGCGAGGTGCTCGCGGAACTCAAGGCGACGCCCACCCTGCGGCGCGTGCCGGTCGTGGTGCTCAGCACGTCCAGCAACCCGCGCGACGTGGCCGCCTGCTACCAGAGCGGCGTGAACAGCTACATGCTGAAACCCGTGAATTTCGAGAAGTACACCGAGCAGCTCGGGCGGCTCTTCGAGTTCTGGCTGGGCGTGGCGGTGCTGCCTGAAGCGCCGGTGGAGGCGTGACGGACGCAGCGCAACCCCTCCCGCTGCGCCTGATGATCGTCGAGGACAACCCCGACGACCTGAGCGTGTACCTGCGTCACCTGCTCACCTGGCCCGGCCAGGACGTGACCGTGCAGACGTACGCGCTGGGCGAACCGGCCCTCGCGGCGCTGCAGGCCTCCGCGCCCGACTGCCTGCTGCTCGATTACCTCCTGCCGGACCTGACGGGCCTGGAGGTGCTGGCCGAGGTGCGGGGCACCTGCCCGGTCGTGATGCTGACGGGCCTGGGTGACGAGCGCGTCGCCGTGAACGCCATGAAGGGCGGCGCGCAGGACTACCTCGTCAAGGACCGTCTGGGCGCGCCCGAACTGCGGCACGCGGTCGAGCAGGCCGTGGAACGCTACCGGCTGGAGCAGGAGGTCGCGCGCGCGTCCCGCCGCACCGCTGCGCTGCAGGGCCTGCTGGTCCGGCTGAACGCCGCGACCCGCCTCATGGACGTCATGGAGGTCTGCGCGCAGTGCGCCGAGACGCTCGGGGCGGACCACGCCCGCGTCACCGTGCCCGGCCAGCCGGACGTCTCGCATGGCAACCCCGCGCCCGGCGGGCAGATGCAGCAGCTCCCGCTCGGTGAGGACGCCCTCCTGCACCTGCATTTCCCGGATCTTCACGGCGTCCCGGACGACGCCCTGACCGAGACCTTCGCGGGCGTGTGCGCGCAGGCCCTCGGGCGGGCGACCGCGCACGAGCAGGAACGCGACCTGCGGGAAACGCTGGAGCGCCGCGTCCTGGAGCGCACTGAGGACCTGCGCCGATCCAACCGCGACCTGGAACAGTTCGCGTACGTCGCGTCGCACGACCTCAAGGAACCGCTGCGGACCATCTCCAGTTACACGCAGCTCATTGACCAGCGCTACGGTCCGATGCTCGACGCGCGCGGCCAGACGTACCTCGCGCAGGTGACGGAAGGTGCGGGCCGCCTGTACCGCCTGATCGAGGACCTGCTCGGCTTCGCGCGCATCGGGCAGGAGGAACCCGTGCAGGCCGCCTGCGACCTCGACCGGCTGCTGGCCACGGTCCTGCAGGACCTGCAGGTCTCGCTGCGCGAGGCGAACGCGACCGTCACCCACAGCGCCCTCCCGACCGTGCAGGCCGACGCGGCCCTGATGACGCAACTCTTCCTGAACCTGCTCGGCAACGCCCTGAAATTCAGGCGGCCCGGCGTGCCGCCCGTCGTTCACGTGACGGCCGAACGCACGGGGGACACCTGGACGCTGCGCGTGAGCGATAATGGCCTCGGTATGGACCCCCAGTACAGTGACCAGATCTTCGCGCTGTTCCAGCGCCTGCATTCCCGCAAGGCGTACCCCGGGAACGGGATCGGGCTGTCGGTGTGCCGCCGCATTGTGGAACGCCTCGGCGGGAGCATCTGGGTGGAGTCCACGCCGGGCGAGGGCAGCACCTTCCTGTTCACCCTGCCCGCCCTGGACGCCCGGAGGGCCGCGCATGCCTGACTTCACGGTCCTGCTGGTGGAAGACAACGCGAACGAGGCGATGCTGATGGAGGAGGCCTGCCTGATGAGCGACCAGCCGTTCCGGATGCAGCTCGCGCGGGACGGCGTGGAAGCCATCGCCGCGCTCCGGGACGAGCGGGACGTGCCGGGCCTGGTGCTGCTCGACCTGAACATGCCGCGCATGAACGGCCTGGAGGTGCTGCGCGTCATGAAGCGCGACCCGCTGCTGCGCGCGGTGCCGGTCGTGATCCTCACGAACTCCGCGTCGCCGGAGGACGTGGACCGCTGCTACGAGGCGGGCGCGAACGCCTACGTCACCAAGCCGCTCGACGTGCTGGAGTTCTTCGCGGACGTGCAGAAGCTCCTGAACTACTGGCGGGACGTGGCGATCACGCCCACGCCGTAGGCTCACCTGTCCTGTGCGACCGGCGGCTCAGGCGGGCCTGCGGCGTTTTGCCGGGGTGCGCCGGCGGACGCCCGCGCCGACCTCCGGCTTCGCCGCGCGTCTGGCGCGGCCCGGTGAAGTGGTGCGGCGCGCGCGCGGTCGGCGGGCGGTCCGGCCCCCGCGTCCGGCGCCTTTTCGGCGCCTGTGCGGCAGGCGCAGCGTGAAGGCGGGCCACAGCAGACCGTGGACGACCATCAGCGTGAAGAGCCGCCCGAGCAGCTGCGCCGCGCCCGCCTCGCGCATCGGTCCGTTGCCGCGCGCCTCCCGCCCGAGCTGCCTGACGCCGCTCATGACGCCCCACCCCACGTACGCCCACACGGCGACCACCACGAAATTCACCCGCACACCATGCCCTCTGCGGCGCTCTGTGTCAAGCGGAATTCTCTCAGAATTTCGGTTCCCGTTGAACTCCCGGCGGTACGCTCACCCCCACCCTCCCCGGCAGGCCGCAGCACGCCCCTTCCACGCTCCCCGGCCCGGCCCGCCTCGTCCGGCGCGGAGTGGCACAATGCAGGGTATGGACCTCACCGGGAAAGTGGTGCTCGTCACCGGCGCGTCGAGCGGCATCGGCCTCGCCGCCGCCCGCCTCCTCACCGCCCAGGGCGCCCGCGTCGCCCTCGCCGCCCGCAGCGCCAGCACCCTGCAGGCCATCCAGGCCGAACTGCCCGGCTCCCTCGCCGTGCCGACCGACATGCTCGAAGACCTCGCCGTGCGGCACATGATCGCCCGCACGCACGCCCACTACGGCCGCATCGACGCGCTCGTCAACAACGCCGGCCGCGGCATGCACGTCCCCGTCATGGACGCCTCGCTCGACGCGTACCGGCAGCTCTTCGACCTGAACGTCGTCAGCATCCTGAACGCCATGCAGACCGTCGTGCCCCTCATGCGGCTGCAGGGCGGCGGCAGCATCGTGAACGTCAGTTCCGGCACCACCAAGACGCTCGTGCCGGGCCTCGCCCCGTACTCGTCCACCAAGCACGCCCTCAA
Organism: Deinococcus aquiradiocola; assembly: GCF_014646915.1. Classification (NCBI taxonomy): domain Bacteria; kingdom Thermotogati; phylum Deinococcota; class Deinococci; order Deinococcales; family Deinococcaceae; genus Deinococcus; species Deinococcus aquiradiocola. Next base: position 224,447 of record NZ_BMOE01000003.1, on the reverse strand, counting down.
CAACCTGACCCTCATCGCCAGAGAGGAACTCGCGCCGGACGGCATCACCGTCAGCCTCGTCCACCCCGGCATGACCGACACCGACTTCGGCCGCAACTCGGTCGGCAGCACCCCGGACCGCGCCGCCGGATACCGGCACGGCGACAGCGCCGAATCGGCCGGCGCCCTGATCGTGGAGGCCCTGCAGACCGGCGCGCCCGAAGTGTACGCCCGCAGCGTCCTGGCACGCCTGCAGGCCCACGGCGGTCCCGGCGCGTGACGACCCACCTGGACTTCCTCGTCGGGAGCTACACCCGCCCCGAGGGGCACGTGCCGCACCCGGACGGGCTGGGCGTCACCCGCCACCGCCTCGACCTGCACTCCGGCGAGGTCACGCCGCTCGGCACGCTGCTGGAAGCCCCGAACCCCACCTGGCTGGCCCTGCACCCGGACGGAGAGGTGCTGTACACCGTGCACGAACTCGACCCCGGCGAGGTCCGCGCGTACCGGCTCGGGCCGGACGGCACGGCGCGGCACCTCGTCACGCGCGCCAGCGGCGGTGCGTACCCGGTCCACGCCGAACTGGACGCCGCGCGCGCCGCGCTGCTGTGCGTGAACTACGGGATCGGCGCGGCCCTCGCTCGCTTCACGCTCGGCACGGACGGGCAGCCGGACGAGGCACAGGTCCTCGCGCACGTGCAGGGCCACGGCCCGGACGCGTCCCGGCAGGACGCCCCGCACCCGCACAGCGTCACCGTCAGCCCGGACGGCCGCCACGCCTGGGTGCCGGACCTCGGCAGCGACCGCGTGTGGACGGTCGACCTGCGGGCCGCCCCGGGCACCCCTGCGGGGACGCTCACCCTGCCGCCCGGCAGCGGGCCGCGTCACCTGGCCTTCACGCCGGACGGACGGCACGCGGTCCTCACGCTGGAACTCACGGCCAGCGTCGCCCTGCTCGCCCGTGACCCGGACACGGGCGCCCCGCACACCCTGCAGGTCCTCCCGCTGCCCGTCCCCGCCGGGGCGAAGGCGGACGCGAGCAGCGTGGCCGTCAGCCCAGACGGCCGCTTCGCGTACGTCGCCTCGCGCGGAAGCGACGAACTGCACGTGCTCGCCACCGGCACCGGGGACCCCGCGACCGGGACGGCCACCTCCCTGAGCGCCATCCAGGCCGTCCCGACGCTCGGCAGGACGCCACGCGCGCACGTCCTCAGCCCGGACGGCCGCTTCCTGATCGTGGGCAACCAGGACTCGTCCACGCTCGCCGTGTACCGCCGGGATCCGGAAACGGGTCACCTCGCGGACGGCAGGACCTTCCCGTGCCCGACGCCCGCCTGCTTCGCCTTCCTGCCCTGACCCGGCACCGTGGCCCGCGCCTGAAAGTGATTCCGGGAGCGGGCAGGCGTGGTCAGCCGCACCCTCCTGCCCGGCATGAAGCGTCAGAAAACCGTCGGTGTGCCACTCGGGGCACGGAGTCCCCTTCAGTCCCCGGCGACCCTGAGGGCCGGGAGGTCCATCAGCGCCACGAGCAGCGCGTGCGGCAGGGTCAGGGCCGCGATGAGGGCCAGGTACAGCGCGGCGAACGTTTCGGTCCCCTGGACCCGCGGAGCGGCCCAGACGTACAGGGCGGCGAGCATGCCGAGCGCGATCACCGTGATCGGCAGCAGGTCGAGTGCCAGTCGCCGCACGCTGGCCGCCCCGGCCTGAGGGCCTGCGGGCAGGGTCAGGAGCCTGCCCAGGTGCCTCCAGGCGTGCCACAGCGAGAAGTAAAGACCGATCGACAGTGGCGCGGGCACCAGCGCGAACACGGCCAGCAGCATGCCGGTCTCGCCCAGCTCCTGCAGGACGGCGCGGCTCGACACGAGCGTATCGGCCACGTAGGCCAGCAGCAGCACCACCAGTGCAGCGGCGAGTGCTGCGGTCACTGGCCCGCTCAAGAGCGGCCCGGACGGCACGGGCACTCCGAACACCCGGTGAAGTCCTGCCGCCAGCCGGGCGAACCAGTCCGGGAACACCAGCAGGGGCAGCAGGATCGGCAGGCTGCCGCGCGCCAGCAGGGTCAGCGGGGCACTCCACGGTCCGGCCCGTCCCCGACCCTGGACGGCTTCCAGATGGTGCAGGTCACCCTGCCCCCAGTGCAGCAGCGACACGAGCAGGAACCCCCAGTACACCGCGTCCGGAGCGAGCCGCCAGCCCCCCAGGGTCGCTGCCGCCAGGAGGGCGTACCCCAGCAGGTACAGCCGGACCAGCCGTGGACGGCGACCCCAGGCCCAGCCCATCCGGCCCGGAACCCGGTGGTCGAGCGCCCCGTGCGGAATGCCGAACAGCACGGTGCTCACCAGCAGCGGCAGGTACATCAGGTGTTCCAGTGCCGCCGGGGCGAGCAGCCAGCTGACGAGCAACGCCAGCACCGCGATCTGGGGAACGAAGACCGCGGACGGCCAGCGCGTCCCCAGGGACAGGGTGCGCAGGCGCTGCGGCGGGTACACCGGAAGGTCGGGAGTGGATTTCATGGTCTGGCCTCCCTGGTGCCGCCCGGCACAGCCGGGCGGCACGGTCCGGTCCGCCTTCCGGAGGGTCTGCTGCGGCGTCCGGCCGCCCGCCCTTCCAGGCGTGGCCGGGGGACGGGCTGAAGCGGGTTCACGCCGTGGTCAGTCGGTGCCCTGGGCCAGGCCCGGGCGGGGAGAGACGGCCGTGGGGTTCGGGACCAGCTCGTCGTCCTCGCTCAGGCCCAGGTCCTGCCGGGTCTTGGTGATGGCGATGGCATAGGCGAGCAGACCGAAGATGGGTTTGGCGAGCACATCCGCGATGGTGTACCCGACCTGCACCCCGATCACCGCTTCCCCGCCGGTGATGCCGAGCATCGGGAGGGCGTAGGCAATGGGGTACACGCCCCACGAGAACAGCAGCAGCAGCTTCATGTTGCGGGAGTACAGCTGCACTTCCGGCTTCTGACGGGACGCGGCGCGGCCCAGCTCGCCCCACAGCAGCCACAGGATGTAGATGAACGGCACGGTGCTCGCCAGTCCCCACCAGAAGCGGGCGGTCAGCGTCCCGATCTCGCCGGGGTAACCGAGGATGATCATCAGGGCCGACGCGATCACGAGTCGCCAGATCAGGCTGCGGCTCTGCACGGCCGGCAGGGCCAGCACGGCGACCGTCTCCAGCAGCAGCAGGGGAACGGTCAGCAGCCAGTCCACGTAACGGTAGGCGTCATTGAACGGCTGACCGCTGAAGACGTACGCGCCGTCCTTGAGGGTGTACGCGGCGTCCCAGCTGTTGAAGATCCTGAGGTAATGGTACCCGGCGATGCTGACGACCAGTCCGGACACCAGCATGGCGATCCGGTACTTCGGGCCGACCTCGGAGCGCGACAGGAAGAAGAAGATGGTGGAGGCGCCCATCGCCGCGATGGCGAACGAGAAGAAGTTGTAGACCGTGGAAAACTGCCCTGCCGAGAGTGTGGCCGGAACAGCTTTCTGGGCGAGCCCCAGACCGGACAGCAGCACGAGCAGAGGCGCGAGGCGAATCAGCTTCACCGGATCTCCTTGTCGCATCGTTCAGCCACAGGCGACTTCCAGAACGAGAGGTTCGTCCCGGATACCTGCGGCTTGTATGATTACAAGGGCAAGGTAAGAGTCTGACGACGCGCCCAATTGAGCGGTTCATACACTTTTCATCTGATGTGGTGAGGGGCTACAAAGGCCACCCCCGCCACGCTCGCGGGGGTCAGTCGGCCTGTGACGCCGGCACCTTGTTCGCTGTTTCAGCCGTGGCACCGGGACGGGGCCGTCCGGTCAGGCCACGCCGGGTGCCCGGGGTGCTCAGCTGTGGCCGGGGTCCGCGTCGTCCGTGGGGCGACCGTGCGTTCCTTCCTTCCCCTGAAGGTCCGCGTCCGGGGTGTGATCGTCCGAGACGGGCGTCTGATCGGCGGTGGGCGCGGGCGTGGCGGTGGTATCGTCGGTCGCGTGGCGGTCGTGGTGCTTGTCGGTCATGCTGGGCCTCCAGGTGGGGTTCGCGGGTGCTCGACCGGCGAGGAGGGGAGAGGGTTCTCCCATTCCGCCACGGTAGGCCATCCCGTGACCGGGTGCGTAGGCGCGCGGTGAAGCGCCCTTCAGGAACGGCGTGCGTGCGGACCCTCATGTTTATCCAGATGTGACGTCCATGACAGACGATCTGACGTACCCTGACGCCATGTTCGACCATTCGGGTCCCCGCTCCCGCGCTGCCGGGAGTCGCGGTCAGGAACCGGTGACGCCGCCGCTGCCCCTCCCGCTGCACGATCCGGCCCTGCCGAAACCGCCGCTCGACCCGCAGGCGCTGGTGCACCTCGCGCAGTCGTCGCAGGACGTCTTTCAGCGGTGTGTGGATACCGCGCTCTCCATCACCTGTGCCACGACCGCCCTCGCGCTGCTGCACCGGGGCGGGCCGGAACGGCTGGAGGTCGTCGCGGCCGCCGGGAACCGCGCGGACGAGGCGGTGGGACGCAGCGTCGCGCGCGGCATCGGCCTGTCGTGGGAGGTGTTCGGTGAGCAGCGCGCGAGGCTCGTGCCGCAGGTGCAGTTCCACCCGGGCGCGTACCACCTGGGCGGCACGCCGCTGCCCGGCATGTACGTGGGGGTGCCGCTCGTGGATCCGGAAGGGAAGGTGTTCGGGGTGCTGTCGGCCGACACCACGCACTCCCGCGAGACGCTCGGTGAGGAGGACCTGCGGGCGCTCGGGCTGCTGGCGCAGGCGGCCGGCGTGGCGTACGCGCGCCTGCTGGCGCTGGAGGACGCCTGCCGTTCCGCCCGGAGGTTCGAGCGGGTCGCGCGCCTCTCGGCGGACCTGGAATGCATGACGGACCCCGGCCAGATCGCCCGGCACGCCCTGACGGCCCTGGTGGACGTGTCGGGCTGCACGCGTGCCGGGATGTTCGAGTCCGGCGGGGACGGGTTCCCGCAGCTGAACGTGGCCGTGGACCGGGGCGGCGAGGCGGGAGCGTCTCTCGGTCTGGACGAGGTGCAGGAGGTGCTGCGGGCAGTCCTGTCGTCGCGGGGCACGGTCGCCGTTCCGGACGGCCCGGCCCTGGTTGGCGGGCGCCTCCCACAGACGGAGGCGGTCCCGCCGGGACTGGCGACGCCGCTCCGGTCGCAGGGCGACGTGGTCGGCGTGCTGGTCCTGCTCGGCCTGAACGGCGGTCCAGGAGCGGCGGAGGGCCTGATCTCGCTTCTGGAACTGGTCGCGTCGCACGCGGAACGCGCCATGGAGCGCGTGCGGGGTCGGGAGCGGGAGCGGGTGCTGCGCGAGGCGGCCCTGCGGTCGCTCGGGCGGGTGCTGGAGTACCGGGACGACGAGACGTTCGGGCACACGGACCGCGTCACCACCCTGGCCCTGCGGCTCGGCGAGGCGCTCGGCCTGCACGGCGACGACCTGCGTCACCTGCGCTGGGGCGCGTACCTGCACGACATCGGCAAGGTCGCCGTCCGGGACGAGATCCTGCGCAAGGGCGGTCCTCTCACGCCCGAGGAGCGCCGCGTGATGCAGGAACACGCCGTGACGGGCGACACCATGCTCCGCGACGAGGACTTCGTGCCGCGGGCCGTGCGCGAAATCGTGCGCCACCACCACGAACGCTGGGACGGGACCGGCTACCCGGACCGTCTCGCCGGGAACGCCATCCCGCTGCTCGCCCGGATCTTCAGCGTGGTGGACGTGTACGACGCACTCACCAGCGAACGCCCCTACAAGCGCGCATGGACCCCCGAAGCGGCCTGTGCAGAGCTCGTCCGCTGCGCCGGGCAGCAGTTCGACCCCTGGGTCGTGCAGGCCTTCACGGCGCTGGACGGCACGGGTGCACCGGCAGCACCTCCGGAGGCGGGGACGACGTGACGAATCCGCACCTGTCGACCGTCGCAGCCGTGCCGGGTGCGCGCAGCCTCCCTCAGTCGCTCACGGACCTGCAGGACCTCATTCGCGCGGGCGCGCACCTCGGGGCGGCCGACCTGAGCCTGCTGCACCGCGACGCGGCGTACACGGCGCTGGACGTCGGTACGCCTGCCGTGGCGATGTCGCACGCGCTCGCCAGCCTGGATCTCGCGCGCGGCACCGGCGACCTGAGCCTGCAGGCGAAGGCGCACGTGACGCTGGCGCTCGTGCAGGCCGAGGCCTTCGACGACATCGGCGCGGAAGCGCAGTATCGGAAGGCGGAGGCGCTGGCGCGCGAGGCGGGCGATCACCGGGGCGTGGCGCTCGTCGCCGTGAACGCCGCGCACTGCGACATCGAACGGCAGAAGTACGCGTCGGCCGCCACGCGCCTGTACGCGCTGCTCGACTCGCCGCACTTCCGGAACCTCGACCCGGCCGACTCGCGTGAACTGATCGTGACGTTCCACACGAACTTCGTCACGAGCGCGTCCGAGGCGCTGCGGGGGCAGGACGCGTCCCTGCGCGAGTGCCCCGACCTGCAGCCCCAGCTGGAACGTTCTGCGCGGCTGCTGCAGCACCTCCACGAGACGGGCCTGTGGGAGCACGCCGGGTACTCGGGCCTGCTGCACCTCGCGGTGACGGAGGCCCTCGTACGGTACGCGGTGTGGCGCGGGGACTTCACGGCCGCTCAGACCCTCGCGGACGAGCGCGTACGGACGGCGTTGCCGCTCGGCAGCGCCGTCGCGACCGGCCGCGCGTACCTCGACCGGGCGCACGTGCACGAGGTGCGCGGCGACTGGCAGCGCGTCACCGAGGACGCCGAACTGGCCCTGCAGTCTTTCGAGACGGGGGAACTGAACGTCCTCAGTGCCCGTGCCCGCGACGCGCTCGCCACCGCCTACGCGCAGCTTGACCGGTACCGGGAGGCGTTCGAGGCGCAGCGCGAGGTGACGAGGCAGGTGGAACTCCTGTACCGCGCGTACCACCAGCAGCGGGCGCTGGTCGGGCAGGTGGAGCAGCAGGCGCGTGACGCGGAGGTGCGCGCGTCCGCGTTCGCCGAGGCGGCGCTGCGCGACCCGCTGACCGGCATTCCGAACCGCACGCACGCCATGAACGTCCTGGCGACGCTGCACGGGCGCGCGCAGCTCGGCGCGAGCAGCGTCGTGGCCCTGATGGACCTCGACCATTTCAAGCAGGTGAACGACCTGTACGGGCACCTGACGGGCGACCTGGTGCTCACGCGGGTCGCGCAGTCGCTCGGTCAGGCGGTGCGCGGCGCGGACTGCGTCGCGCGCTTCGGGGGTGAGGAGTTCATTCTGATCTTTCCGGCCGTGACGGTGCAGGTGGCGCTGGAGGTGTGTGAGCGCCTGCGCGTCCTGATGGAACGCCTCGACTGGACAGATGCCGCGCCGGGGCTGCGCACCTCCGCGAGCTTCGGGCTGGCGGTGCTGGACGGCCGCACCGACGTGAAACGCACCCTTCAGGCGGCGGACGAGGCGCTGTACGCCTCCAAGAACGCGGGCCGCAACCGCGTGACCGTGGCCGGTCCCGAGCCCGTGACCGGTTAGAACGGACGCCACACGGGAAAGGCGCGGCGGGCCAGCACCCTGTTGCTGGCCCGCCGGAGTTGGGGGAGGGCGGCTCAGCCTTCCGCGAGGAATGCGTACCGGGCGACGAGCAGCAGCGCCACGCCGTACAGCACGGGGTGCACCTCGCGGCCGCGGCCGCTGAGCAGCTTGATGAGGCAGTAGCTGATGACGCCGAGGCTCACGCCGTTCGCGATGCTGAACGTGAGCGGCATCGCGATGATCGTCAGGAAGGCGGGCAGTGCCTCGCTCATGTCGTTCCACGTGACGTGCACGACCCCTTCGAGCATCATGGCGCCCACGAGGATCAGGGCGGGCGCGGTCGCGGCGGCCGGGATGGCGGCTGCGAGCGGCCAGAGGAACATGCTCAGCAGGAACAGCACGCCGACCGTGACGGCCGTGAGGCCGGTGCGGCCGCCCTCGCCGATGCCGCTGGCGCTCTCCACGTAGGCGGTGGTGGTGCTGGTGCCCATCACGGCACCGAACATGGCGGCGAGGCCGTCCATGGCGAAGGTGCGCCGGGCGCGCGGCATGTCGCCGTTCGCGTCGAGGTACCCGCTGCGCTGCGCGAGGCCGGTGAGGGTGCCGGTCGCGTCGAAGAAGTCCACGAAGAAGAACGTGAACACGACGTTCAGCACGCCCAGCCCGAGGGCGCCCGCGAGGTCGAGCTGCCCGAAGAGGTCGCCGGGCCAGACGGGCGCACCGAAGATCCCGGCGACGCTGCCCTGGAAGCCGGGGAAGGCCTGCAGCGCGCCGTTCGCGCCGCCGGGGTAGACGGGGAGGCGCAGCAGCACGGCGACGAGCGTGGTGGCGAGGATGCCCCACAGGACGGCGCCCGTCACGCGGCGCGTGATGAGCACGGCGCTGAGGATCACGCCGAGCAGCGCGAGCCACACGCTGGGCGTGGTGAGGCTGCCGAGCGCGAGGAACGTCGCGGGGTTGCTGACGACGATGCCGGCGTTCTTGAGGCCGAGGAAGGCGAGGAAGGTGCCGATGCCGGCCGTGATGGCGAACTTCAGGCCGAGCGGGATGGCGCGCACGATGGCCTGCCGCGCACCGACGGCGCTGAGCAGCACGAAGAGCGCGCCGGAGATGAAGACGGCGCCGAGGGCGGTCTGCCAGGGGATCTTCATGCTGCCGACGACGGTGTACGCGAAGAAGGCGTTGAGGCCCATGCCGGGCGCCTGCGCGAAGGGGTAGCGGGCGATGAGGCCCATCATGAGGCTGCCGGCGGCGGCGGAGATGGCGGTCACCATGAGGAGCTGCACGAAGGCGTTCGGGATGTGGACGGCGCTGGAGAGCACCTGGGGGTTCACGAACAGGATGTAGCTCATGGTGAGGAAGGTGGTGAGGCCCGCGCGGAGTTCCTTGGGGACGGTGCTTCCGGCGGCGCGGATGCCGAAGTACCGTTCGAGGGGGGGTGGGGTGGTGGTCATGACGGATCACCTTACCGTGCTGGGGGGCGTGCAGGGTGAGGTGCGGGACTTGGCTGAGCGGGTATCATCTGTTATTTTATACAATAAGGGTCTTCCTGTGCCCGCACCCCGCCGTTCGTCTGTCCCGTTCCGCCCGCGCTGTCCCTCGTACCGCTCCCATTCGTTCCCTGCCGTTTCTCCGTGGAGGTGATGGTCGTGCCCGACCGTGATTCCGTCTACCAGCGTGCCCTCACCCAGCTGCAGCAGCTGCCGGAGCAGGATGAAGCCCAGCAGCTGCGCGTGGCCCTCGACCGCTTCGACACCGAGGGCGCGTGGACGCTGATGTCGCCGCGTTTCAAGGCCGCGCCCGGCAGCCACAGCCACAAGAATTACTTCAGCGCCTTCCGTGACCTGCTCGCCTGGGCTCAGGCGGAAGGGTACGCGCTGACCGAACCGGCCCCGCAGTTCGGCGCGGACTACAAACTGCACCTCGAACAGCGCTACGCGCAGTCCGCCGCCAGCATCAACACGCGGCTCAGCCAGGCCCGCAAGTTCTACCGCATCTTCCGGCAGGTGGGCGTCATCCCCAGCAACCTCGACCCGTTCAGTCTCCTCGAACGCGCCCGTGTCACGCCCGGCGAGCACCGGCACTACTACACGGACGAGGAGGTCTCCAGGCTGCTCGCGCAGGCGGACCTCCCCGAGCGCGTCATGCTGCTCCTCGGCGCGCACAGCGGCCTGACCACCGCCGAGGTGCTCGCGCTTCGCTGGACGCACGTGTCCTTCACGGACGGCACCCTGACCCTCCCGGACCGCACCGTGCCGATCAGCATGGACCTCGAACGCGTCCTGCGGCCCCACGCGGAACAGGTGGGCGGCGGCGCACTCTTCAGCACGCCCACCCCCGTCGTGGACTTCCCCGACCAGAACCAGCTGCGCGCCCGCGTCTTCACGCTCTGCCTCAAGGCCAACGTCACGTATCAGGCGTGGCGCGGACTGCGGCACGCCGCCGGACGACGCTACTACCGGCAGCTGCGCAGCATCGAACAGGTCGCGGCGAGACTCGGGGTGGAGAACCCGCATCTCGTGCGAATGTACGCCGAGGAGCAGAGCGGATGAACCGGTGTGCCTGGCGACGTGTTTGGGCAAACGCACCGGGCGCATCGTCTGCGGGTTCGTCGTTTATATAAAATAAGTGTTGATTCATGACCGACACCGTCCCCGTACCAGTTCGGCCGCACCAGTCTAGACACCGACCCGCCCTACCCGCGCCGGCGGCCGAACAGGCGACCCAGCAGGCCGCCCGCCGGTTTCTCCGGCGCCTCGGCCCTCGCCGGGCCGGCACTGGTTGGCGCGGCCTCCACCTGCGTGCCCGCCAGGGTGTTGAGCGCGCCGTCCACCGTGTCCACCAGGGTGCTGCTCTTCACGCGGCGGCCCTTGCGGCCGTCCTCCGTCAGTCGGCCCGACAGGATCTCCTGCATCAGCAGCGCGTCCAGCCGCCCGAGCGGCACGTGCTCGCGCGACGCGGCCAGCAGCTTCAGTTCCGCCGACAGGATCGGCGTCACGTCCACCACGGCGTGCTCGGCGTGCTTCAGCAGCGACGTGAAGGCCCGCCCCTTCCGGAGCGGACCGTACTCCACCTCGAACACCTCGCCCGCCACGATCTCCAGCCGCCCGATGTGCCGCTCCTGAGGCCCGATCAGCTGCACCCAGAATGCCTGCCGGTTCACGCTGAACAGCTGCAGCACGTCGATCAGCGGCACGTGCTCGGTCCGCGTCCGGAACGCGGTGCGGTGGTCTTCCGGCGCGAGGTCCTTCACGAGGTCGAGTTCGGCGGACACGTCGAAGGTCGTGCCGCTCATCACGGCGGACGCGGAGGACTCGTCGTCGAGCGTGGCGAGTTCGATCAGCAGGTTCTCGGCGTTCTGATGCAGCGTCTGCCGCGGCGTGGTCGGCTCGCCGCGCCGCACGGTGAAGCGCCCGCCCTCCTGCCGGAACAGGATCCGCAGGGCCCTGATGCCCACCTGCGCGCCGATGGGCCGCACCGGGCGGAACATCACGTCGACCGGCGTGCCCCGGTCGATGACCATCTCGAAGGTGCCTGCCAGGGTGGACAGCTCCCAGATCAGCGACTCCGCGCGGGAACACAGGTACCGGAACAGGTCCGGCAGGGCGTCGTGCGTGAAGCCACCCTCGATGATCGGCGCGCGCCTCGGCGCGGGCGGCGTGATCGCGGCGGGGTTCGGGGCAGCGTGAGGGCCAGCCGGAGTGGGCGACGGGTCGTGGCGTCCGGCCCTGGCCGGGGTGCCGCTGTCCGCCGCGCCTTCCGAGGACCGTTTTGCTGTCCAGGGACTCACTTCGCTCCGGCTCATTTCACCGTATTGTGCGCCTGCAGCAGCATGCGGCACACCCCGCCCGTTGGGGGGGACGCGCGTGTGAGGTCGCGTACAGACACGGGACGTGCAGCCTCAGTCCGGGGTCAGAAGCCCTCGACCTCGCTCGCGACGTCGTCCTGCTCGACCGCGACGTAGCGGCGGGTGGTGTCGACGCTGCTGTGCCCCAGGAACAGCCCGACGCGCGTGAAGTCCTTGGTGGCGGAGTACAGGCGCGTCCCGCTGTGCTTGCGGGCCGCGTGGAAGCCGCGCCACGCGTCCGCCCGTCCGGCCGCGCGGAACGCCTTCTGCATGCGGTACGTGGCCTGCGGGTACGTCCACCCGAACAGGTGCCCGTCCTCGCCCAGTGCCGGGAGGGCACGCAGCGCGTCGCGCAGGCGGCGGGAGAGCGGCACCACGCGCGTCTTGCCGCCCTTGCCGTGCACCACGGCCCGGGTGCCCTGCACGTCCGGCACGCGCAGCTGCAGCGCCTCCGTGATGCGCAGGCCGCCGTGCGCGCACAGCAGCAGCAGCGCCGCGAGGCGCGCGTCGCAGTGTTCGAGGGCCGCGTCGATCTCGTCCATGTACGGCGGGTTCTTGACGATGCCGGGCGTCGGGTCGGGCGGCACGTGCGCGTCCTCGAACGGCTGCGCCTCGGTCGCGCCCGCCCAGCGCAGCGCGCGGTACAGGGCGCGCGCGCCGGCCACGTACTGCGCGACGGTGGCGGGCGACAGGCGGCCGCGCTTCCCCTGGCCCTGCGAGTCGCGCGTCTGCAGGTGCGCGACGTACCGCCCGCCGTCCCGCAGGCCGGGACGCAGCAGCGTCACCCCGTTCGCCTGCGCCCACGGCACGAAGTCCCGCACGGCGAGCGAGTACGCGTCGAGCGTCTTGCGGCTCGTGCGGGCCCCCTTGCGGCTCGCGGTCGTCATGTACGCCTGCATCAGCGTCACCAGCGTGTCGAGGTCATAGGTGCTCGCGGCCTGCACGGCCCGCACCCGCAGGGCCTGGTCCGTCAGGTTCACGAGCGCCAGATGGTCAGAAGCGCGAACGAGCGTCAAGAGTAGCGTCCTCCAGCGGCCCCACGGGGCACACGGTCAGAGTAGCACCCGGACTTCAGGCGCGCCGCAGGGCGTCCTCCCACGCCAGCACGTCCTCCACCGGCAGCCAGTCGCTGCCGTACGCGTTGTAGTGCGCGCGGTGCACGGTGCCGTCCGGGTTGATGAGGAACTCGGCGGGCATGCGCGTGAACTCCCCGTCGCTCTTCAGGGCCTTCGCGCCCATCATGCGGACGCCCTGCAGCAGGGTCGGCAGGTTGCGCGGGTCGAGGGTGCCCGCCCAGCTGAAGTGCAGGCCGTACGCGTCGTACGTCTCGTCGTTCGGGTCGGCGAGCACCGGGTACGGCGGCACGAGTCGGCCCACGCCGTCCCGGAGGTCCTCCACGGTGCTGCCCCAGACCGTCACGACGCTCACGCCCAGGGCGCGCAGGCGGCCGTGCAGCGCGATGAGCTGCGCGTTGTGCGGGTTGCAGAGCGCGCAGGTGCTCTGGCGGTTGAACACCAGCCACACCGGCTGGCCGCGCAGGTCGCTGAGGCGCAGGTCCGAGCCGTTCATGGCGGGCAGGCAGAAGTCCGGCGCGGTGTCGCCCGCCTGCAGGCGTGGCCGGACCTGCCGGGGACCGCGGGCGTCCTGGGCGCGCAGCGCGCCGGTTTCGGTGAGGGCCGTCACCTCGCGTGTCAGGCGGTCCCAGCGCATCGGGAGACGCTGCGACAGTTCCGCGAGCGTCAGGCCGCGCATCGCGGCGCGGTACACGCGTTCGGCGTGCCCGCCACTCCCGGCCGGGAGGGACGCGGTGGGGGACACCTCGAACCGCTGCGAGGGCTGCAGGGCGCGCTCCGCTTCGCCCATCACGTGCACGAGCCGTTCGGCCTTCTGCAGCACCTGCAGGCCGTCGCTGCCCGCCAGGAAGGCGCTCGCGTTCCCGCCCGCGTGCACCTGCACGATACCGGACCGTCCGACGATCGGGACGAGGGCCGTCAGGGCCCGCTCGCGTGCGAGGGCCTGCAGTTCCGGCTCGTCGAGGTGCCCGCGCTCCAGCAGGTACGCGAGTCCGCCGTCCAGGCCGCCGCCATGCAGGTTCGCTTCCGTCACCGCCTGCGGCGACACGCCCGCGTCCGCGAGCGACACGGACCACGCGGGCAGGAAGTTGCTCTTCAGGCGCAGCAGCTGACCGTCCAGCATCTGCAGGGTGGTGTTCAGGGAGGAGTCGGCGAACGCGAACTCCAGCACGGTGGGGCCGGAGGTGTCGAGCGTGTGGTTGATGACCTGGGCGACCGGCAGAAGCTGCATGCCTTCCATCGTATGAGGAGAATCTCACAGGAACATGTCAGGCGTGAGAGGAAATCGTCATAGCTTTCCCGCACGAACCTGTATGACGCAATTTGGACGCGCACAAAACAGTTGCTCGGTCGGTGCAGATGGCCTTCAAGGGTCGGCCTCACAGGAAGGCCAGGAAGGGGCCTCCGAACAGTTCTGAGGGGGACGGGAGGGGGGGGGGACCACGGCGTGCCCGTGAGGCCGACGAGACCCGGTCTCGGCTTTCGCACTAATCTCCCTTAGTGCGAAACTGAGGAGCAGACTCATCCCTCTCCATGCCTCCGCTGCAGGGGCGTGGGCGACCCATGAACCTGGGTCGCCCACGCCGTCCGTGCTGTCGTCTTCCTGCGGGGGTCGTCCGGTCCGCGGGTTCCGGCTTCAGTCGCGGCGCGTGGCGCGCAGCGGGGTGAGGCGGGTGCGGAGCGTGTGCCACGCGCTGACGAAGGCGCCGCCCAGCACGATACGGACCATCAGGGCGGCGTCCACGTGGCCGGGCGCGTCGCTGGTGGGCAGGTTGGCGGTGAGGACGATGCTGAGGAGGGCGACGGCCAGCATGACCTGGGCGCTGAAGCTGAGGGTGCCGGCGCGGTCGCTGCCGGGCATACGGCGGTACGCGTGACTGGCGGCCAGCGCGGCGAGCAGCAGCGCCACCAGCTGCAGGGCACTGAGCTGCAGGGCCAGGGGGGCGTGCGTGAGGAGCGGGTGCGTGAGCAGGTCGGTCAGCGCGGTCGGCATGCCCACACTGTACGGTGAGAAGTCTTTCAAGATTCCATCAAGGCGTACGGGATGAGGCCCGCCACGCGGCGTGAAGACTCAGCGGGACTGCGGGTCGTGCCGCACGCCGAAACGGAACTCGCTGCGGGTGCGGTACGTCTCGCCGGGCCGGAGGATCACGGACGGCCACTCGGGGTGATGCGGCGAGTCCGGCGCGTGCTGCGGCTCCAGGCACACGGCGCTGCGGTGCGGGTAGGCGGTCCCGCCGCGCCCGGCGACGCTGCCGTCGAGGAAGTTCCCGCTGTACACCTGCAGGCCCGGCTCGGTCGTGTGCAGGTCCAGGGTGCGCCCGCTCACGGGGTCGTGCAGGGTCGCCGCCCACCGGAGCGCGCCGCCCGCGTCCGGCAGCACGAAGTGATGGTCGTACCCGGCGCCGCGCCGCAGCTGCTCGTCCGGGAGGTTCACCTTCTCCCCCACCGGCGCGGCCCGCCGGAAGTCGAAGGGCGTGCCGTTCACGTCCTGCACGGTGCCGAGCGGGATGGACGTCTCGTCGATGGGCAGGTACTGCGAGGCGGCGAGCTGCAGGTCGTGCCGCATGGCGCTGCCCGCGCCGCCGTCCGCGAGGTTCCAGAAGGCGTGGTTGGTGACGTTGACGGGCGTGGCGCGCGTGGTGGTGGCGGTCACGCCGAAGCTGAGCGTGCCGCCCGTCAGGGTGTACGTGACCGTGAGCGTCAGTTCGCCGGGGTAGCCTTCGTGCCCGTCCGGGCTGACGGTGCGGAAGGTGACGCGGTCCGGGCCGTCCTGCTCGCCGTGCCACAGGACGTGGTCGAGGCCGCCGGGGCCGCCGTGCAGGTGGTTGGGGCCGTTGTTGGTGGCGAGGCGGTACGTGTGCCCGCCGAGGCTGAAGGTGCCGTGCGCGATGCGGTTGGCGTAGCGGCCGACGGTCGCGCCGAAGTACGGGGTCTGCTCGGGGTTCAGGTAGGGGGCGAGCGTGTCGTGACCGAGCGTCACGTCGCCGGGCGTGCCGTGCCGGTCCGGGGCGAGGACGCGCACGATGCGCGCGCCGTACTCGCTGAGCTGCACGGTGAGCGGACCGGACTGCAGGGTGTAGAGCGTGACGGGGCGGCCGTCCGGGAGGGTGCCGTGCCGCTCGCTGCGGGCCTGGGTGCCGTGAACGGTCACGCCGTCACCTCCTGAACCTGCGTGGGTGCGTCCGGGTCGTCCTGTACGGTCAGGTCCACCATCACCTTGACGACGCCCGGCCCGTACGCGGCGTGCCGTTCGAAGGCGCGCGCCACGCCGCTGAGGGGAAACACGTCGCTCACGAGCCGGTCCACGTCCACCTGTCCGGACGTCACGAGCCGGATCGCCTGCGGGTACGTGTGCGCCATGCGGCGCGAGAAGATCAGGCTCAGGCCCTTGCGACGCGCCAGCGAGTGCTGCACCTCCATGCGGTCGTCGCCGGGAATGCCGACCAGCACGACGCGCGCGCCGGGCCGCGCGAGCAGGGCGGCGTCCTGCACCGACGCGTCCGCCCACGCCGCCTCGTACACCACGTCGTACCGGCTGTCGTGCGCGGCGGTGAAGGCCGCGTCGGTGCTCGTGGCGCCCAGGTCCGCCGCCAGCTCGCGCCGCCACGCGAGCGGTTCGGTGACGTGCAGGTCCGTGACGCCCGCGAGGGCCAGCAGCCGCACGATCAGCAGCCCGACCGGCCCGGCGCCCACCACGGCCGCCCGGTCCCCCACCCGCACGTGCCCGAGCCGCACGGCGTGCAGCGCCACCCCGAGCGGTTCGAGCATCGCGCCGCCCGCGTCGCTGATGGCGTCCGGCAGGCGGAAGGCGTTGTGGGCGGGCACGTTCAGTTCACGCTGCAGCGCCCCGTCGCGCGGGTACACGCCCATGAAGGTGTGGTCCGTGCAGAGGTTCGGGTGGCCCTCGCGGCACTCGCGGCAGTGCCCGCACGCGACGTGCGGCTCGACCGCCACGCGGTCCCCCGCCCGCAGCGGCTGCCCGTCGCCGTCCACGGTGCCGGGCGCGGCCTCGCTGACGACGCCCATGAACTCGTGCCCGAGCACCAGCGGCGACGACACGACCGTCGTGCCGATGCGGCCGTCCGTGAACATGTGGATGTCCGAGCCGCACACGCCGACCGTGCCGACCTGCACGCGCACCTCGCCCGGCTGCAGCGGCAGCGTGGGCCGCTGCACGAACGCGAACGTGCCCGGCCCGGTCAGGACGGCAGCCGGGTGAGTGACGGCGTTCGGGGCGGGAGGTTCAGGAGTCGTGGGCGGGGTGGGATTCGTGGTCATGGGGTGCCTCCGGGCGGCGGGGGCAGGTGCGGCCAGCCGTCCTCGTCCCACAGGAGGGGCGTCGTCTGCAGCTGGCTCGTCCCGCCCCGCTCGCGGTCGTATTGATGATAGACGAGGCGGTCCTGCGCCCCGTCACGGTACGCTTCCTGCCCGCCCGGCCCGGTCACGCGTCCGCCGGTGGCGAGCAGTTCGGTCCCGCCGCCCTGCAGCATCGGTCGCCCGGCGCGGTCGAGGTACGGGCCCTTCACGTCCCGCGCGCGGCCCACCATGATGCGGTACGTGCTGGCGAGGCCCGCGCAGCAGCGGTCGAAGGACACGAACAGGTACGTGTACGGGCCGCGCTGAAGCAGGCTGGCCGCCTCGACGGGGCCGCCCGCGCGCGACGCGAGCCGGTACGTGGGCGTGTCCGCCCGGCGCAGCAGGCCGCCCTCCGGGTCGAGTTCCCGCAGCCTGATGCCGTCCCAGTACGACCCGTACACGAGCCACGCCCGGCCGTCCCGCGCGTCGAGGCGGGCCGGGTCGATGGCGTTGAAGTCGTCCCCGGCGCGGCTCGCGAGCACCAGCCCGCGGTCCTGCCAGCCGCCTGCGGGCCGGGCGAGCGTCAGGCGGTCGTTCGTCATCAGGCCGATGCCGCTCGCGTTGCGCCCGAAGGTGGACGCCGAGAAGTACAGGAAGGCCCGCGCGCCCGTCCCGGTCCGGCGGAGCGTGAGGTTCGGCGCCCACAGGTTCGGCGGCGACGACCCCAGCAGGGCCTTCACCCAGCCGGGCTGCGCGTGCAGGAGCGGCCCGGCGTCCCGCCACGTGATCCCGTCCGCGCTCGTCTTGAGGCGCAGCGCGCCGCCGTCCACGTCCTCGAAGCCCGTCCCGGCCACCAGGTACCCGCCCGGCAGCGGCAGCAGGGTCGGGTCGTGCACGTCCAGGTCGCCGTGCAGGGTCGGCTGGACGGGGCCGCTCCCGCCGAGCGCCAGCGCCCCGCCCAGCAGCAGGGCGAGGCCAGCCGCGCGCAGGGTCCGGCGCGGGCGTTCAGGCACGCAGGCCCTGCGCGAGCACGTGGTACAGGTCGCTGAACCGGAGGTCCTGCCGGAAGTCACGCAGGCGCGTGTCCCGGTCGATCACGGCGAGTTCCACGCCCGACATCGCGGCGAAATCCTCGATCATCTCGGTGGTGACGGCCGTGCTGTACCCGGTGTGGTGCGCGCCGCCCGCGTAGATCCACGCGGCGCACGCCGTCTTGAAGTCCGGCAGGCACTCCCACACGGCCCGCGCGACCGGCAGCTGCGGCAGGTCCGGGTGCGGCACGCTCGTCACCTCGTTCACGATGAACCGGAAGCGGCTCCCGAGATCCACCAGCGACACGTTGATGGCCGGGCCGTACGCCGCGTCGAACACGAGGCGCACCGGGTCGTCCTTGCCGCCGATGCCGAGCGGGTGCACCTCCAGGCGCGGTTTCGCCTGCGCGATGCTGGGGCACACCTCCAGCATGTGCGAGCCGAGCACCTGATGCGAGCCCGGCGCGAGGTGGTACGTGTAGTCCTCCATGAAGCTCGTCCCGCCCGGCAGACCGTCCGCCATGACCTTCATGGCGCGCACGAGGGCCGCCGTCTTCCAGTCGCCCTCCCCGCCGAAGCCGTAGCCTTCCTGCATCAGGCGCTGCGTGGCGAGGCCCGGCAACTGTTTCAGGCCGTGCAGGTCCTCGAAGGTGTCGGTGAACGCCAGGTAGCCGCCCTCGTCGAGGAAGGCGCGCATGCCCGCCTCGATGCGCGCCCCGTCCCGCAGGGAGGCGTGCCGGTCCCCGCCGGGCCGCAGTTCCGGCGCGACGTCGTACGCGTCCAGGTACGTGCCGATCAGGGCGTCCACGTCGCCCTCCGTGACGGCCGCGACGCGCGCGGCGAGGTCGCCGACGCCGTACGTGTTGACGCTGAACCCGAAACGCATCTCGGCGCTGACCTTGTCGCCCTCCGTGACGGCCACCTGACGCATGTTGTCCCCGAAGCGCACGACCTTGCCGCCCTGCCAGTCGTGGTACGCCCACGCCGCGCGGGACCACGCGCCCAGCCGGTCCTGCACCTCGGTGTCGCTCCAGTGCCCGACGACGACCTTGCGGTTCAGGCGCATGCGGGTGTGCAGGAAGCCCGCCTCGCGGTCGCCGTGCGCGGACTGGTTGAGGTTCATGTAGTCCATGTCGATGCGGTCCCAGGGGAGGTGCTGGTCGTACTGGGTGTGCAGGTGCACGAAGGGCCGGTTGAGGACGCTCAGCCCGCCGATCCACATCTTGGCGGGGCTGAAGGTGTGCATCCACAGGATCAGGCCCGCGCAGGTGGGGTCAGCGTTCGCGGCGAGGCACAGGGCGCGGATCTCGTCCGGGGTGGTGAGGACGCCTTTCGCGGCGACCTTGAGGGGGACGGCGGGGCTCGCGCCGAGCGCGCCGGCGATCTCGGTGGCGTGCGCGGCGACCTGTTCGAGCGTCTCGGGGCCGTACAGGTGCTGCGAGCCGCAGACGAACCACAGTTCGGGGTGCTGGAGGTGTTTCACGCGTGCTGTTCTCCCTGGAGTGAGGTGGAGGCGGGGGCGACCGGGGCGGCGGGAGCGGACGAGTCCGGCGAGGCGGGCCGCTGGCCGTACACGTGCGTGTAACGGTGGTGCAGCCGGTCGATGTCGGCCTGCGCGAGCGGCACGGGCGACCCGAGCTGCGTGGCGAGGTACGCGGTGCGCGCCACGTCCTCCACCATCACGGCCGCCTTGAGCGCGGCGCGCGCGGTGGGACCGATGGTGAACACCCCGTGGTTCTGCAGGATGATGGCGGGCGAACGGTGCCCGCGCAGGACGCGCACGACCTCCGCGCCGATCTCCTCCCCGCCGATCAGGGCGAACCCGCCGCAGGGAACGGGACCGCCGAACTCGTCGGCCATGGCGGTCAGGAAGCAGGGGATCTCGCGGGCGTTCGCGGCCCACGCGGTCGCGTAGGGGCTGTGCGTGTGCACGATGCCGCCCACGTCCGGCAGGTGCCGGTAGATGTACGCGTGCGTGGCCGTGTCGGACGACGGGCTGAGGCCAGGGTGGAGCACCTGCGCGTCCGCGTCCGTGAGGACCATGCCGTCCGGCGTGAGGTCCTCGAAGGTCACGCCGCTCGGCTTGATGAGCAGGCCCTCCGGGACGCGGGCGCTGATGTTGCCGCTCGTCCACGTGACGAGGCCGTTGCGGGGGAGTTCCAGGTGCAGGCGCGTCAGTTCCTCGCGCAGCGCGCCGTGCGCGTCCGGGCGGGTCACGCGCTCACCTGCTGCGGGACCTGGGCGGCCGGGGTGGGCTGCCCGGCGGCGTGCGCGAGGGATTTGAGGCGTTTCATGACGTCGTTCAGGCCGCGCCCGAAGTAGTCGTGCAGCGTGACGTACTCGGCGTACAGGCGGTCGTACACGGCGACGTGCTCGGGCACGGGGAGGTACGCGGCGCGCGTCACGCGGCCCATCGCGGTCGCCGCCGCGTGGATGTCCGGGTAGATGCCCGCCGCGACGGCCGCGTGCATGGCGCTCCCGAGCGCGGGGCCCTGCTCGGCGTCCAGCACGCTGAGGGGACGGCCCGTCACGTCCGCGTAGATCTGCATCAGCAGCCGGTTGCGTTTCAGGCCGCCCGCGATCACGAGTTCGTGCACGGGAACGCCGTTCGCTTCGAAGTTCTCCACGATGACGCGCGTCCCGAAGGCCGTCGCCTCGATCAGCGCCCGGTACAGGTCGGGGGCGCGCGTGGCGAGCGTCATGCCGACCACCACGCCGCTGAGGTTCGCGTCCACGAGGACGCTGCGGTTCCCGTTCCACCAGTCGAGCGCGATCAGGCCGTGCTGCCCGGGCGACTGGCGGGCCGCCTCGCGTTCCAGCAGCGCGTGCACGCTGAGGCCCTCACGTTCCGCCTGCGCGGTGTACTCAGCGGGCACGGCGTGCCGCACGAACCACGCGAAGATGTCGCCCACGCCGCTCTGCCCGGCCTCGTACCCGTACGCGCCGGGGACGATGCCGCCGTCCACCACGCCGCACATGCCGGGCACGTCGGCGAGCGTGTCGCCGATCAGGACGTGGCAGGTGCTGGTGCCCATGATCGCGACGAGCTGGCCGGGGCCGGTCACGCCCGCGGCGGGCGCGGTCACGTGCGCGTCCACGTTCGCGACGGCGACGGGCGTCCCTTCCGGCAGGCCGGTCCAGCGGGCGGCCTGCGCGGTGAGGGACCCGGCGCACGCGCCGAGCGGCGCGAACGTCTGACCGAGCAGGTCCGTCACGTCGCGGAAGTCCGGGTTGAGGGCCGCGAAGTACTCGCGGCTGGGGTACCGGCCGTCCTGCACCATGGCCTTGTACCCGGCGGTGCAGGCGTTGCGCGTTTCGGTGCCGGTCAGCTGCCACACCACCCAGTCGGCAGCCTCGATGAAGCGCTCAGTGCGCGCCCAGATGCCGGGGTCCTCTTCGAGGACCTGCAGGGCCTTGGCGAACAGCCATTCGCTGCTGACGCGGTTCCCGTAACGGGCGAGCCAGGGTTCGCCTCGTTCGGCGGCGACGGCGTTGATGCGGTCCGCCTGCGGCTGCGCGGCGTGGTGCTTCCAGAGCTTCACCCAGGCGTGCGGGCGGGCCGCGAGGTCCGGCAGGAAGCACAGGGGCGTGCCGTCCGCGAGGGTGGGGAGGACGGTGCAGGCGGTGAAGTCGATGCCGACGCCGACCACCTCGCCGGGCTGCACGCCGCTGAGCTTCAGGGCCTCGGGCACGGCCTGCTGCAGCACGTCGAGGTAGTCCTGCGGGTGCTGGAGCGCCCATTCGCGCCCCAGGGGCGTGCCGTCCGGAAGGGCCTGGTCCATGACGAGGTGGCGGTAGGGGGTGACGGCTTCGGCGAGGGTGTGGCCGTCGCGGGTACGGACGACGACGGCGCGGCCGCTCTCGCTGCCGAAGTCGATGCCGACGGTGTACGTGTCCGGTGGGAGGGGTCGGGTTGAGGTCACGGGCGGCTCCTGGGGGGGGTCTGGTGTGGCGTGGGGACAGGGGTCCGGCGGCCCGGGCTGGGCCGGGCGTCGGGTCGAACGGCGTCTCTGTGAACGTTCACAGCATAGGTGCAGCCGGAATCCACTGTCAAGGCTCACCCGGGCAGGGCCGGACACCCTGCATCCCGCGAGGCGGATGCTCTCCCCTGTCAGCCGCCCAGCGGTGCAAAATTCGGACTCGGCCGGTCGGCCTGGTGTGCGGTCGCCCCGGCCGGTCCGGGCGGCCAGGCATCTTGACGGGACGTTCATGTCTGCCTATGATGTGATCGTTCACTCAATCCATCCGGCCGGTCGCACACCTGCCCCCCGATCCGTCCCACCCGCACGCCAGCCCCCCAGGGCCGGCCTCCCGCACGCCCACCCCACATCCCTGGAGGGACCCCATGAACGCACGCCTCATCGCCCTGACCGCCACCGCCGCCGTCGCCACCATCGCCTACGCCCAGACCGCCCTGCCCAAACTCGCCGTGAAACCCACGTACCGCGTGTGCTTCAACCAGTCCGAGATGGACAATCCCTGGCGCCTCGCACAGACCAAGAGCATGCAGGACGAAGCCAAACGCCTCGGCTGGCAGCTCGTGTTCACCAACGCCAACGGCTCGGCCGCCAAACAGGCCAGCGACGTCCGAAGCTGCATCGCCCAGCGCGTCGACGCCATCTTCCTGACGCCCAGGGAAGAGAAGCCCCTCACGCCCGTCGTGCTGGAAGCCAAGAAGGCCGGCATTCCCCTCTTCGTGATCGACCGCAACGTCGACGAGACCGTCGCCAAGCCCGGCCGGGACTTCGTGGCGTTCATCGGCTCGGACTTCTACGCCGAAGGGCAACGCGCCGCCGAATGGCTCGTCAAGAGCACCGGCGGCAAATCCAAGGTCATCGAACTGCTCGGCAGCACCGGCTCCTCCCCCGCCATCGCCCGCGAGAAAGGCTTCCACGACTACATCGCCAAGTACCCCGGCATTCAGGTGATCGCCGCGCAGACCGGCAACTTCACCCGCGACGAGGGCCGCAAGGTCATGGAGGCCCTCATCCAGGCGCACCCCGAAGCGACCGCCGTGTACGCCCATAACGACGAGATGGCCCTCGGCGCCATCACGGCCCTCGAAGCGGCCGGCCGCAAGCCCGGCAAGGACATCACCCTCGTCAGCATCGACGGGCAGAAGTCCGCGCTCGAAGCGATCATCGCCGGGAAGCTCGGCGCGACCGTCGAATGCAACCCGCGCTTCGGCGTGAAGGCCTTCCAGACCATGAAGGACTACGCCGCAGGCAAGAAGATCGCGCCGCGCCTCATCAACGACGACCGCTTCTTCGACACCGCCAACGCCAAGGCCATGCTGAGCTCCGCCTTCTGAACGGCGCCCCCTGACCCCACACACCCACGTCCCGCTTCGCCACAGTCCGCCAGCACCGCACCGCGACATCCGGCACCCCACCGGATGTCCCTCGCATTCCCGGACGTTCCCGTCCCACCCCGGAGACGCATGACCCACCCCCCACTCCTCGTGATGAGCGGCATCGACAAGGCCTTCGCCGGCGTCAGCGCGCTGCGCGGCGCGGCCCTGAGCGTCGCGGCCGGCGAGGTCCACGCCCTCATCGGTCAGAACGGCGCCGGGAAATCCACGCTGCTCAAGATCCTGACCGGCGCGTACCGCCGCGACGCGGGCACCGTCCGCCTGGACGGACGCGACGTGAACTTCAGTACGCCGCTGCAGGCGCAGCAGGCGGGCATCGCCACCATCTACCAGGAGGTGAACCTCGTGCGGCTGCAGTCCGTGGCGGAGAACGTCATGCTGGGCCACGAGACGCGCCGCTTCGGGCTGATCGACTGGCGCGGCACGCGCGCCCGCGCGGCCGACGTGCTGCGCGGCATGGGCATCGAACTGGACGTCACGCGGCCCCTCGGGTCGTACAGCCTCGCGCTGCAGCAGATGGTCGCCATCGCGCGCGCCCTCGTGCTGAACGCGCGCCTCGTGGTCATGGACGAACCCACCTCCTCGCTCGACGATCACGAGGTGGAACGCCTGTTCACCGTGATCCGGCAGCTGCAGGCGCAGGGCGTCGCCGTGATCTTCGTGTCGCACCGCCTGGACGAGCTGTACGCCGTGTGCACGCACATCACCGTCATGCGCGACGGGCAGACCGTGTACCAGGGGGAACTCGGGCCGCTCAGCCGACTGAACCTCGTGTCGAGCATGCTGGGCCGCCAGGAGCAGGAGCTCGCGGTGGCCGGACAGACCGGCTTCGAGCGCGGCACGCCCGGCGACGAGACGCTCCTCACGGTCGAGGACCTGCGGGCCGCGCCGCACCTGCACGGCGTGAGCCTCAGCGTGCGCCGCGGCGAGGTGACGGGCCTCGCCGGACTGCTCGGCTCGGGCCGCAGTGAGACGGCCCGCGCGATCTTCGCGGCCGACCCGTCCAGCGGCACCGTCACGCTCGGCGGGCAGGCAGGCAGGTGGACGAACCCCGCGCAGGCCATCCGGGCGGGCCTCGCGTTCTGCGGCGAGGACCGCAAGCACGACGGCATCATCCCCGAATGGTCGGTGCGCGAGAACCTCACGCTGGCGCTCCTGCCGCACCTCACGCGGGCAGGCATCGTGCGGCGCGACGAGCAGTCGCGCGTCGTGACGGAATTCATCCGGCGGCTCGACATCCGCTGCGCGGGCGAGGAGCAGCCCATCCGGGAACTGTCCGGCGGCAACCAGCAGAAGGTCCTGCTCGCCCGCTGGCTGTGCCTGAACCCCGACCTGCTGATCCTCGACGAGCCGACGCGCGGCATCGACGTGGGTGCCAAACGCGAACTGCAGCGCCTCGTGAGCGAACTCGCGCAGGACGGCCTGAGCGTCCTGATGATCTCGTCGGACCTGGAGGAACTCCTCGAAGGCTGCCACCGCGTCACCGTGCTGCGTGACGGGCACAGCGTCCGCACCCTGAGCGGAGACGACCTGACCGAGCCGAACGTGCTGGCCGCCATGGCGCACGATCCCGCCTCCCCTGTCAGCGTCCTGCCCGCCACCGCGCCTCACCCCCACCCCGGAGTCCCGTCATGACCACCCTCGCCAACGCGAAGAAACCGCCTGCGCGCAGGCGCGTGCAGGGCGTGTCCAGCGCCCTCGTGGCGCTCGTGGCGCTCGTGCTGTTCAACGCCGTCACCACCCCGAACTTCCTGACGCTCAACACCCTGAACATCAACCTCACGCAGACCGCCACCATCGTCATCGTCGGGATCGGCATGACCTTCGTGATCGCCACGCGCGGCATCGATTTGTCCGTCGGGTCGCTCATGGCGATCAGCGGCGCGCTCGCCCCGGTCCTGTTCCTGAACGAGCGGCTCGGCCCGAACCTCGGCGTGACGCTCTCCATCCTGCTGCCCGTCCTCGCGGCGGGCCTATTCGGGGCGTTCAACGGGCTGCTCGTCACGCGCTTCCGCATCCAGCCGATCATCGCGACGCTCGTGCTGTTCATCGCGGGGCGCGGCATCGCGCAGGTCATCAGCGGCGGCGCGCTCGTGAACTTCACGCAGCCGAGCTTCACGCTGCTCGGCACGGGCCGCGTACTCGGCATCAGCGTGCAGGTCCTGCTGATGCTGGCGCTCCTCGCGCTCGCCGCGTGGGCCCTGCGCGCCACCCTGTTCGGCCGGTACGTGATCGCGGTCGGCGGGAACGCCGACGCCGCCCGCCTCGCCGGGGTGCCCGTCACGCGCACGAAGCTCCTCGTGTACACCCTCAGCGGCCTGCTCGCGGGCCTCGCCGGGCTGATCGTGATCGCCGTGAACAGCTCGTCGGACAGCAACCTCGTGGGGCAGAACATGGAACTCGACGCGATCGCCGCCGTCGCCGTGGGCGGCACCAGCCTGAACGGCGGGCGCGTCACCATGCTCGGCACGCTGCTCGGCGCGCTGTTCATCCAGCTGCTGCGCTACACCCTGCTCGTGAAAGGCATTCCCGACGCGGCCGCCCTGATGGTCAAGGCCGCCATCATCGTCGGCGCCGTCGCCCTGCAGTACCGGAGGTCCTGACGTGACGACCCTCACCCCCGCCCCCGGCGCCGCCCGCCGCGCGAACCTGCTCGGCGGGCGCGGCGCGCTCCTCGTGCTCGTCGCGCTCGTCGTGTTCGCGTCCCTGCGTTACGACGGCTTCCTGAGCGCCTACAACGCCAGCAGCTTCTTCCGCTACAACTCGATGTTCATGCTGATCGGGATCGGCATGACGTTCGTGATCATCACGGGCGGCATCGACCTCTCGGTCGGCAGCACCGCCGCCATGGCGAGCGTCATGGCGGCCCTCGCCAGCCCGCACGGTCCCGCCCTGGGCGTCCTGGCGGGCGTCCTCGCCGGGGGCGCGGTCGGCCTGCTGAACGCCGTCCTGATCATCCGCCTGCGGATCGAGCCGTTCATCGTGACGCTGGCCACGTTCCTCGGCGCGCGCGGACTCGCGCAGCTCGCGTCACACCAGGCCGCCGTGTCCGTGGATTCGGGTGGCCTCTTCGCGCAGATCGGGCAGGGCGACGTGCTCGGGATTCCCGTTCCCGTCGTCATTCTCGCCGTGGCCCTCGTGCTCGGCATGGCGCTCCTCGGCTTCACGCGCGTGGGCCGCACCGCGCTCGCCACCGGCGACAACGAGGACGCCGCCCGCCTGATGGGCCTGCAGGTCGACCACGCGAAACTGCTGGTGTACACCCTGTCCGGCCTGCTCGCGGGCCTCGCGGGCGTGATCCTCGCCGCGCAGTTCGGGGCGGGTCAGCCGACCGAAGGCGTCGGCTGGGAACTGACCGCCATCGCGGGCGTCGTGGTGGGCGGCACGCTCCTCAGCGGCGGGCGCGGCTCGATCTTCAACACCATGGTCGGCGTGACGCTCCTCGGCCTGATCTTCAACATCCTCAACTTCGAGAACGGCAAAGGCATCATCTCCATCGACGTGTTCTGGCAGAACGTCATTCGCGGCGCGTTCCTGCTCGTCGTGATCCTGCTGCAGGCCCGCTCCTCCCGCACCCCCTGAATCCCGCAGCAGCATGCGCGGAACCCCGAGGACCACAGGGTTCCGCGCTTTGCTGCAGTGAGGTGAAGCGTGAGCGGCCGGGCGCATGTGTGCCTGACGGAAGGGCGGGAACCGACGCGGCCCATCCCTGCGTGCCTTCAGTCTGCCCAGCAGACACGGAGGCGACGTCCCCGCCGGTGAGGTGGGTGGCCGCACCCTGGCCACGTGCCATATCCGGGTGGGTGGGTCCACGTCTTGCCGCCACTGCCCTGGGGTGGACGTTCGCCTGAGCGTGTCGCGGACTGAGCTTCACCACTGGTGGTGACCCGCCGGTTCCGGACGGAGAGGGGGAACGCTGTCCTGCTCGCGTTCCCCCTCTTCCGTTGTGCTGCCTCTGCGTTCCCGTCCACCTGTGGACACGTGGACGGGTGGACGCGTTTACTTGCGCCAGAACTTGCTGTTGGCTTTGGTGATGACGCTCACGCCGGTGTCGATGACGGGCGGCAGCGGGCTGATGCTGGCGGTGCGCCAGTTGGAGACGCTGGCGATGCGGTTCTTGGCGACCGAGTCGAGCATCTTCAGGCCCCAGTACCCCATCTGCCAGGTGCCCTGCGCGACGGTCGCGTCGATGACGCCCTTGTCGATGTTGTCGAGGGTGCCTTCGTCGTAGTCGAAGGACACGATCTTGATCTTGCCGTTCATGCGGGCTTCCTTGACGGCCTGCGCGACGCCCACGCCTCCGGCGGCGTCGGTGGCGAAGATGCCCTTGATGTTCGGGTGGGCCTGCAGGACGCTGGCCATCTCGCGGGCGGCGACGGACGAGTCGGTCTTGTCGTCGGTGGTGGCGACGATCTTCAGGTTCGGGCAGTTCGCCTTGAGGTAGTTGGTGAAGCCGGTGCGGCGCTCGACGTGGTTCTGCTGGGCGGGCACGCTGCTGATGGCGACCTCGCCGCTGCTGACCTTGCTGCACAGGTACCTGGCGGCTTCGGCGCCCGCGCGTTCGTTGCCGGTTCCGAGGAACGCGTAGCGGTTGCTTTTGGGGCTGTCGGCGTCGAAGGTCACGACGGGAATGCCGGCCTTGATGGCCTTGTCGATGGTGGGGCGGAGCGCGTCGGCGTTCATGACGGTCAGGAGGATACCTGCGGGTTTGCGGGCGATGACCTGTTCGAGGGTGGCGATGTTGTCGTTCAGTTCGTAGTTGACGCTGCCGGTGTAGGTGGTGCTGACGCCGAGTTCCTTCCCGGCGGCCTGCATGCCGCGGTACGCGTCCTTCCAGTAGTCGATGCCGCTCAGGAAGGTGACCATGACGTAGCCGCTGCCTTTCTGCGCGGCGGCGGGGCCGGAGAGCAGGCCGAGGGTGACGGTGGAGAGGAGGGCGGCGGTGGCGATGCGGTGCTTCATGGTGTGCTCCTTGTGGTCGGGCGGGAGGCCCGGTGGGTGGGCGGTTTCGGTGGCGGGGTGGGGGGAGGTCAGGGGGTGGGGCGCGTGGCGCGCATGGCGCGGCGGCGGCGGACGTTCTGACTGAGGATGTCGCTGGCGACGGCGATGAGCAGGATCGAGCCGCTCACCATCTGCTGCCAGTACACGGGCACCTGGTACAGCACCATGGCGTTGTTGACCATCGCGACGAGCAGCACGCCGAGGAACGCGCCGAGCACGCGGCCCTGCCCGCCGGACAGGCTCGCGCCGCCGATCACGCCGCCCGCGATGGCGATCAGTTCGATGCCGAGGCCCTCGCTGGGCGCGGCGACGGAGAAGCGGCTGGCGCCCAGCACGCCCGCCAGGGCGGCGAGCGTGGAGCAGATGACGTACACGCGCAGCTTGACGCGGTCGGCGGGAATGCCGGACAGGCGGGCGGCGGCCTCGTTGCCGCCCACGTAGTACACCTGGCGTGCCCAGGCGAGGCGGCGCATCAGGAAGTCCGCGACGAGCACCACGACGCCCAGCACCCACACGGGGAGCGGCAGGCCGAGAAAGTCGTTCTGGCCGAGCGCGCCGAAGCTGTCGGGCAGACCGCCGATGGGTGAGCCCTGCGTGATGACGTACGCCGCGCCGCGCGCGATGCCCATGGTGCCGAGCGTCGTGATGAGCGGGTTGATGCCGACGCGCGTGATGAGCAGGCCGTTGACGAGGCCGGTCAGGCTGCCGCACAGCACGGCGAGCAGGAACGCGACGGGGACGGGCACGCCCGCCTTGACGGCCACGGCGGCGATCACTCCGCCGAGCGCGAGGACGGACCCGACCGAGAGGTCCACGCCTCCGGCGGCGAGCGTGACGAGCATGCCGGTGGCGACGATGCCGCTGCTGGCGAGGCCGAGCGCGACCGCGATGAGGTTGCCGGTGCTGGCGAAGCTGCTGCTGGTGACGGACAGCAGCAGGGCCAGCACCACGATGAACACCAGCAGCGCGAACTCGCGGACGCGGGTGAGTTGCGTGAACAGGTTCGCGCGGGGCGGGGCGGCGGGAAGCGAGGGGCTGGTGTTCATGCGGTTCTCCTGGGGGCCGGGTCGGGGTGGGGGGGTGCGGTGGGCCCGCTCGCGGCGCGCAGCAGGTCCTCGGGGGTGGCGTGCGCGGGGTCGAATTCGGCGGTGAT
Source organism: Deinococcus aquiradiocola (assembly GCF_014646915.1). Lineage (NCBI taxonomy): Bacteria > Thermotogati > Deinococcota > Deinococci > Deinococcales > Deinococcaceae > Deinococcus > Deinococcus aquiradiocola. The sequence goes on along the minus strand of NZ_BMOE01000003.1, from coordinate 195,218 downwards.
GGTGCCCTCGTGCATCACGAGGACGCGGTCACTGACGCCCATCACTTCCGGCAGTTCGGAGCTGATGACGATGACGGCCATGCCGCCGTCCGCGAAGCGGCGCAGCAGGCGGTGGATTTCGGCCTTGGCGCTCACGTCGATGCCGCGCGTGGGTTCGTCCACGATCAGCAGGCGCGGTTCGATGGCGAGCCATTTGGCGATCAGGACCTTCTGCTGGTTCCCGCCGGAGAGGGTGCCGACCTGCTGGTCGGGGCCGCCGGTCTTGACGCGCAGCTGCGTGATGTAGGTTTCGGCGAGGCGGCGTTCGGCGGGCGCGTCGAACCACGGGCCCCGGCGCACGAGGTGGGGGGCGGCGGCGGCGGTGTTCCGGGCCACGTCGAAGTCGAGGAACACGCCGAGGCTCTTGCGGTCCTCGGTGACGTAGCCGATGCGGGCCGCGACGGCGTCCCGGGTGCTGCGGACGCGGAGCGCTTCCCCGCCGAGTTCGATGCTGCCGCTGGTGGCGGGTTCCGCGCCGAAGATCATGCGGGCCAGTTCGGTGCGGCCCGCGCCGACCAGGCCGTACAGGCCGAGGATCTCGCCTCGCCGCAGCTCGAAGCTGCATGGTCCGGCGGTGGCGTTGGCGAGACCCTGGACGCGCACCATGAGCTCGTCCGTGGGGGTGCCGCGCGGCGGGTAGGCGTTCTGCACGTCGCGGCCCGCCATGAGCCGCACGAGCATGTCCTCGGTCACGTCGCGCGTCTGGTGGTGCCCGACGTGGCGGCCGTCGCGCAGGACGGTGACCTCGTCGCACAGCGCGAAGATCTCGCTCATCTTGTGGCTGACGTACAGGACGGCGGTGCCCTGCTGCTGCAGGTCGCGCACGATGCGGAAGAGCGTCTCGACCTCGCGTTCGGTGAGGGACGAGGTGGGTTCGTCGAGGATCAGGACGTCGGCGCGGTGCGCGAGTGCGCGGCCGATCTCGACGAGCTGCTGCTGCGCGAGGCTCAGGTCGCCGACCGGGGTGTCCGGGGAGAGGTTCAGGTCGAGCTGCCGAAGGATGCGGCGGGTGTCGTCGTGCAGGCGGCGGCGGTCCACGAGGCCGAGGCGGGCGGGGAGTGCGCCCGCGTAGATGTTCTCGGCGACGCTGAGCATCGGGACGAGGCTGAGTTCCTGGTGGATGGTGCGGACGCCGCCGCGCTGGGCATGGGCGGCGCTGTGGTAGGCGGTGGGGGTGCCGTCCCGCAGGATGGTGCCGGAGGTGGGGGGGTAGGTGCCACTGAGGATCTTGATGATGGTGCTCTTGCCTGCGCCGTTCTCGCCCATCAGGCCGTGGACACGCCCGGCGTGCAGGTCGAGGTGGACGTTGTCGAGCGCGATCACGCCGGGGAAGCGCTGGTGGATGTCGCGCAGGGCGAGTCGTGCGGTGGGCGTGGGGCCGGCCGGTGACGTGGGGTGACCCGTCATGGATGTCTTCCTCCAGGGATCTGCTTTTGTGAACGATCACAGATTAGACGATGCCTTCCAGTGACGTCAAGCGCTCCCGCCCGGACCTCCGTCCCGATCCCTCTCCGGGCAGCATGCTGGCCGTGCGCCGGACAGGCGCGGCGTCCGGCGGGTGGGCGTGGAGGCGAGGCCGCCCGGGGTGATCGGCCGACAGGGCGCCCACGTGCCGCACAGCCGGTCCAGGAGACTTGACCGTGAACGATCACAATGTATGCTGTACCTGTCAGCCCATCCCGTCTCGCCCGTCCAGGAGCGAGCCACCCGCGCATGGTCCGCGCGCCAGACCCGCCCCGCACCCGCCGGGGTCACGGGTCGTCACGCCCGGTCCTCACCCGTACAGGAGCCCCATGACGACACCAGAAGCGCTCACCGCCCGCGTCTCCCTGCACACCCGGCGAACCGTCGGCGCGATCTCGCCCCTCATCTTCGGCGGCTTCGCCGAACACATGGGACGCTGCATCTACGAGGGCATCTACGACCCGGCCTCTCCCCTCGCCGACGAACGCGGTCTGCGCAGCGACGTGATGGCCGCCCTGCGCGAGACCAACTACCGCATCATGCGCTACCCGGGCGGGAACTTCGTTTCCGGCTACCGCTGGCAGGACGGCATCGGCCCGAAAGCCGAGCGGCCCCGCCGCCGCGCCCTCGCGTGGCGCTCCACCGAAACGAACCAGTTCGGACCGCACGAGTTCATGGACTTCGCCCGCGAACTCGGCACGGAACCGATGTGGGCCGTGAACCTCGGCACCGGCAGCATCCAGGACGCCGCCGACCTCGTGGAGTACATGAACCTCCCCACCGGCACGCACTACAGCGACCTGCGCGCCGCGAACGGCCAGCGGGAAGGGTACGGCGTGAAGTACTGGTGCCTGGGCAACGAGATGGACGGCCCCTGGCAGATCGGGCACCTGGACGCCGCCGCGTACGCCGACAAGGCCGTCGAGGCCGCCAAGCTGATGCGCTGGACGGACCCCGGCATCAAGACCATCGCGTGCGGCTCGTCGAACACCGCGATGGACACCTTCCCCAGCTGGGACCGGACCGTGCTGGAGCGCGCCTGGGAGCACATCGACTACTTCTCGATGCACTACTACGCGGGAAATCCGAACATGGGCGAGCCGAAGGAACAGGTGGACACCGACTCTTACCTGGCGAGCAGCGTGCACTTCGACGAGCACGTGGACACGGTCGCGGCCGCCATCCGGCTCGCGAAGGCGCAGCGGCGCTCCCGCAAGGACGTGTACCTGTGCTGGGACGAGTGGAACGTCTGGTACCGCGCGACGGGCGGGGACGGCGAGTGGGCCGAAGCGCCGCACATCCTGGAAGAGGTGTACAACCTGGAGGACGCGCTGGTGGTCGCGCAGTGGCTGGGGACGTTCCTGCGCAAGGCGGACGTCGTCAAGATCGCGTGCATCGCGCAGATCGTGAACGTGATCGCGCCGATCATGACGCGCCGGGACGGGATGTTCCGGCAGACGATCTTCTACCCGCTGACGCTGTTCAGCCGGCACGCGGCGGGCGACTCGCTGGACGTGCTGGTGGACGCGCCGACGCACGAGACGAGGAAGTTCGGGGAGGTGCCGCTGCTGGACGTGACGGCCAGTTTCGACGCGCCGAGCGGGGACGGCGCCGTGTTCCTCGTGAACCGTTCGCAGGGGCAGGCGATGCAGGTGACGCTGAACTGGGAGGACGTGTCGCCGGGGTCGCTGACGGGCGCGTGGCAGATGAGCGGCAGAGATCCGCGCGCCGCGAACAGTTTCGAGGTGCCGGACGCGGTCACGAGTCGCCCGATCGCGCTGCCGGTGCTGGACGGCGGGAAGGTGACGTTGCTGCTGCCGCCGCTGTCGTTCACGGTGCTGACGAGTCGGCATGCGCCCGCCTGAAGCGGCGGTCGGTTCGGGCGTGGCCCGGGATGATCTTGACATCGCCTGAACACCGACTTACGCTGTGATCGTTCACAACACAATTTCACCGAGGGTCGTCACTCCGTACCAGGGACGCCGGGCCCACACCCTGCCCCTGCCCCGCCGAGGAGGCAATACCATGCGCACACGTACACTGCTCGCCCTGAGTCTCGCCCTCAGCACCAGCGCCCACGCGGCCACCACCGTCGTCTTCTGGGACTTCTTCGGCGGCGGCGACGGCATCCGCATGAAACAGATCGTGGACGACTTCAACGCCTCCCAGAAGGACATCGTCGTGCAGCGCACCACCCAGACCTGGGGGAACCCCTTCTACACCAAGGTCCACACCGCCGTCGTGTCCGGACAGACGCCCGACGTCATGACGTACCACCTGTCCGCCGTCCCCGCCGGACTCCAGAAGAAAGACCTGCGGCCCTTCACGCAGGCCGACCTCAGCCTCGCGGGCCTCAAGACGAGCGACTTCCAGCAGAACCTCGTCGGCACCCTCAACACCGATGCGAAAGCCAGCGGCAACGCCGGCAACCTCTACGCCCTCCCGCTCGACACGCACACCTTCGTCATCTACTACAACAAGGACCTCCTCAAGAAGGCGGGCCTGATCGGCGCGGACGGCAAGATGGCCGCCATGAAGAGCGTCGCCGACCTCACCGCGGCGCTCAACACCATCAAGACCAGAACCGGCGTCACGCCCGTCGCGCTCAGCACCAACCAGGACCCCGCCAGCGTGTGGCGCCTGTGGTACAGCCTGTTCCTGCAGCAGGGCGGCACCATGGTCAAGGACGGCAAACTGTACACCGGCGACCTCGACACCAAGGGCAAGGCGGCCCTGCAGGTCATGGCCGACTGGAGCAAGGCGGGCCTCACCACCAAGAACGTCACGTACCCCGCGGGCGTCGCCCTCTTCACCGCCGGTCGCGCCGCCATGATGATGAACGGCAACTGGGAAGTCCCGACCATGGTGGACGCCAAAGCCAAAGGGCAGATCAAGTTCGACTACGGCGTGATGAGCTTCCCGTCCCTGTACGGCGGCAACACCGCCACCTGGGCCGACTCGCACGAGCTCGCCATTCCCGCGAACAGCAAGACGCCCATGAGCGCCGAGAAGCTCAAGGCCGTCATGACCTTCATCGGGTACGTGAACAAGCAGGGCGGCATGACCTGGGCGGGCGGCGGGCACATCCCCGCGTACCTGCCCACGCAGGGCAGCGCCGCCTTCAAGGCCCTGCAGCCGAACGCCATGTACAGCGCCACCTCCGCCACCGACGCGCGCCTGGAACCCACCGTGCCGATCTTCGGGGTGGGCGGCCCGGTGTACGACTCGGTCGGCGTGAACTTCGTACCGGTGCTGCTCGGCCAGGCCACGCCTGAACAGGGCATCGCGAAATTCAAGGCGGCCCTGCAGGGCTTCACGAAGTAACCCGGACGCGCGCACGGCGGACAGGCACGCCGCCCCGTCCGCCTGCACGCGCCCGGCCCCCAGGAGGCCCGCGATGCTCGACACCCTACCGCCCGCCGCCCGAACGCCCGAACGCCGCCTGCTGGACCGCAGGCGCGCGGGCACGGCGGCGCTGCTCGTCCTGCCGTTCCTGATCCTGTACCTGCTGTTCCTGATCTACCCGACGCTGCGCGTGGTGCAGCTCAGCTTCACGAACGCCGACCTGACCGGCGCAGGCGCCTGGGTGGGCCTGCAGAACTACACGCGGCTGCTTCGCGACCCGACCTTCTGGACGGCCCTGCTGAACACGGTGCTGTTCATCCTGCTGACCGCCGTCCCGAACACGGTGGTGGGCCTGGTGCTGGCGCTGCTGGTCGTGCGCCTGAACCGCCTGAAGAACGTGGTGCTGGCGCTGTTCTTCCTGCCGTTCGTGCTGCCGGTCAGCGTCGTCACGAACGTCTGGAACTGGGTGCTGGACGCGAACTTCGGACTGGTCAACACCCTGACGGGCAGCACCGTCGCGTGGTTCCAGGACCCCGTGTGGGCGCTGCCCGCCGTGGCGCTCGTGACGATCTGGTGGACGGTGGGCTTCAACGTGCTGCTGTTCATCGCGGGCCTGCAGGGCATTCCCGCCGAGATCTACGAGGCGGCGTCGCTGGACGGCGCGGCCGGACAGCGGCTCTTCTGGTCGATCACGTGGCCGAACCTGTGGCCCGTCACGAGCCTGATCCTGCTGCTGCAGCTCATCGCGCAGTTCAAGATCTTCGATCAGATCTACCTGCTGACGCAGGGCGGCCCCTTCGACAAGACGCTGGTGCTGCTGCTGTACTCGTACCGTGAGGGTTTCCAGCAGCAGCACGGCGGGTACTCGTCCACCATCGGCGTGGTCCTGATGCTGGTGATCGCGCTCGTCACGGCCGTGCAGGCGCGCCTGACGCGCCGGGGGAGCGTATGACGACCACCACCCGCCCGGGCGGCACGGCGACCGGCACGCGCCCCGCCCCGACGCTCGCGACGCGGCTGCGGCGCGCGCCCGGCGTGGCCGTCACGGTGCTGACCGTGCTGCTCGCCCTGCTGTGGGTGTTCCCGCTGTACTGGGCGGCCATCACGTCCTTCAAGCCGGAGCAGGAGACGATCGCGAACCCGCCCACCCTGTGGCCGCAGACCTTCGACGTGAGCGCGTACACGTACATCTTCCAGAACAGCCCCATCGTCCGCTGGTACCTGAACAGCGTCTTCACGTCCGGCGCGATCACGGTGCTGGTGCTGCTGCTGTCGGTGCTGTGCGCGTTCGCGCTGTCGCAGCTGCAGTTCCGGGGGCGGACGTGGCTGTACTGGCTGGTGATGGCGGGCTTCATGCTGCCGTTCCAGGCGAGCATCATTCCGCTGTTCATCCTGGTGAACCGCCTGGGCCTCGTGAACGACAACCTGGGCCTGATCCTGCCTCAGCTGGCCGCGCCGATCGCGGTCGTGATCTACAAGCAGTTCTTCGATCAGATTCCGCGTGACCTGGGGGACGCGGCCCGCATCGACGGTGCGGGGGAGCTGCGGGTGCTGTTCAGCATCTTCCTGCCGCTCAACTGGAGCATCACGGTGTCGCTCGCCATCGTGACGTTCATCGCCGCGTGGAACAACTTCCTGTGGCCGTTCATCGTGATGAACGACACCAGCAAGCTCACGATTCCCGTGGGAATCACGCAGGTGCAGTCCGCGTACGGGGTGGCGTACGCGAAGACGATGGCGTCCGCCATGGCGGCGGCCGTGCCGATGGTGATCGCGTACCTGCTGTTCCAGCGGCGCGTGACGGAGGGGGTGATGGCGACGTCCGGCCTGAAGTGAGAAGGACTCCGGGGGGGGGGTCGTTCACGTCGGGCGGGGCAGTGCAGGTGCACTGTCCCGCCCGGCTCCGTGTGCTGTGCGGCGTACGGTCAGCCGGGCGGCGTTTCGCGCCGCAGCGCAGCGATGAAGGCCTGCACGACCTGCGGGTCGAGCTGCGTGCCGCTCACGCGCAGGAGTTCCTGCACGGCCTCGGCGGGCGGACGGCCGGGCCGGTACGACCGGTCGCTGGTCATGGCGTCGTAGGCGTCGACCACGGCGAGCAGTCGGCCCTCGATGGGGATGGCGTCGCCCTTCAGGCCGTGCGGGTAGCCGCTGCCGTCCCAGCGTTCGTGGTGGTACAGCACGTAGTTGCGTGCGCCCTGCAGGGCCGGAAAACTCTCGATCATCAGCCAGCCGACGGACGGGTGGCGGCGGATGTCCTCGTACTCCTGTTCGCTCAGGCGGGCGGGTTTGCGCAGGATGCTGTCCGAGACGGAGATCTTGCCGATGTCGTGCAGGACGCTGCCGAGCCGCACGTCTTCGAGGCGCCCGTCGTCGAAGTCGAGGAGGCGGGCGGTGGCGAGCGCGAGGTGCTGGACGCGGCTCGTGTGGTCGCGGGTGTAGGGGTCGTGCGCGCCGAGCGCGATGATGAAGGCGTTCACGACGGCCAGGGTGGCCGCTTCGAGTTCGCTGCGCTGCTGCTCGGACCGGCGGTAGAGGGTGCCGATCTCCAGCGCGTACTGCCGGAGCTGCGCGTCGAGGACGGAGGTGTGGTCCTCGGTCCGGAACGGGCCGGCGTGGCTGTCCCCGGGCAGGATGACCTTCACGCGGCCTCGCTCCGGGTGTGGGGTCCTCGACGGCGCGTCGCGGTCATGCCCGCATTGTCCTCCTCGGGCGCTCATCTGAACAGGCCCGGCTCTCACGTTACGCGGACTTCCCCCATGCGGGGGCGGGTGGACTTCCGCCCAGAATTCGGCAAAAATGAAACATATGCAAGAAGTGAACGTCCCAGCAGAGTCAGCGGCAGGCGGGCCGGTGGAAACCTTCCTGACCACCCGCGAGGCCGCCGACCGCCTCGGGGTGTCGCTGCGCACCGTGCAGCAGTGGGTGGAGCAGGGCGCGCTGCAGGCCTACAAGACGCACGGCGGGCACCGCCGCATCCTGCGCTCCTCGCTCGACCGCATGCTGGCCGAACGCGAGAGCGCCCTGCGCGGCCACACCCTCAAGGTGCTGGTGGTGGAGGACGACGCCGCCCTGCTGCGGCTTTACACCCTGACGCTCGGCGGCTGGGACCTGCCGCTCGACCTGCGCGCCACCGACAACGGTATTCAGGCCCTGGTGGAGGTGGGCGCGTGGCAGCCGGACGTGCTGATCCTCGACCTGCACCTGCCGGGCCTGGACGGCTTCGAACTGGTGCGCCGACTGAACGCGCTCGTCCCGCACCCGGCACTGATCGTGGTGACGGGTCTCGACCCGCACGAGATCGGTGCGCGCGGCGGCCTGCCGCCGGAACTGCCGGTCCTGCCGAAACCCGTGCCGTTCGCCGTGCTGAAACGCCACCTCGAAACGCTCCTGCAACCCGCCCGTCCCGCCCTGGAGAGGTCACCCGCATGAACAGAGTCGCGCTTGTCAGCCTGTGCCTCCTGACCCTCGTCTCCTGCTCCCGCCCCGGCCCGGCCTACCAGAAGGTCACGGCGCTCGACGTCTCGGCGGACGCGCCCACCGGCACGGTCCTGACCGTCACCGACGCGTCGGGCCACTCCACCAGCTTCACGCGGGGCGACCTCGCGGCCCTGGGGCTCGTGACGTACACCACCCCGGACCCCAGCCTCAAGAACCGCCCCGTCCGGTACGTCGGGCCGCTCCTGAGCGACCTGCTGCGCAGGACGGGCATCCCGCAGGACGCCACGCTGCACCTCGTGGCGCACGACCGCTACACCACCAACCTCGACCTGAAACCTCTCAAGGACGTGCCGCTCGTCCTGGCGCTCGAAGCGGACGGCAAGGCCCTGAAGCTCAGCGATCAGGGTCCGGTGTACCTCGTGTTCCCGTACCAGGCCTACAAGCTGAACACCGCGAAGTACGATTCGGCATGGGTCTGGCAGCTCGAACGCATTGAGGCGAGGTGAAGCACGCGGCCCGCCACGTCCGCCGGGGGCCGGCGTGAAGGGCCTGCGCGGCAGACTGCTGCTCGTCACGATCGTGCTGGTGTTCGCGGCGTTCGTGACGGCGTCCACGCGCCTCACGCGGGCGACGGAACTGTCGAGCATCAGCCTGACCGGGTGGGCCTTCTCGGAGTTCGTGCGGCAGGCGGCCCTCACGGACGTCCTCGCCGCCGACGGACGGAACGGGCAGGACCTGTCGGACAGCATCGCGATCCTGCAGAGCAAGGCGCGCGTCGTGTCGAACGACTACTTCGTGGACCGCCTCGACGCGGACAGCGCGGCGGCCCTGCAGCGCGCCCTGAAGGCCACGAATGCCCTGACGGTCCAGCAGGCGACGTCCAGCCGGGGCAGCACGACGCTCGACGCGATCCTGAACGACGCGCAGGTCGCGTACGCGGGCGCGGTGGACGCGCTCAGCGCGCAGCGGGTGCTGCTGCTGCGCGACCTGCGGCTCGTGGAGGTCACGCTCGGCGTGCTGGCGCTGCTGCTGCTCCTGGCGACCAGCATGGTGTTCCGGCAGTTCCGGTCCGACGCGCGCCGCGCCGTGCAGCTGCAGGAGGACCGCGCGCGCGAAGCCGAGTCGAGCGCGTCCCGGCTGCATGACCTGTACGAGGCGACCGCCTCGGCCGAGCCGGACTTCGCGCGGCGGCTCGAACGGGTTCTGCAGATCGGCAAGTCCGCCTTCGGCGCGACGACCGGCATGTACGCCCGCAGCGAGGACGGCGCGCTCGTGGCGGTGTCCGTGACGGGCGACGAGGGCCCCGTCCCGGACCTGCTCGGCTGGGCCGCCGCGCACGCGCAGGACGGGACCGCCACGCGCCGCGAACGGTACCTCGCGGTGCCGGTCATGTCGGACGGCGTGCCGTGCGGCGCGCTCGCGTACGCGCGCCCGGCCGGGCACGGCACCTTCCAGCCGGGCGACGAGGCCTTCCTGGGCCTGATGGCGCAGTGGGTGGGGCAGCACCTGGAGCAGCAGCGGGCCGAGTGGCTGCTGCGGGAGAGCGAGGCGCGCAGCCAGTCCATCATCCGCAGCAGCCTGGACGCCATCATCACCTGCGACGACGCGGGACGCATCACGGAATTCAACCCGGCCGCCGAGGCGATCTTCCGCGTGAGCCGCGAGGTGGCGGTCGGGCGCACCATCGGTGACCTGATCGTGCCGCCTCACCTGAAGGACGCACACGAGCACGGCATGACTCGCCTGCGCGCCACCGGGATGGGCCGCATCCTGGGGCAGCGGCTGGAGATCGCCGCGCAGCGCCTGGACGGCACGATGTTCCCGGTGGAACTGTCGATCGTGGAACTCCCCACGTCGCCCGCCATGTTCGCGGGCTTCGTGCGCGACATCACGGACCGCACGGCCGCCGAGCGCCGCCTGCAGGAGCGCACGCAGCAGCTCGACTCGGTGTTCCGCGTCAGTCCGGACGGCTTCGTGATGTTCGGCAGCGACCACCTCGCCGTGGACGTGAACCCCGCCTTCCTCGACATGACGGGCCTCGCGCGCGACTGGCTGATCGGCGCGACCGAAGCGCAGGTCACGGAGGCCCTGCAGCGCCTCTCTGCGACAGGACAGCCGTTCCCGCGCAGTTTCACGCACGGCACCTTCGACACGCTGCACCTCTCGCGGCCCACCCCGCGCGTCCTGAAACGCAGCGTGCGCCTGCTGCACGAGGGCGACGGGCAGGACAGCGGGTACGTGATGTACTTCCGCGACGTGACGCACGAAACGGAAGTCAGCGACATGAAGACCGAGTTCCTGTCGACCGCCGCGCACGAACTGCGCACCCCCATGGCCAGCATCTACGGCTTCGCGGAACTGCTGCACACCCGGCAGCTGGACCCCGAGATGAGCGCCGAGATGATCGAGATCATCTACCGGCAGGCGGACCGGCTCGTGAACCTCCTGAACGAACTGCTGGACCTCGCGCGCATCGAGGCGCGTGCCGGGAAGGACTTCCGGATGCTGGAGCAGCCGATCACGCCGCTGGTGCAGCGCACGGTGGAGGCCTTCACCCCGCCCAGCGAGGCCGGACGCGTGCACCTGCAGCTGCCGCAGGACCTGCCGCACGTCGCCATGGACGGCGAGAAGATGCAGCAGGCCCTCGGGAACCTCATCTCGAACGCCTTCAAGTACTCCCCGGACGGCGGTCCCGTCACGGTCAGCGCGCACAATGACGGGAGGCACGTGGTGATCAGCGTGCAGGACCGGGGCATCGGCATGAAGAGCGAACAGGTGGCGCGCGCCTTCGAACGCTTCTACCGCGCCGACGCGTCCGGTAACATCCCCGGCACGGGCCTCGGCCTGACCCTAGTGAAGGAGATCATCGAACGGCACGGCGGTCAGGTGCAGCTCGACAGCCTGCACGGCATCGGCACGCGCGCCACCATCACGCTCCCCACCCACACGACCGCGCCACAAGGAACCCCATGACCAAACGCATCCTGATCGTTGACGACCACGCTGACCTCCGCAAACTCATCCGCCTCACCCTCATGACGACCCCCTACGTGCTGCACGAGGCCGCGAACGGCCGCGACGCCCTGCAGCGCGCCGCCGAGATCAACCCCGACCTCGTGATCCTCGACGTGATGATGCCCGGCGACCTGAACGGCTACCAGGTGTGCCAGCACATCAAGGACGACCCGACCCTCGCGCACACCACCGTCATGCTGATCACGGCACGCGGCCAGCAGGCGGACCTGGAGGAGGGCGCCCGCGTGCGCGCCGACGCGTACCTCGTCAAACCCTTCAGCCCCATCCAGCTGCTCGACCTCGTCACGCAGACGCTCGGCGAGGGCCGCACACCATGACGGCCCCCGCCCGGCTGGGCCCGGTCCTGGTGGTGGACGACGAGGTGCACCTGAACCTGCTCGTGAGCAGCATCCTGAAACTGCACGGCTGCGAGGTCATCACCGCGCAGAACGGCCAGCAGGGCCTGGACGCCGTGCGCGAACGCCGAGACGTGAAGGTCATCGTGACGGACCTGAACATGCCGGTCCTCGACGGGTTCGGGATGCTGAACGCCGTCCGCGCGCTCGGCGTGAACGCGCCCGTGATCGTCCTCACCGCGCGCGGCGACCACCGCGACCAGGAACAGGCCAGCACGCTCGGCGCGCACGCCTTCCTCACCAAGCCCTTCTCGCGTCAGCAGCTGTGGGAGCTGGTCGAGCCGCTCCTGCAGCCCTGATGCGTTCCCCCACCGGCCGCAGCCACGTCATGGCCCGCCCGGAACCCGCACGGGTCGAGCGGCCCGGGACGCCGCGCACCCGCACGCCCGCCCGTCATGCACAAACCTTCACGCACGTCCGCCACCGGCCGGGAGCGGTGCTAAGCTGGCCGCACGTGAAGCACCGAGGACGCAGCAACGACGGCGAACAGCCCAGGCAGGAAGCGTGCGGGGACGCGGGCGGCGCATGGTGAAGCCCGCCGCGCAGAGCGTCACCATCCACGACGTCGCGAAACGCTCCGGCGTGTCGTACCAGACGGTGTCGCGCGTCATCAACAACCACGTCAGCGTCGCCGCCACCACCCGAGAACGCGTCCTGAAGGCCATCGAGGACCTCAACTACCGTCCGAGCATCCTCGCGAAGAGCCTCGTCACGAAACGCTCCCAGCTGATCGGCGTGGTCGCCTACGGCACCGAACAGTACGGCCCCGCGCAGGTCGTGCAGAACGTGGAGCGCAGCGCCCGCACGCACGGCTACGAGATCCTCCTCTCGACCCTCAGTCAGTTCAGGGAACGCGAGATCCAGGCGGCCGTGGAACGCCTCCAGCAGTTCGGCGTGGACGGCCTCGTGCTGCTCACCCCGTACGACGCGCACGACATCGTGAAACGCATCGGCACGCGGCTCCCCTTCATCCTGATCGACGCGACCACCGACGTGGACGGTCCCACCGTCAGCATCGACCAGATGGAGGGCGGCGTCCTCGCCACCGACCACCTGATCCAGCTGGGCCACACCGGCATCCTGCACGTCAGCGGCCCCGACGAGTGGAGCGACGCCGACCTGCGCTACCAGGGCTACCTGCACAGCATGGCCCGCGCGGGCCTCACGCCCCTCCCCCGCTACGCCGGCGACTGGAGTCCCGCCAGCGGTTACGCCGCGACCCGGCAGGCCCTGACGGACGGGCAGCCGTTCACGGCCGTCCTCGCCGCGAACGACCAGATGGCGCTCGGCGCGATGCGCGCCGTCCGGGAGGCGGGGAAACGCATCCCGCAGGACGTGTCCGTGCTCGGCTTCGACGACATCCCGGAAGCGGCGTACTTCGACCCGCCCCTCACGACCGTCGTGCAGGACTTCGGGCTGCTGGGCCGCAAGAGCCTGGAGGAACTGCTGCGCCTCGTGAAGGAACCGCAGGAACGCGTGCGGCACGTGGTGTTCCAGCCGCAGCTCGTGGTGCGCGGCACCACCGCCCGCCGCTCCTGAGAAGGAACCCGGCAGGAAAGAATGAAAAGACCCCCACCTTCGCGGGGGTCAGGGCGGTGCGGATCGGCGGCTCTCGTTCGGGGTGTACGGCACGGGTCGGTGCGGTCTGGAGAGCGAACGATGCGTCAGTGTCTGCACCCGCACTCCTGCCTGACATCACACGGCCGGTGTGGAGTGCGCTGCCCTCACCGTACGGCCGGTGGCTCTCAGACTCCAGCGTGGAACGCTTCACGAACCGTCGCGCCGTCCGGGCAGACTGGACGCGCACAGGTGCCTGATCCGCCACCGGTCCTCACGGGGGGCCGTGCAGGTCGGTACCAGGCGGACCGGGCCGCCGTTCGAGGAGGTCGCCCGGCCGGTGTTCCGCAACTCCCCGCGCGGCCTGGCGCTCGTCCTTCAGCGTCCCTTCATGCGGTGCGGCCTCACCCCGCATCCTCCTGACGACTGCTAGGGTGGCGCGATGACCGACCTCCCCAGCACCCTCCCCAACTCTTCCGCGCAGCGCACGGCGCTCGTCGTGGGCGCGTCCGGCCTGTCCGGCAGTCATCTCGCCCGGCTCCTCGTCCGTGAAGGCTGGACGGTGTACGGCCTGTCCAGAGCTCCGAGTGACGAAGGCGCAGGCGTCCGGCCCGTCGCGGCGGACCTGCTGGACCGGGACGGGCTGACGCGGGCGCTCGCGCAGGTCGCGCCGACGCACGTGTTCATCACGTCGTGGATGCGGAACGACACCGAGGCAGAGAACATCCGCGTGAACAGCCTGATGGTCCGCAACGTGCTCGACGCGGTCGCCGTGCACCGCACGCTGCGGCACGTGGCGCTCGTGACGGGCCTGAAGCATTACCTGGGGCCGTTCGACGCGTACGCGCAGGGGGCGTCGCTGCCGGTCACGCCGCTGCGGGAGGACCTGCCGCGGCTGGACGTCCCGAACTTCTATTACGCGCAGGAGGACGAGGTGTACGCGGCGGCCGCGCGGGACGGGTTCACGTGGAGCGTGCACCGGCCGCACACCCTGATCGGGCGGGCGGTGGGGAATGCCATGAATCTCGGGACGACGCTGGCCGTGTACGCGTCCATCTGCCGCGAGACGGGCCGTCCTTTCCGCTGGCCGGGGTCGGGCGCGCAGTGGTCGGGCGTGTCGGACGTGACGGACGTGGACGTGCTGGCCCGGCACCTGCTGTGGGCGGCCGAGACGGAGGCGGCGCACGATCAGGCGTTCAACGTGGTGAACGGTGACGTGTTCCGCTGGTCGTGGCTGTGGGGCCGCGTCGCCGAGTGGTTCGGGGTGGAGGCGGCCGGATTCGACGGCCAGATTCACCCGCTGGAGCAGGAGCTGGCGGGGGCGGAGGGCGTGTGGGCGGACCTCGCCGCGCGGCACGGCCTGCGCGAGTCGCGGCTCGGGCGTCTCGCGTCGCCGTGGCACACGGACCTCGACCTGAGCCGCCCGATCGAGGTGGTGACCGACATGGCCCGTAGCCGCAGGCTGGGATTCACGGTGTACCGCAGCACCGAGGATTCCTTCCTGGACCTGTTCGCGGAACTGCGGCGGGAGCGGCTCATCCCGGAATGACGCGCGATCCGGAATCCCGTCAGAGTTCGGTGGCGGCGGCCCTCCCGGCGACGCGGCCGCTGTACAGGCAGCCGCCCAGGAAGGTGCCTTCCAGGCTGCGGTAGCCGTGCATGCCGCCCCCGCCGAACCCGGCGACCTCTCCGGCGGCGTACAGGCCGGGGATGGGCGTCCCGGCGGGCGTGAGGACGCGGGCCTGCAGGTCCGTCTCCAGGCCGCCGAGGGATTTGCGGGTGAGGACGTTCATACGCACGGCGATGAGTGGCCCGCTGGCCGGGCCGAGGATCGGGGCAGGCGCGGCGACGCGCGTGAAGCGGTCACCGGGGTAGGCGCGTGCGCCGCGGATGGCGGTCACCTGTGGGTCCTTGGAGTAGGGGTTACGGATCTGCAGGTCACGGTCCTGCACGGCGCGCCGCACGGTGTCGAGCTGGAGGCGGGTTTCGCCGGTCAGGTCGTTCATGCCCTGCACGAGTTCGGGGAGGGTGGCGCGCACCACGAAGTCCTCGCCGTGGTCCATGAAGGCACGGACGGGGTCCTGCACGCCGCGCACGCGGGACAGGACGCCCCGCACGTCGCGGTTCGTCAGGTCCGGGTTCTGTTCGCTGCCGGAGAGTGCGAATTCGCGGCGGATGATCTTCTCGTTGAGCAGGAACCACGTGTACGGGTAGCGGTGCGTGGTGATGTGCGTGAGGCTGGTGAGGGTGTCGAAGCCGGGGTAGTTGGGGTACGGGAGGCGTTCGCCGTCCGGGGTGAGCCACAGGCTGCTCGGGCCGGGCAGGACGCGGATGCCGTGGTTGTGCCAGATGGGGTTCCAGTTGCGGAGCCCTTCGGTGTAGTGCCACATGCGGTCCGGATGGATGAGGTTCGCTCCGGCGGCGTGCACGGTTTCGCGCAGGGTGCCGTCCACGTGGGCGGGGACGCCGGCCACCATGAAGTCCGGGGCGGGCCCGAGGCGTTCGGTGGGCCAGTAGCGGCGCACGAGGTCGTGGTTTCCGCCGATGCCGCCGGACGTGACGATCACGGCGCCTGCCGTGTACTCGAAGTCGCCGACGGTGACGCGGGAGCTGCGTTCGCCGCGCGCGACGTCGCTCGCTTCGAGCAGCTGGCCGTGCACGCCGGTGACGCGGTCGCCGTGCGTGGTGAGGCCGGTGACGCGGTGCCGGAACGCGAAGGTGATGCGTCCGGCGCTGGCGTGCGCACGGACGCGGCGTTCGAAGGGTTCGACGACACCGGGGCCGGTGCCCCAGGTGACGTGGAAGCGCGGGACGCTGTTGCCGGGGCCTTCGGCGCCCTGCCCGCCGCGTTCGGCCCAGCCGACGACGGGGAACCAGCGCATGCCCATGCCGTGCAGCCACGCGCGTTTCTCGCCCGCGGCGAAGTTCAGGTAGTGTTCGGCCCACTGGCGCGGCCAGTGGTCTTCGGGCCGGTCGAAGCCCGCGGTGTTCGCCCAGTCGCGCGTGGCGAGGTCCAGGGAGTCGCGGATGCCGAGGCGGCGCTGTTCGGGCGAGTCGATCAGGAAGAGGCCGCCGAAGGACCAGAAGGCCTGTCCGCCGAGGTTCTGTTCGCCTTCCTGGTCGAGCAGCAGGACGCGTTTTCCGGCGTCGGCGAGTTCGGCGGCGGCGACGAGTCCGGCAAGTCCGGCGCCGACCACGATGGCGTCTGTGGCGTGTGTCATGTGGACCTCCTGGGGGCGGGGCAGTGAAAACGTTGGAGTGGGTTCAACATAGCAGTTCGGGGCGGGAACACTCCCGCCCCGAGGGGTGAAGGCGTCAGCCGACGTCGAGGACGAGCGGGGAGCGGAAGCGGTCGTCGGCGATGTACATCCAGCGGCGGCGGCTGAGGAGCGCGACGATCAGGCTCGCGAGGGCGACGAGGCCCATGCGGGTCATGAACAGCGCGTACTGGCCCTCGTACGCGCCGAACATGGCGTAGCGCATGGCGTTGATGGCGTCCGTGACGGGAATGTACGTGTGCAGCCAGCGGAAGAAGGGGCTGGAGAGCTCCACGGGGTAGCTGCCGCCACTCGCGGCGAGCTGGATCACGAGGAGCACCAGCGCGAGCAGGCGTCCGGCCGCGCCGAGCAGCAGGTTGAGGGCCAGCACGAACAGCATGAAGGTGAGGCTGGCGGCCACGGCGGTCACGGTGACGAGGGCGGGGTGCAGGTAGTGCACGCCGAGCAGGTGCACGCCGTACACCACGATGAGGGCCTGCAGGACGACGTAGATGCCGGGCACCGTGAATTTTCGCAGGACGCGTGCGGCCTGCCCGGTGTGCCGGGCGCTCTCGGGAATGAGGAGGTAAGGGAAGATGAAGGTGGTGAGGGTGCAGCCGACCCACAGGCCGAGCGCGATGAAGTACGGCGCGAAGGCGGAGCCGTTGTTCCCGACGGGCGCGGTGGTGGTCGTGACGACCGTGACGCTCTCGGAGAGGCCTTCGGGGTCGCCGCCGAGCTGTTCGACGGTGGCGGGCACCTTGCTGTACAGGCTGTCGAGGCCGTCCTTGAGTTTGGTGGCGCCGGTGTTGAGGTCGGTGGCGCCGGTGGCGAGCTTGGCGCTGCCGTCGCGGAGTTTGCCGAGGCCGGTGGCGAGGTCGGCGGAGCGGCCGGCGAGGGTGCTGGCGCCGCCGCTGAGGGCCGTGAGGTCCTTGCTGGCGGGGAGTTTGGCGGTGATCGTGCCGAGCGCGTCCTTGATCTTGAGGTTGCCGTCGACCAGGGTCTGCACGCCGCCCTGCAGGCGTTTCGCGCCGGCGTTCAGGTCGCTGGCCCCCTTGCTGGCGTCGCCGAGACCGGCGGCGAGCTGCGAGGCGCCCGTCTGGAGCTGCGCGGCGCCGGTCTTCAGGGCGCCGGTCCCGCTGCGCAGCTGGGCGGCGCCGGTCGCGGCCTTCTGCGCGCCCTTGCTGGCGTCTCCGAGGCCGGTGGAGAGCTGCGTGGCGCCCGTCTGGAGCTGCGCGGCGCCGGTCTTCAGGGCGCCGGTCCCGCTGCGCAGTTGCGCGGCGCCGGTCGCGGCCTTCTGCGCGCCCTTGCTGGCGTCTCCGAGGCCGGTGGAGAGCTGTGTGGCGCCCGTCTCGAGCTGCGCGGCACCGGTCTTCAGGGCGTCCGCACCGCTCTGCAGCTGGCCCGCGCCGCCCTGCAGGGCCTGAAGCTGCGCGGCGTTCAGGCCGAGCTGGGTGGCCTGCCCGCCGAAGCCTTTGATGCCGCTGCTGAGGGTGCCCGCGCCGGTCGCGAGGCTGGTCGCGCCGCCCGCGAGTTTCTGCGCTCCGGCCTGCAGCTGCGTCAGGCCGCCCGAGAGTTCCGGGAGCTGCGCGGCGAGCTGCGACGTGCCGCCGTCCACCTGCGCCGCGCCGGTCGCGAGGCTGGTCGCACCGCCCGCGAGTTTCTGCGCTCCGGCCTGCAGCTGCGTCAGGCCGCCCGAGAGTTCCGGGAGTTGCGCGGCGAGCTGCGCCGTGCCTCCGTCCACCTGCGCCGCGCCGCTCGCGAGGCTGGTCGCACCGCCCGCGAGTTTCTGCGCTCCGGCCTGGAGTTTTTCGGTGCCTGCCGCGAGGCTGGCTGCACCCTGGGCGAGGCTGGCCGTACCGTCCTGCAGGGGTTGCAGCTGGGCTTTGCCGGGGGCCTTGTCGTTCAGCTGGCGCAGGCCGCCGGACAGCTGCGTGACGCCGCCCGTGAGGCTGCTGACGCCGCTGCTGAGGCTGCGGGCGCCGCTCGTGAGCTTGGTGCTGCCGTCGGCGGCGGTGACGGCGCCGCTGGCGAGGTCGCGCGCACCCTTCTGCAGGGTCGCGGTACCGTTCTGGAGGGTGCCTGCGCCGTCCGAGAGTTTGCGCACGGCGGTGCGGATGTCCACGAAGCCGGTCTGGACGTCCACGAGGGAGCTCTTGACCTTTTCCCAGCGGTTGCTGCCGAGTTCGGTGTTGAGGTTCGCGGCGACGGCGTTGCTGACGGTGGTGGCGACGCGGCTCGCGAAGTAGCTGGTGCCTTCGGAGACGTAGAGGTTCAGCAGACCGTGTTCGGCGCTGCTGCCCGCGATGGCGCGGCGGCTGAAGTCTGCGGGCACGGTGAGTGCGAAGTACACGCGGCCCTCGCGGACGGCCTGCTGCGCGGCGTCCTGGGTGGGGTAGCGGACGAAGCGGACGGGCGGGTCGTCGTGGAAGGCGTCGAGGAGGTCCTGGCCGAGGTTGTACGGCTTGCCGCGGTAGGTGGTGCCCTGGTCCTGTTCGACGAGCGCGACGGGGAGGTCTTTCAGCTTGCCGTAGGGGTCCCAGACGCTGCCGAGGTACACGGCGACGTACACGATGGGGATGAACAGGATGGCGATGGCGGCGGCCCACATGAGCGGTAGGCGCCAGAGGCGGCGTTCGCTGGGGCTGAGGCTTCTGTAGTCGGCGAGCAGGCCGTTGCGGGTGGGGGGGGTGGGGGTGGGGTCCGGGGCTGGGGTTGGCTGGGTCATGGGGCCTCGTGTGCGGGGGGAACGCTGTCCCCGCTGATGTGTCCAGTCTGGGACATGAAGTGACAACATGTCAAGTGACAAAATGTCACCAATGCGGTATGCTGTGTCCATGCCCGTGAACGAACACCGCAAACGCCTCGCCGCGAGCGCGCGCAGGCAGCAGATTCTCGACGCTGCCACCGCGCTGTTCATCGCGCGCGGCTTCGAGGCGGTCAGCATGGCGGACCTCGCGCAGGCCATCCAGGTCTCCCGGCCCGCCGTGTACAGCTACTTCCCGACCACCGAGGCCGTCCTGCAGACCCTGCTCGACGAGCGCCTCCAGCAGCTCTGGACGCACCTGGAACGCCTCCTGCCGCACAACCTCGACCCGCACGACCGCTCCTCGCGCGGCGTGTACGCGGCCCTCTTCGGGTTCCTGCTCGGCGAACGCGAGTCGCTGCTGCTGCTGCACAGCGGCGGCGGGCCGTCCTTCCAGGCGCGCCGCACGGCCTTCCTCACGCAGCTCGGCGAGCGGCTGGAAGCGCAGTACCCGCACATCCGCCGCCGCCCCTTCCAGATGGTGCTCATCACGCAGCTGCTCGACAGCCTCGCCCATCACGCCGTGCAGAACGACGTGCAGGACGTGGCGGCCCTCGCCCGCACGCTCGACGCCTTCGTTCGCGGCGGCATCGAGGCGCTGAGCAGCGAATGGGAACGGGAAACGGAGTTCAGCCTCACATCCTGAGGTGGTAGGCAGCGGCGGTCACCTTCCCGGCAGGGTGGTGGCCGCCGATTTTTTCACACTTGGCTCCATATAAGAAAACTCACTGCACGGCCCTCACAAATCAGGTAAGAGGCCCGTAAGAACGTGAGGCTTAATGTGACATTCACATGAGGCGGTCAGGCGTCTGCAGCGCCGACCCGCCCGTGTGTCCGCGCCTCATTCCGAACCCCGTGGCCCACACGCGGCTGCCCCTCCCACTCCACTGTCCACTCCACCCGCCCCGGGTGGCGTCAGGTGCCTTACGCCTGCACGGCCCCCGGCACCCCTACCTCCGTTCAAAGGACTCCGAACCCCATGGCCAAGATCATGATCGTCGACGACTCCCCCGCAGACCTCCGCTTCATGAGCGAGATCCTCAGACAGACGCCGCACACCGTCACCCAGGTGCAGGGCAGCGCCGACGTGGAGGTGCGCGCCTCCGCCGACGTTCCGGACCTCATCCTGCTCGACGTGGTCATGCCGGACCGCAACGGCTACGAGGTCCTGCGTTCCCTGAAACGCCAGGACAGCACCCGTGACGTCAAGGTGGTGTTCGTGTCCAGCAAGGGAGGCGACACCGACATCAAGTGGGGTCTGCGACAGGGTGCGGTGGATTACCTGATCAAGCCGTACACCGCCGATCAGGTCATGACCGTCCTCAAGAAGCACCTGTAACGCCATGAGCGAACCTGCCCTCGTCTTCACGCACCACGGCCTCACGCTGGCCGTCCCGGCACGCCTGGGCCGCGAGGCCTTCTCCACCGGGCAGGTCATGCCGCTGCCGGGCGGGCACGCCGCCCTGCTCGGACTGACCGAGGTGCGTGGGCGCGCCGTGCCGCTCCTGAACCTGTCATCCCTCACCGCTCATGAGGCGCCTGCCTCCACCCCCCTGCCGCTGTCCCTGCTTCTCGAGGTGAGCGGCACGTATCTGGCCGTCCCGGTCACCCAGGTGCTCGGCGTGTTCAGCGTGGACGCCTTCCTGGACCCCGGCACGCTCCTCTCAGGCCCTCTGGACGCCGGACCACACGAGGTCCAGGCGCTCGGCGCGCAGGCCCTCCTGACCGCCGTCCGTTCCCGCCTCGCCCTCACCTGAAATCGTTCCTGCCGGAGGAAGCATGATCAGCAAGCTCGACCCCACCACCGACCTGCGCACCACCCACGAAACCCGCATCCGACGCCCCGGCCTCAGCCTGCTCGGGCGACTCTCGGTGGGGCAGAAACTGGCCCTGTCGGCAGCCACGTTCGCCCTCCCCATCGTGGTGATCGTGTCCCTCCTGGCGAGTGAGCAGCAGCAGGCACTGAACTTCGTGCGCTCGGAGCAGCGCGGCGCGCAGTACCTGCCGTCCCTGGAAACCGTGTTGAAGAACATGCAGCTGCACCGCCGCGCGTCCTCCAAGTTCCTGAACGGCGACGCGGAACAGAAGGCCACCCTCACCTCCCTCGACGCGCAGATCGACCAGGGCATCGCGCAGCTCGAATCGACGAACACGGGCCTGGGCGACGAGTTCCAGCTCGGAGCCGACATCGGCGCCCTCAAGACCGCCTGGACGCGCCTCAAGAGCCAGGTGAGCAACCAGACCATCACGGCCGACAAGAGCACGGATGCGCACACCGCCCTCCTGTCCGAAAACATCACGCAGGCCTTCGCGAACGTCTCGCACGCCAGCCAGATCTCGCTCGACCCGTCGGTCGACGGCTACTACCTCGGCCTGCTCAGCACCGAACGCCTCCCGGACGCACTCCCCACCATCGGCGTGACCCGCACGCTCGGCAGTGCCGCCATCACGGCTGGCACACCCCTCACCGAGGTGCAGCGCACCGAGTACCTGAACGCCCTCGACCAGGCGCAGGGCGCGCGCCACGAGGTGGACGAGGCCGTGAAGTACCTGCTGCCCGCACTGCCACAGGACGTCCGCGCACAGTACGAGGCCGCCTACAAGCAATTCGACGACAACAACGCCATCCTCCTCAAAACCTTCGAGGAGAACATCCTCGCGCCGGGGGGCACCACCATCAGCGCCGCCGACTTCAAGAAGATCAGCGACAGCTCCACCAGCGCGCAGTTCGACTTCTTCGAACGCACCATCTCACTGCTCGGCCAGCGACTCACGGACCGTGAGGCGAGCGAGACCCGCCAGCGTCTGCTCTCGCTCGGGCTGTCGCTGCTCGCCGTGCTGCTCGCGAGCGCCCTGCTGTTCCTGATCGCGCGCGCCATCACCCGCCCGCTCGGCCAGCTCGCCGACGCCTCCACCCGCCTCGCGGGCGGCGACCTTAACGCCAGCGTGCCCGTCACGACGCGTGACGAGGTGGGCACGGTGTCGGGCGCCTTCAACTCGGCCGTCGCGCAGCTGCGCGAGAACGAAGTCCGGAACGAGCAGGCGCGCGTCGAGGCGCAGCAGCTGCAGCAGAACATCGGGCAGTTCCTCGACGTGACCATGGACATCGCCGAGGGCGACCTCACCAAGCGCGGCAGGGTCACCGAGGACGTCCTCGGGAACGTGGTGGACTCCATCAACCTCATGACCGAGGAGCTCGGGCAGGTGCTGCGCGACGTGCAGCGCGCGTCGAACTCCGTGACGGGCGGCTCGGTCGACATGCTCGCCACCACCAGCGACATCCAGGCGAGCGCGCAGCTCACCGCGAACGAGGCGCAGCAGGTGGCCCGGCAGGTGCAGCAGGTGATCGTGCAGATCCGCGACATGGCCACCAGCGCGCAGGCGTCCGCCGACTCGGCCCGCCAGGCGCTCCTCGCGTCCCAGCAGGGACAGCAGGCCGTGGCCGGAACGCTGGAAGGCATGCAGAACATCCGCCGCGAGGTGCAGGGCGTCGCCAAGCGCATCAAGGGCCTCGGCGACCGCTCGCTCGAGATTCAGGAGATCGTGGACACCATCTCGCAGATCGCCAGCCAGACGAACCTCCTCGCGCTGAACGCCGCCATCGAGGCGGCCGGTGCAGGCGAGGCCGGCAGCCGTTTCGCGATCGTCGCGGACGAGGTCCGTAAACTCGCGGACAACTCCGCGCAGGCCACCGGACGCATCGCGAACCTCATCCGTACCGTGCAGACCGAGATTCAGGACGTGATCGTGACGGTGGAGGACGGCACGCGCGAGGTGGAGCAGGGGTACCGTATCGCGGGAACCGCCGGTGAACGCCTGCGTGAGATCGGAACGCTCACGCAGCAGTCCGCGCAGCTCGCGGAATCCATCTCGAACGCCACGCAGGCGCAGGTGCAGGGCATGGAACAGGTGGGCGGCGCCGTGCAGGAGATCGCCAGCATCGCGGACCGTTCGCGCAGCTCGGTGGAACGCGGACGTGTCGCGGCCGAGCAGCTCCAGAACCTCGCCTCTCAACTGAACTCCGGCCTGGCGCGATTCCGGCTGCCGAGCTGATTCCACATGCCCGGGGGAGAACTGCTCGAAATCTTTCTGCTGGAGGCCTGGGAAGGGCTGGCGCTGCTCGAAGGCTCGGTCGGCGACCTGCGGGCCACCGACCGGAACGACGACCACGAACTCGGCCAGGTGAGCCTGATCGCGCACCGGTTGCGCGGCAGCGCGGGCCTGTACGGTTACCCGCAGCTCGCGAGCCTCGCGGGCCTCGCCGAACGCCTCACCGAGTCCCGCCCGCACCTCGCACCGGGTGACCGCGAGACGCTGCTGGACGTGCTGGAACTCGTCACGCTCGGCCTGCGCCGCGCCCTCACGGACCTGAGCAGCGGTCAGGCGGAGAACGCCGTCGGGCTGTACTTCGCGGAGGTGGGCGGCGTGGAGCGCCTGCAGGCCCTGCTGAAGTCCGCTCCGGCGGCCTTCCGGACCGTGCATCCGGCGAGCGCGCCGGACGCCGCCGTGCCAGACGCCGCGCCCGCTGGCCTGCAGGGCGAACTGCGGACCTTCGCGCGGACGAACGCGGAAGTGTACAGCTACTTCGCGCCGGAAGTGCGCGAGTACCTGGAGGCGCTCAGGACCGAACTCGACCGGGGCGCGCAGGCCAACATCACCCTGATGTTCCGCTCGGCGCACACCATCAAGGGCAGCGCCTTCATGGTGGGCCTGCCCGCCCTCGGCCACGTCGCGCACCGGCTGGAGGACCTGATGAACGCCGTGCGCGAGCAGGGCCTCACGCTGGCGGGCGCGCCGTCCGCGCTGCTGCTGCAGGGCGTGACCCTGCTGGAACGCATGCTGCTGACGGCCGAGGGACACGACGACGCGGCCCTCACAGCGGACAGTGAGCGCCTCCCGGCACGCATCCAGGCGCTCCTGCAGGGCGACGCGCCCACCGTGGAGCGCGCCGTCCCGGACGCGCCGGTGCCGGGGACCGTGGCGGGCGGCGCGCAGACGGTGCGCGTCAGCACGGAACGGCTCGACAGCATCATGGACGGCATCGGTCAGCTCGTCATGTCGCGCGCGCGCCTGGAGCGTCAGCTCGACCGGCTGTCGCAGCTGGAGGAGGCGCTGCAGGCCAGTCACGCGCGCGTGCAGCGTGTCGTGCGGGACTTCGAGGAACGCTACCTGAACCCCGACATGGTCCGCAGCGACGCGCCGGAAGCGCCGGGTGAGGCGCCCGGCGGGCTGCGCGGCACGGTCAGCGAGGTGTTCGAGGAACTGGAGTTCGACAGTTACGACGACATGAACATCCTCGCGCGGTCCGTGACGGAGCTCAGCGCCGACCTGGGCGAGCTGCGCGGGCAGTTCCGCGACGGGCGCGAGGCGCTGCGCGGCGAGGCGGACACCTTCACGAAACTGCTGCGCACCCTGCGCGGCAACGTCGTCCGGACGCGCCGCGTGCCGCTCAGTCAGGCGTACGCCCGCCCGAGACGCTGGGCGCGCGGCCGGAAGGACGCGGAACTCGTCACGCTGGGCGGGGACCTCGACGTGGACGCCTTCGTGACGCAGGGCCTGTCGGAGGTGCTGCTGCACCTCGTCACGAACGCCTTCACGCACGGCCTGGAAACGCCGGACGCGCGGGAAGCGGCCGGGAAGCCCACGCTGGGCCGCGTGACGGTCGACGCCCGACGCCGCGGCACGCTGCTCGACGTGACCGTCAGCGACGACGGGCGCGGCATCGACGTGGACGCCGTGCGCGCCCAGGCGCTCGAACGCGGCCTGCGCAGCGCCCGCGAACTGGAACAGCTGAGCAACGACGACACCCTGCGCCTGATCTTCCTGCCGGGCCTGTCCACCGCGCGCGAGGTCACGAACGAGGCGGGACGCGGGGTCGGGATGGACATCGTGGCGAGCACCGTCCGCAGGCTCGGCGGCGAGCTGCTCGTGCAGAGTGCGCGGGGGGTGGGCAGCACCTTCACGCTGCGCGTCCCGCTCAGCCAGCAGGTCGTGGACCTCCTGACCGTCCGGGTCGGCCCGTACCTGCTGGGCTTCCCGGCGGGGAACATCGCGGGCCTGCGCGAACTGCAGGTCACGGACGTTCAGGAGCGCGAGGGGCAGGCGCACCTGCCGGACGGCACGCCGCTGCACCTCCTGCAGCGCGTGTGGGGCGTGCCCTCCCCCACCGGCACCGTGCACGCCGTCGTGATCGACACGGCGTCCGGTCCGCTGGCCTTCGGTGTGGACCGCTTCGAGGGCATCGCGGAAGCGGTCGTGAGCGCGCCTGGACCTCTCCTCGACTCCCTCGGGTACGTGACGGGCACCAGTGTCACGCCGGACGGCGAGCCGGTGCTGCTGCCGGACGCGGCCGGACTCGCGCGCGCCGCCGTGCAGCTGCGCGGCACGCCGAGCGTGCAGGGCGAGGCCCGCAGCGCCGCCCCCAGCCGCCGCCGCCTGCTGCTCATCGACGACAGCCTCAGCGTGCGCCGCGTGGTGTCCAGGATGCTGGAACGCGCCGGGTACACGGTCGTCACGGCCAGCGACGGCCAGGAGGCCCTCGACCTGTACCGCCAGGACCAGGCCTTCGAGGCGATCCTCACGGACCTCGAGATGCCGCGCGTGAACGGCTTCGAGGTGATCGAGGACGTGCGCCGACGTGACGCGCGCGTGCCGATCGTCGTCATGACGACCCGCGCGGGCGACAAGCACCAGCGGCTCGCCTTCCAGCTCGGCGCGAGCGACTACTTCAGCAAGCCGGTCGACGAGTCGCTGCTCACCCGCTGCCTCGAACGGCTCCTGAGGCCCGCGTGACGCGACTGCTCATCGTGCTGCCCGACGAGATCACCCGCAGGGCCGTGTCTGTCCTCGCGGAGTACGAGGGCTACGAGGTCACGAGCGCCGACAGTCGCCTGCACGCCCTCACGCAACTCGAACGCAACACGCCGGACGTCGTCCTGTGCGACGACCGCCCCGGCGACCTGAGCAGCGTCGAGTTCCACGAGATCATCCGCAGCGAGCCGGGCACGCAGGGCGTCCCGCTGCTGCTCGTCACGGACCGCGTGCCCGGCTGGTTCGACACGGCGCTCGACGTGCCGGTCGGCCGGGACCGCACCTCGCGGGAACTGGTGGAGGCCATCACGGACGCCACCACGCGGCTCGCGCGCGACCCGGTCAAACTGACTCCGCTGACGCCCGCACCGGTCGGCGCGCAGATGCGCGGCACGCTGGAGATCGTGAACCTCTTCGACCTGATCGTGTCGTTCAACCAGATGCGCAAGACGGGCCGCATCATGGTCACGGTCGGGAACACCGAAGCCGTCATCTATCTCATGCGCGGCGAGGTGTGGCACATCGAATACGGCGGGCACACCGGGCAGCAGGCCCTGCTGAACGCCTTCGCGGACACCGAGGTGGCGCCCACCTCCTCGTTCGCGTTCGCGATCCTGCCGGAACCGCTGGTGGAACTGCTCCCGCGCACCAGCCTCACCTCCACGTCGCGCCTGCTGCTCGACATCGCCGTTCACCTCGATCACGTCCGCTCGGCCCGGCAGGCCCCCGCACCGCAATGAAGGAGACCGCATGACCCGCATCCTCGTGGTGGATGACAGCCTCAGCATCCGCAAAGCCCTGGAGAAGATCCTCAGTCAGACCGCCGTCGTCCACGTCGCCAACAGCGCCGAAGACGCCCTCGCCCAGCTGCACGCCGGTCTGGAGCCCCCGGACCTGATCGTGTCGGACGTCCTCATGCCGGGCATGAGCGGCTTCGAACTCGCGCACGAACTGCGCCTGCTGCCCGCCACGCTGCGCACGCCCGTCCTGCTGATGAGCGGCATCATCGACGACGACGTACACCACCAGGCGCAGGAGGTCCACGCCCGGGGCGTGATCCGCAAACCGTTCACGGCAGAGGAACTGATGCCCGTGATTCACGCGGCCCTCAGCGGCGCGCCCGGCGTGTCCGCCGAGAGCGCCCCGGTGCAGGCGCCACCTGCCGTCCCGGAGGAACCGGAACTGCTGAGCGGTCCCGGCCCGGTCCACGCGGACCCCGCCCCCGAACCCGTGCCGGCCGCTCCCGTGTCCCCGGCTCCCCGCACGGCCGCCACGCAGCCTGCTGCCAGTGCCCCACCCCCGGTCACACCCGCTCCGGCTCCGGTTGCCCCGGCACCTTCGGCGCATCAGGCGCTGCTGGACACGCTGACCCAGAAGCCCGGCGTGCTCGGCGCGCTCGTCCTGACCCGGCACGGCGAGGTGCAGGCGCACTCGGGCGACCTCGCGGTCGCGCCTGCCGACCTCGCCATGTACGCGCGCTTCTTCGCGAGTACGGCGGGCACGCTCGGCAACCGGATGGAGCGCGGCGCGCTGAGCGGCCTGCAGCTGGAGTACGCGGGCGGCACGCTGCTGCTCCTGCCGCTCGACGACGCGGACCTGCTCGTGACGCTCCTGAAGGACGTGAACAGCAGCCAGATGGTGCGCTTCGCGCTGCGCCGCCACCTCACCACCGCCTGACCCACACGGACGGCCGGACCTCCCGCCGCGCGCCGGAGGCCCGGCCGCTGTCTAGCGCGGCGGCACGGCCCCCCCCGGACGTGGGCATAGGGTGCGGGTCAACCCGCTCCGCACCACGGACCGGAGCGGCAGCACGCGCGCGCGTGCGGGGAGGCGCAGCATGAAGACCACCTGGGACGCCAGCGAGTACCGCCGCCGACACGCCTTCGTGTACCGGAGCAGCCAGGACCTCGTGGACGACTGGCTCGCGCCGAGCGCCGGGGAGCGCGTGCTGGACCTCGGCTGCGGCAGCGGCGAACTGACGGCGCTGATCGCGCGGTCCGGCGCGCACGTGAAGGGCATGGACGCCTCCGCCGACATGATCGCCGCCGCCCGCACCGCGCACCCGCACGTGACCTTCGAAGTGCAGGACGCCCACACCCTGCAGGCCACCGCCAGTTTCGACGCGGTGTTCAGCAACGCCGCCCTCCACTGGATGCGTCCCCTGGACTCGGTGTTCGGACGGGTGCACGGCGCGCTGCGGCCCGGCGGGCGCCTCGTGCTGGAGATGGGCGGGCAGGGCAACGTGCAGGTCACGCTGGACGCCGTCGCCCACGCCTGCCGGGCACTGGGCCTGCCGGATCTGCCGCTCCCGTGGGAGTTCCCGAGCACGGCGCAGCTCGCCCGCCTGCTGGAGGACGCGGGCCTGCAGGTGCGGCAGACGCTGTGGTTCCCGCGTCCCAGCCCGCTGCAGGGCGAGGACGGCTTCCGCGCGTGGCTCGCCACCTTCGGCAGCGGATGGCTGTCCCCGCTCGCGCCGGACGAGCGCGCCGCGGTGCTGGAACGGGCCGAGGCGTACGCACGCCCGCGCCTGTGGAACGGCGAGACCTGGCAGTCCGACTACTGCCGCCTGCGCGCCGTCGCCACCCGTCCGGACCTGCGCCCCTGACGCTGCGGCCGGTCAGGCGGTCACGACGCGGTCGCGGCCCGAGCGTTTGGCGCGCAGGAGGGCCGCGTCGATCCGCATGAAGTTCTCCCGCAGGCTTTCGTCCGGCCGCCACGCCCCCACACCTCCGCTGACGGTGACGGGCAGCCCCGCCACCGGTGACCGGGCGACCTGTGCGCGGACCGCTTCGGCCGCCTGGCGGGCGCGGCCCGGCATGTGGCCGGGCAGCAGGATCACGAACTCCTCGCCGCCCCAGCGGTACACGGTGCCGTGCTCGCGGATCACGTGCTGCAGGCGCTCACCGAGGCCCACGAGCACCTGATCGCCCACGTCGTGCCCGTACACGTCGTTCACGGTCTTGAAGTGGTCCACGTCCAGCAGCAGCACGGCATGCGGCGTGTCTGCGGCCAGGGTCTGCATGTCCTCCTCGAAGACGCGCCGGTTGGGGAGGCCCGTCAGGGTGTCGTGTCTCGCCGCATGCAGCGCCGCGTCACGGTGCGCGCTGACCGTCACCATCTCGTCCGCGAGCCGTCTCAGGTCCGAGAGGTTGTAGATCTGCAGCAGACCGAGCAGCACGACCGTGGCCGGGTCGAGGTCCAGGTGGCCGCGCAGGAACGTGACGAGCACCGCGCCGCCCGTGAGGCACAGGTACAGCAGGCTGAAGGTCAGGCCGAGGCGCGGCTGCTCGGCGTACTGCACGGCCCAGCGGGCGTAGTACGTGGGGGCGAGCAGCGGCAGCAGGGCCACGCCGACCGGGTGCGCGGCGTTCGACTGCAGCGCCAGCACGATCAGGTAGAGCAGCGGGCTGAGCAGGATGGCCGTCTCGGTCAGCGCCCGGTCCCTGCCGGTCTGCAGGCGCTGGCCGGGCGGGCGCCAGAAGACGGAGGACGCCGTGACGGCCGCCCCGACGGCAGCCGCTGCCAGGAACCAGCGTTCGCCCGGCACCTGGAGGCGCACGGCGTTCCACGCGATCACGCCCGGCACCACGAGCAGCGCCGCGACGCTGTTCAGTTCGTGGAGCCTGGATCTCAGGTGGGACCAGTGCGGCCTGATGTACGGGGTGCCCATCGCTTCCGGCATTGTCCGTCACGAAGTCTGACCGTGGCGTCACAACGGTCCTCGCCGCCGCACGGGGGCGGGCACGGCAGCAGGGTGCCGCAGGGGTCAGCCGATGGCGAGCATCCGTTCGATGGGCAGCAGGGCGCGCAGGGCGGTGTCGTGCGGGACGGTCACGCGGCCCGAGAGGTCGCGGAGCGATTCGTACACGTTCTCCAGGGTGATCATCTTCATGTACTCGCAGCAGGCGGTGCGGTTGACGGGCACGAAGGTCTTGCCGGGCACGTCGCGTTCCAGGCGCGTCACCATGCCGAGTTCCGTGACGACCACGAACGACGCGGCGCTGCTCTCGCGGGCGTGCGTGACCATGCTCTCGGTGCTGTGCAGGCGCAGATCCGGGAATTCCTGCAGGACGTGGCTGCTGCAGCCGCACTCGGGGTGGATGAGGAGTTCCGCGTCGGGGTGGAGGGCGCGGGCGGCGTCCACGTGGGCGGGCAGGATCGCTTCGTGCACGTGGCACGCGCCCTGCCAGATGTCGAGGGTGCGGCCCGTCTGGCGTTCGACGTGCGCGGCCAGGAAGCGGTCCGGCGCGAACAGGACGGGCACGCCCTGCGGGAGGCTCTGCACGATCTGCACGGCGTTGCCGCTGGTGACGCAGTAGTCCGCTTCGGCTTTCACGTCGGCGGTGGTGTTGACGTACACGACCACGAGGCCGTCCGGGTGCCGGGCCTTCCAGTCGCGGACGTCCTGCGCGGTGAGGGTGTCGGCGAGGCTGCAGCCGGCGCGCAGGTCGGGGAGCAGCACGGTCTTCTCGGGGTTGAGGATGGCGGCCGTCTCGGCCATGAAGTGCACGCCCGCGAACACGATCACGTCGGCGTCCGTGCGGGCCGCCTGCCGGGACAGGCCGAGCGAGTCTCCGACGTAGTCAGCGATGGCCTGCACTTCGGGCCGCTGGTAGTTGTGCGCGAGGATGACGGCGTTGCGTTCGCGGCGCAGCCTGGAGATCTCGCTGAGGAGTTCGTCCTGGGTGAGCATGGGGCGCAGCTGCATGAGGTTGGCGTGTTCGTTCTGGCGGGCGGGGATGTCGTTCATGCTTGTTTCACGTCCAGGCTGATGTCGAGGGCGGGGGCGGAGTGGGTGAGCGCGCCGACGCTCACGAAGTCCACGCCGGTCCGGGCGACGTGTGGGAGGCGGGCGAGGGTCATGTTGCCGCTCGCTTCGAGGGTGACGCGCGGGGCGTGGCGGTCGCGCAGCAGGACCGCTTCGCGCATCTGGTCGTCCGGCATGTTGTCGAGCAGCAGGCGGTCCGCGCCGGCGTCAAGGGCTTCCTGCACCTGTGCGGGCGTGCTGACCTCGCACTCGACCTGCAGCAGGTACCCGCCGCTGCGGGCGCGCCGGACGGCCTCGCCGACGCTGCCGGCCGCGGCGACGTGGTTGTCCTTGATGAGCAGGCCGTCGTCGAGGCCGTGGCGGTGGTTGAGGCCGCCGCCGACGCGCACGGCGTACTTTTCGAGGTCGCGCCACAGGGGCGTGGTCTTGCGGGTGTCGAGGAGGCGGGTGCGGGTCCCGGCGAGCGCGTCGGCGTACGTGCGGCTGAGGGTGGCGACGCCGCTGAGGCGCTGCATGAGGTTCAGCGCGAGACGTTCGGCCGTCAGGATGGCGCGCAGGTTGCCGCGCACCTCGCCGATCACGCCGGGCACGAGAGGTTCGCCTTCCGGCTGCAGCCACTGCACGTGCAGGTCCGCGCCGGTCAGGGCGAACACCTGCCGGGCGACGTCCTGCCCGGCGAGGATGCCCGCCTGCTTGAGTTTCAGCACGGCGACACCGTCCTGCGCGGCGGGAATGGTGCTGAGGGTGGTCGCGTCGCCGCGCCCGAGGTCTTCCTGCAGCGCGAGGCGCAGGCGGTCGGTGAGCGAGTCGCTGCGGGGAGCGGCGGGGAGGGAGTCAGTGGGCGTCATGCGCTCTCCGGGGGGTTGATGTGGGTGGGGCCTGTCGAAACACGGGCAGACTGTAGCACTCCGTCCGGGACGCTTCCCGGCAGGGCTTCGTGCCGGAGGGTGCCCGCGACCTGCACGGCGTGCCGGGGTGCGGCGAGGTGCGGGTGGTCGGCGCGCCAGTGGGCGCCGCGCGATTCCTGCCGGGCGAGCGCGCCGAGGAGCAGCAGGCGGCCGAGCAGCGCGAGGTTCCCGCGTTCCAGGGCCGCGCGGTCCACGCTGTCCGGCGCGTCCGGCAGGTCCGGCCATCCGTCCAGAGCGGCCTGGAGGGCGTCGCCGTGGCGGACGAGTCCGGCGGCGTCCGCGAGGCGCGCCTGCGCGGTCAGCCACTCGCCCTCGGGGAGGGTCTGGAGGGGGGTGGCGCGGGCGGGAGGTTCGCGGTGCAGGTCCTGCGCGGCGGCCTGCACGGCCCGCGCGCCGAACACGAGGCCCTCGGTGAGGCTGTTGCTGGCGAGCCTGTTCGCGCCGTGCAGGCCGCTGGACGCGACCTCGCCCGCCGCGTACAGGCCGGGCAGGGTGGTGCGGCCCCAGGCGTCGGTGGTGACGCCGCCCATGGTGTAGTGCACGGCGGGCTGCACGGGGACGGGGGTGGTGGCGGGGTCCACGCCGAGCGCGGTGAGGCGCGCGGCGATGCCGGGGAAGCGCGTGCGGACGTGGTCGGCCCCGAGGTGGCGCAGGTCGAGGGTGACGGTGCCGGTCCGGGCGCGTTCGGCGGCGACGGCGCGGGCGACCACGTCCCTGGGCGCGAGTTCCAGGGCGGCGTCGTGGCGGGCCATGAAGCGCTCCCCGTCGCCGTTCAGGAGGTGGGCGCCCTCGCCGCGCACGGCCTCGCTCACGAGGACGACGGTGCCGGGCGGCGTGGCGGGCACGAAGGCGGTCGGGTGAAACTGCACGAATTCCAGGTCGCGCAGCTCCGCGCCGGCGCGGTACGCGAGGGCGAGGCCGTCGCCGGTCCCTTCGGGCGGGGCGGTCGTGACGGGGTACACGCGGCCGAAGCCGCCCGTGGCGAGCAGCACGGCGCCCGCGAGGGCCTGCGTGACGCGGCCCTGCGTTTCGAGTTCCGCGCCGACCACGCGGCCGGACGCGGACTGCAGCAGGCGGCGCGCGAAGGTGTGTTCGAGCACCTGCATGCCGCTCTGCCGGACGGCGCGGGCGAGCGTCTCGCTGATGGCGCGTCCCGTCTCG
Source organism: Deinococcus aquiradiocola (assembly GCF_014646915.1). NCBI lineage: Bacteria > Thermotogati > Deinococcota > Deinococci > Deinococcales > Deinococcaceae > Deinococcus > Deinococcus aquiradiocola. Next base: position 162,234 of record NZ_BMOE01000003.1, on the reverse strand, counting down.
TCCCCGTAGGCGTGGCGGACGCGGGGGCGGCCGTGCCCGCCTTCCAGGGTGACGTGGCGGCTGAAGGGCACGCCGAGCGTGTCGAGGGCGTCGAGGCTGGCGGCCGCTTCCTGCACGAAGCCCGCCACGACGTCCTCGTGGCACAGGCCGCGTCCGGCGTCCAGGGTGTCGTGCAGGTGGGCGGCGTGGTCGTCCGGGCCGGTGGGGGCGGCGGCGCCGCCCTGCGCCCAGAAGGTGCTGCCGCCTTCGAGGGCGGTCTTGCTGACGAGCAGGACGCGCAGGCCGCGTCGGTGGGCGTGCAGGGCGGCGCTGAGTCCGGCGATGCCGCCGCCGACGATCAGCAGGTCCGCGTCGAAAGAGCTTGTGAACACCGGCACATTATGGGGGTCGGGGACGGTCACGGGACATGCGTCCTCGGACCGGTGACAGAATCCCCCCGTTCAGGGGGGGTACGGCCCCACGTTCCGGACGGCGAATGCTCCAGCGGCCCGGCACCCGCCCCCAGCCCGGGCGCCTCCAGCAGCGCGGCCCGCAGGTACGCCAGCCCCGCCTCCACCGCGTCCGGCAGGCTGTCCCCGAGCGCGAGGCGTGCCGTGACCGCTGCCGACAGGGTGCAGCCGGTCCCGTGCGTGTGCCGCGTCACGACGCGCCGACCCTCGAAGCGGCGCGGCTCTCCGCCCAGGCACAGCAGGTCCGTCAGGACGTCGCCCGTGCCGTGCCCGCCCTTCAGCAGGGCCGGCCAGGGCAGCGGCGTCGTCAACGCCCGCGCCAGCCCGTCCCTGGCGTGCAGCGCGCCGGGCGCGAGGTCCAGCAGCACCTCCGCTTCCGGCAGGTTCGGCGTCACGAGCGCCGCCAGAGGCAGCAGCAGCTCCCGCAGCGCACTCACCGCCTCCGATTGCAGCAGCGCGTCGCCGCTCTTCGCGATCATTACGGGGTCCACCACCAGCGGCAGGTTGCGCCCGCGCAGCACCTGCGCGACGACCGCGACGGTGGCCGCGTCCCCGAGCGCGCCGGTCTTCACGGCCGCCACCGGAAAGTCGTCCAGGACCGCCTCCAGCTGGTCGCGCACCACGTCCGGCGTGAGGATCACGGCCCGGCGCACGCCGCGCGTGTTCTGCGCCGTGACGAGCGTCACGACCGACGCGCCGTACACGCCGTGCGCCTGGAAGGTCTTCAGGTCGGCCTGCAGGCCCGCCCCGCCGCCCGAGTCGGACCCGGCGACGGTGAGCGCCACGCGCTTCACCCGGCCACCCCGGCCCGCAGCCAGTCGAGGGCGCGGCGGGCCGTCAGGGGCGCGAGGAGTGCCCCGTGTCGCCCGTGCCCCGTCGCCACGAACACCCGCGCCCAGTCGGGGTGCGGCCCCACGATGGGCTGCCCGTCCGGCGTGACGGGCCGCGCCCCGGCGAGGCGACCCCGCACGGCCTGACCCGGGGGCAGGTCGCCCAGCAGGTCGCGCGCCACACCGAGCAGCCAGCGGTCGGACCAGCCGCCCGGCGCGGGGGACGGCTGCGGCCGGGCCGTCGCGCCGACATACACGCCGTCCGGGCGGTCCAGCGCGTACCGCCGGTGCGCCGCCCGGCCCGCGCGCCTGGGAGCGTAGCGGGGCAGGGGCGCGCCGCTGCCCGGCAGCAGGAGCGCCTCGCCCCACACCGCGCGCACCGGCAGGCCGAACGCGGCACTCCACGCGCCACACGCGAGGACACCCGCCGCGAACACCTCCTCGCCAGCGTCCGTGCGGACCTTCAGGCCACGCGGGTCCTCCTGCAGGTGCAGGACCTCCTCGCGGCGCACCTCCAGGCCCGCCAGCGCGGCGGCCCGCACGGACGGCGGGTGCACCTGCCCTTCGAGCGGACCGAAGCCGCGCCCCGGCGGGGCGGGCCGGTGGTGCACCGCCTGCCCCGACGCCGCCTCCAGCCTGCGCGCGAAGTCCGGCCAGAGCGCCAGGCTGAGGACCGCGTCCCCGTCCAGCGGGGTGCCGCGCAGGTCCTCGTGCGTCGGCGTGAGCAGCCCGGCGCTCGCCGCCCACGCCGCGCCCGGCCGGTCCGGGTCGAACACCGTGACGCGCTCGCCCGCCCACGCCAGTTCGGCCGCGACGCACGCCCCGATCAGGCCGCCACCGATCACGGCGACGCCCGTCCCGTCACGCGCCGTCACGGGAGCGGCACTTCGGGGTCGGGGAGGCGCACCACGCCCGTCACGGGACTGCTGGGGCTCGCGTGGTCGCGGACCTCCATGCGCCCCGCGAGGAACCCGGCGCGGCCCGCCTGCACGGCCAGGCCGAACGCGGCCGCCATGCCGACCGGGTCGTGCGCCTCCGCGACCGCCGTGTTCACGAGGACCGCCTGCGCGCCCAGCTCCATCGCCTGCGCCGCGTCGCTCGGGACGCCCAGGCCCGCGTCCACCACGACCGGCACGTCCACTGCCTCCACCACCGTCCGCACGAGGGCCGCCGTGAGCAGGCCGCGCCCCGACCCGATGGGACTGCCGAGCGGCATGACGGTCGCGCAGCCCGCCGCCTGCAGCGCCCGCGCGAGCACCGCGTCCGGCTGCACGTACGGCAGCACCGTGAAGCCCTCTCCCACCAGCACCTCGGCGGCCCGCAGGGTCTCCAGGCTGTCCGGCAGCAGGTAACGGGCGTCCGGGATGACTTCCAGCTTCACCCAGTCCACGCCGGTCAGGGCGCGGGCGAGCCGCGCGACGCGCAGCGCCTCGGCCGCCGTGCGGCACCCGGCGGTGTTCGGGAGGAGCTGCAGGCGGTCCAGGTCGAGGCGGTCGAGGAGGCCCTCGTGGCCCGGCGCGTTCAGTTCGACGCGCCGGATGGCGACCGTCACGATCTGCGCGCCGCTCGCCGCGATGGCGTCCCGCATGACGTGATGGTCGCGGAACTTGCCGGTGCCGAGCATCAGCCGCGACGCGAACGGGCGGCCCGCCACGACGAGGGAGTCGTGGGCCGTCATCCGCCCACCGTGACGCGCACGATGTCGAGCACGTCTCCCGGCAGGAGCGGTGCGTCCGGCACGCGCGCGCCGGGGTGGAAGTCGTCGTTGTGCGCCACGGCGACGCGGGACGCGTCCACGTTCAGGTCACGCAGCAGGGCGTGCAGGGTGAGGCCCGGCGGGCAGGGGCGGGCCTCGCCGTTCACGGTCAGGGTGGCGGCCTGGGCATATGCGGCGAGCGGGAAGGCGTCCAGCATGGCCTTCAGCGTATCCGCGGCACGGGCGGGATCGGGGGCGTCCAGCACGGCGCGCACCACCGCCACGCGGCGAGCGCCGGCCTGCAGGACGTCCGGCAGGGTGACCGCGTCGATCCCGCCGATCGCAAACCATGGCAGCTGGACGTGACGGGCGGCCCAGCGGACGTAGTCCAGTCCGGCAGCCGCGCGGCCCGGCTTGGTGGGCGTGGCGTGCACCGGTCCCACCGCGACGTAAGCGGGCGCGTCCTGCAGGGCCGCGAGCGCCTGGGCGGGCGCGTGCGTGCTCCGCCCGACCTGCAGGTGCGGCGCGAGCGCGCGCGCAAAGGCGGGCGGCAGGTCGCCCTGCCCGAGGTGCACGCCCGTCGCGCCGCACGCGGCGGCCACGTCGGGCCGGTCGTTGATGTACAGCGGCACGCCGCGCCGCTCGCACAGCGGGCGCAGGCGCGCGGCGAGCGCGAGGTACGGGACGGCCTCGGTGTCCTTGCAGCGCAGCTGCAGGGTGTCCACCCCGCCGTCCAGCGCGGCCTCCACCCGCGCCACGAACTCGTCCTCGGGCAACTCCGGGCGCGGCGTCGCCACGAGGTACAGGCGGCCCGGCCCGCCCGGCAGCGGGGCCGGGAACACGGGCGCGGTCACGGGCGCTCCGGGGCGCTCAGGTCAGCGGCGTTCAGGTCCGGGGCATTCAGGTCCGGGGCATTCAGGTACAAGGCGCTGCCGAATTCGCGGAACTCCTGCGCTTTGGCTTCCAGGCCCGCCAGGACGTCCGCGCCGCGCAGTTCGTGCGAGAGTTTCATGCTGCAGAAGTGCGGGCCGCACATGCTGCAGAAGTGCGCGGTCTTGGCGGCCTCGGCAGGCAGGGTCGCGTCGTGGAAGCTGCGGGCGCGTTCCGGGTCGAGCGACAGGTTGAACTGGTCCTCCCAGCGGAACTCGAAGCGGGCGCGCGACAGGGCATTGTCGCGGTCCTGCGCGCCCGGGACGCCCTTGGCGAGATCGGCGGCGTGCGCGGCCACCCGGTACGCGACCACGCCCTCGCGCACGTCTTCCCGGTCCGGCAGGCCCAGGTGTTCCTTCGGGGTGACGTAGCACAGCATCGCGGTGCCCATCCAGCCGATCACGGCCGCGCCGATGGCCGACGTGATGTGGTCGTACCCGGGCGCGACGTCCGTCGTGAGCGGCCCGAGCGTGTAGAAGGGCGCCTCCTGGCACACCGCGAACTGGCGCGCCATGTTCTCCTGCAGCAGGTGCAGCGGCACGTGCCCCGGCCCTTCGATCATGGTCTGCACGTCGTGCCGCCACGCCACGGCGGTCAGTTCGCCGAGCGTGTCCAGTTCCGCGAACTGCGCGGCGTCGTTCGCGTCCTCGACGCTGCCGGGCCGCAGGCCGTCCCCGAGGCTGAAGGTCACGTCGTACGCCGCCATGATCTCGCAGATCTCCTCGAAGTGCGTGTACAGGAAGTTCTCCCGGTGGTGCGCGAGGCACCACTTGGCGAGGATGCTGCCGCCGCGCGACACGATGCCCGTGCGGCGGCGCGCGGTGAGCGGCAGGTGCGCGAGCCGCACGCCCGCGTGCACCGTGAAGTAGTCCACGCCCTGCTCCGCCTGCTCGATCAGCGTGTCGCGGTACAGCGCCCACGTGAGGTCCTCGGCGACGCCGCCCACCTTCTCCAGCGCCTGGTAGATGGGCACCGTGCCGATCGGGACGGCGCTGTTGCGCAGGATCCACTCGCGCGTGCGGTGGATGTGCCGCCCGGTGCTGAGGTCCATGACGGTGTCGGCCCCCCAGCGGGTCGCCCAGACCATCTTCTCGACCTCCTCGGCGACGCTGCTCGTGACGGCGCTGTTGCCGATGTTGGCGTTGACCTTGGTGCGGAAGTTCCGCCCGATGATCATGGGTTCCAGTTCCGGGTGGTTGATGCTGGCGGGAATGACGGCCCGGCCGCGCGCGACCTCCTGCCGCACGAATTCCGGCGTGACCTCGCGCGGAATGCTGGCCTGCGGCAGGCCGGGGAAGCCCGCCCCGGCGTGCGCGTGCCGGTCCGTGAATGCCGCCTGCTGGCGGAGGTTCTCGCGGATGGCGACGAACTCCATCTCGGGCGTGACGACGCCGGTCCGCGCGGCGTGCATCTGCGTGACGTTGCGGCCCGGCCGGGCACGCAGTGGCGCGCGCGCTGCCGGGAACACCAGCGGGCCGCCGTCCTCGTGGAGCGCGCGGGTGTACGCGCTGGAGTGCTCCGGCAGCGCCTCCAGGTCGGGGTGAGGCTGCAGCCAGGAGCGCACGACGGGCAGGCCGCGCCGCAGGTCCGGCACGAAGGCCGCGTCGGTGTACGGGCCGCCCGTGTCGTACACGCGCAGCGGCGCGTTCGGGGTGGCGCGCGTCAGGCCGCCCACGTGTTCCAGGGTGGGGCCCAGGGTGATCTCGCGGTGCGGGACGCGCACGGCCGGGTGCAGCGTGCCCGCCTTGTGGACCTTCGTGCTGGCGGGAAAGGGGCGCGCGCTCAGGTGCAGGGCGTCCAGGGCGAGCTGTTCGGCCGCGTCGCGGGTGGGGGTGGGGTTCGTCATGGGCATGCCCTCCAGGTCCGGCGGAGGGAATGCCCGGCGCGCCCCGGCGGGCGGGACGGCGTGATGTTCGGGCACGTCACGCTCCCTCCGCTGGTATGAGCCAGATCAGGTTCTTAGGGTCGTGCCTGCGGCACTCTCAGCCACCCCGGACGATTCCGAAGTGACACCCCTGGTGACGGCTCAGGAATAGCACCGCGGGCCGCGCGCGTCAAGACGAAGCGCCTCCACACAACAGGACGGCGCCGCCGGACCCCTGGGGGAAACCGGCGGCGCCGCCCTGCCTGCGGGAAGCTCAGGCCTGCGCGGCCTGCTCGTCCAGCGCCTTCAGGAACACCTCGACGAACTCCTCGTCGCTCATGGGGTTCTGGCCCGTGATGAGTTCACGGTCACGCACGACGTGGCTGCTGTACTTGTCGCCGTTCAGCACGAGGGCGCCCGCCGCGTTCAGCGCGTCGGCCGGGTAGTACTGCATGGGCGCCTCGAAACCCTTCTCGGCGTCCTGCTCCTCGGTGTTCGCGAAGACCGTGACCTTGTAGCCGTCGTAAAGGAAGCCCTTGCTGGCAGGCGTCTCGCCGCGCTGCAGGGCCGCCTGGAAGTCGGCCGCGTCGGGCTGCGCGGCCAGCAGGGCGGCGGGCGCGTGGCAGATGAGGGCCGTGGGGAGGCTGCGGGCGTGGAAGTGCTCCAGCACGCGCCCCAGGTCCGCGTCGCGCATCAGTTCGATCATGGGGGCGTGCCCGCCCGGCAGGAACACCGCGTCGAACTTGGAGAGGTCGGCGGCGGCGTCCGAGAGCTTCACGACGCCCCGGTCGAGCAGGTCCGTCACGAAAGCCTTGATGCTCTGGTGCTCCTCTTCGCTCTTGAAGAAGTCCTTGACGTCGCTTCCGGCGTCCATGGCAGGGCGGTTGCCTCTGGGCGTGGCGACAGTGAGGGTGTAGCCCTCCTGCACGAGGCGGTGGGCGGGCACGCCGAACTCGTTGAGGTAGAAGCCGGTGGCGTGCGTCTTGCCGTCCTTGAGGGGCAGCTGGGTTTCGCTAGACAGGATCACGAGGATGTTCTTCACGGGGCCCACCTTAAGCTCGGCGCGTCAGGGCAATTGTCTGATTGATCGGCGCGGCGTTGAGGAAGGCTTGCGCCGTCTCTCATCGGGTGTCACGGCGGAGGCGTCAGGACCGCGGGCGCAGGGCACGGTGGACCCGGCCCGCGTCTGGCGGCCCGGGCATGAAGGTGGAGTGCCCGGCGCTGACAGGCTCTTGTCAGAGCGTCCACGTACAGTGAGAGTCACATGACGGTCCTGAACCCCACCACAGAACAGAGCCGACTGGAGGCGCTCGCAAGGTACGCCGTCATCAACACCCTGCCGGAAACGGCCTTCGACCGCATCGCGGCCCTCGCGGCCCGGCTCTTCCGGACCCCCATCGCGCTCGTGTCGCTGGTGGACGAGGAACACCAGTTCTTCAAGGCGTGCCTGGGCCTGGACCTGCGGCAGACCTCGCGTGAACTGTCATTCTGCGCGCACGCACTCGACGCGAGCGAAGTGCTGGTCGTGCAGGACGCCCGGCAGGACCCCCGGTTCCGGGACAACGCGCTCGTGACCGGCCATCCCCACATCCGCTTCTACGCGGGCGCGCCGCTGGAGACCCACGACGGCTTCCGGCTCGGGACGCTGTGCATCATCGACACCGTGCCGCGCCCGGACCTCACGGCGGACGAACGCGGCGTCCTGCAGGACCTCGCGGCCCTGGTGATGGACGAACTGGAACTGCGGCTGCGCGGCCTTCAGCTGGAACGCGAATCGCAGGCGAACGCGCTGCTGATGCGCTCCCTGCGCGACAGTCACGCGTACAGCGAGGTGCTGCTCGGCGTGTCGGAACTGCTGCTGCTGCAGCTCCCGCCGATGGACCTCGTGACGCGGGTGCTGGAACTCGTGTCGGGCGTGGCCCGCATCGACTGGGGGAACCTCAGCATCGTGCGCGGCGACGAGGCGTCCATCGCGGCCGTGTGGGCCGCGAATCCCGAAGGCGAGATGCTCACCTCGTGGATTCCGTCGCTGCTCAAGCGCGGCACGGGCGCACTCTGGCACGTGCTCGACCAGCAGCGGCCGCACTTCGTGGACCGGTACGAGACGCACCCCGACTCGGTGCCGGAACTGCGGGGCCTGGGCATCACGGCCGTCGCGTGGCTGCCGCTCGGACATTTCGAGGACCAGTCGTACATCGTGATGTTCACGCGCCTGCGCCGCAACGAACCGTGGAGTGCCGAGGACCGCGCGCTGCTGGAGGCCGCCGCGCGGAGCCTGCGCGCATCGCTCAGCAATCAGGAACGTCGGCGCATGATGCACGAGTCGGCGTTCACGGACCCCCTCACGAGCCTCGGGAACCGGCAGGCGCTCGACGCGGCCCTCAAGGCGCTGCCCGCGCAGGGCCTCGCGGGCCTCGCGTCCATCTCGCTCGCCGGGTACCGCAGCGTGCTGGAGGCCGAAGGGCAGGCGCGCGGCGACGCGCTCGTGCGGCTCTTCTCGATCGCGCTCTCCTCGGACCTCGCGGGCGGCGTGCAGCTCTTCCGGACAGGCGCGAACGAGTTCGCGCTCGTGTCGCAGCTCGGTCAGGCGATGACGCCCTCCGCGTGGCAGTGCGAGGTGGAGACGGCCATCCAGTCGGCCCTGCCGGTGCTGCGCCTCGCGCACTTCTCGGGCGTGACCGTGCAGACCGGCACGGCCATCGGCAACGAGGCGCCCGGCGTGCGCGAGGCGCTGGAACTCGCGGAACGCCGCCGCTACGAGCAGCGCGCCCTGCAGCGCCCGGCACCGGACGCGTCCCAGGTCAGGACGGCGCAGGTCGAGCGCCCGCTGCCGACCCAGCCGACCCTGGACGACCTGATGGCCGCCCCCGTCCGCTGCGGACCGCTGGTGCTGTACCCGGCACGGCAGACGGTGCGCGTCCTGGACCGCGAGGTGAGACTGAACCTCAAGGAGACGCAGGTGCTGGCCGTCCTGGCGAGCAGCCCGGAGCAGATGTTCAGCCGCGCGGACCTGTGCCGCACCGTGTGGAACCGCACGGCGGAAGAGGCCGGGAATGCCCTGAACCTCAGCGTCAGCAGCCTGCGAAAGAAACTGCTGACACTCACGAGCGAGTACGTGATCCGCTCGGTGCGGCTCGGCGGGTACGTCCTGCGCGTCCCGCCGCGCGCGTGACCCCGACCGGCACGGGCACAGTGCCGGACGCGGGCCGGTCCGCGCGCCTGCTGCGCCGCTGGCTGCCGCCCGCCCTGCTGCTGCTGTGCGCGGCGGCCCTGCTGCTCGTGCCGGACGTGCGGGCCTTCCTGACGGATGCGTGGCGCGCCCTGAGCAGCGACGACGCGCTCGTCCGGCACGCGTGGGTGGACCGCTTCGGGATGTGGGGGCCGGTGGCCCTGGTGGGCGGGATGCTGGTGCAGGCGGTCCTGCCGGTGCTGCCCGCCGCGGCGGACGTGATGATCGCGTCCCTCGCGTACGGGGTGTGGGGCGGGTTCCTGATCGTGTACGTCGGGACGATGCTCGGTGCGGTCCTCGGGTACGCGGTGGGCCGGGCGGCCGGAGGCAGGCTCGTGCGGCGCCTGACGGGCGAACGTCTCGCGGCGCGCACCGAGCGCTTCGCGGCGCAGCGCGGCTGGCAGGCGGTGCTGCTCGTGCGCCTGATGCCCGCCCTGAAGGCCGAAGTGATGAACCTCGTGGCGGGCGCGGTCGGCATGCCGTTCCTGCCGTTCCTGCTCGCGTCGGCGGTGGGCGCGCTGCCCGCGACGGCGCTGGTGGTATGGCTGGCGGCCACACCGTCCCGGCTGGTGTGGGGGGTGGTCGGCGTGAGCATCCTCACGGCGGGCGTGGCGGGCGTGCGGCTCTGGACGGCGCGGCAAGCCCGGGCAGCGAACGGGTCAGCCATGCCGGCAGAAGGAGAGAAGACGGACTGACCGGCCCGTTCACCCGCCCACCGCTCCGGAACGAAGCAGACGAGGTCTCAGCGGCCGGGGAGGCGCAGCGCGGCGTACTCGGCGTGCGTGTCGGCGTGCGCGAGCAGCGTCAGGTGCGGCAGGGCGGCCACCATGCCGCGCGCGGTCGGCTGGAAGCCGGGGTGCGCGGCGAGCGGGTTGAGCCAGAGGACGCCCGCACTGCGCCGCGCGAGTTCGCTCATGGCGTGCGCGAGGGGGGCGGTGTCGCCCACGTCGAGCGCGTCGCTGACGATCACGACGATGGTGCCGGGGCCGAGCAGGCGGTCGCCGTGCGCCTGCAGGAACGCCTGCAGGTTCGGGCCGATGCGCGTGCCGCCGCCCCACGCGGCCCGCAGGGGCGGCAGGTCGCGTCCGGCCTGCAGGTCCGGCGTGAGGTCGTGCAGACCGGTCGAGAAGCTGAAGGTGTGCGCGGCATGCGTGCGCCGACTGAGGGCCGCCGCGAAGCGCAGGGCGTCCTGCGCGTGCGCGTCCATGGAGCGGCTCGCGTCGATGAGCAGCACGACCTTCGCGCGGCGCGGCGCGCGTGCCCGCCAGTACAGGCGGAACGCTTCGCCCTCGGTGGCGAGGGCGGCGCGCAGGGTGCGGCGCGGGTCGAGGCGCGTGCCGCGTGCCGCGTGCGTGAGGCGCCGCTGCGGCCGGAGGCGCAGGTGGTGCAGGAACTCGCGGGCGGCCGCGTCGTACGCGCGGTCCAGCGTGCGGGCCGCGTCCGGCGCGTGGCCGTCCCCGGTCTCGGCGCTCGCCTGGGCGCGCGCGGCCTCTCCCCCGTCGGTGTCGGCTTCGTCGCCTGCGGGAGCGTGGCGGGCCGGGCCGCTGCCCGTCTCGCCGCTCTCCTCGCCGGGGCGCGTGCCGGGCGTCAGGGTGCGCTGCTCGCCGCTGCGGCCGTCGGGCGCGTCCCGGGCCACGTCCGGGTCCGGGGGGCTGGGGAAGCCGAAGTTCGTTTCGGGCAGGTCGTCCTGCCGGGTGGGGGCCGCCCCGCGCCCGCCCAGGAAGTGCCGGTCGAAGGCTTCGTCGAAGATCGGCAGGTGCTCGGCGCGCGCGCAGCACACGGCGCGGAGCGCGGCGCGGACGGGGCCGGGACGCGCCAGTCCGACGGCGTCCACGGCCTGCAGTGCGAGGAGCGTGTCGCCCGGCCCGAGCGGGAAGCCGTGCCGGTCGCGCAGCACGGTGCAGAACGCGCGGACGCTCGCGTCGAGGGTCGCGGCGCGGGGGGCGCGGCCCGTCACCGCACGCGCACCGACCCGATCCCGAAATCCGTGTCGGGCCGGGCGGAAGCGGCGGGCGTGCCGCCCCACGCGGCCTGCAGGGCTGGGATATTCGCGTCGAGGGTCGCCCAGTCCTCCCGCGCCTTCAGGATGCAGCCGCGCGTGAGGCGCAGCGTGTGCTCGTCGAGCGAGTCGCGGCCCAGGCTGGTCAGGGCGAGCGCCCAGTCGAGCGTCTCGGCCACGCCGGGCGTCTTGCGCAGCGGCAGGGCGCGCAGGGCCGCCATGACGGCCACGACCTGCACGGCGAGCCGTTCGGGCAGGTCCGGCTGACGCGCGTGCAGGATGCGGCGTTCCTCGTCCGCGCTGGGGTACGCCTGCCACGCGTACAGGCAGCGGCGGCGCAGCGCGTCGCTCAGGTCGCGCGTGCGGTTGCCGGTCAGGATGACGTGCGGCGGGTGCGCAGCACGGATCGTGCCGAGTTCGGGAATGCTGATCTGCCACTCGGACAGCAGTTCGAGCAGGAACGCCTCGAAGGCCTCGTCGGCGCGGTCCACCTCGTCGATCAGCAGGACGGGGGCCGTGTCCTGCGTGATGGCTTCCAGCAGTGGGCGGCGCAGCAGGAAGCTCTCGGAGTACACGTCCGTCACGGCGGGACGGTCGGGGCCAGCGTCGTGGACGCGCAGGTGCAGCAGCTGACGGGGGTAGTTCCACTCGTACAGGGCGCTCTGCGCGTCGAGGCCCTCGTAGCACTGCAGGCGGATGAGGCGCGTGCCGAGCACCTGCGCGAGCGTGCGGGCGCTCTGCGTCTTGCCGACCCCGGCCGGGCCCTCCACCAGCAGCGGCCGTTGGAGAGTGAGGCTCAGGCTGAGGGCCGTCGCGTACTCCTCGGACACGACGTGCCCGTGCTCCGCGAAGCGGGCCGTGAGGACGTCCGGGCTGAGCGTCACGCGGGACCTGCGGGCGCGAGGTACCGGGCCGGGTCCTTCAGGAAGCGGCGCTTGCAGTTCGGGCAGCTGAAGTAGTACCGGACGCCGCCGTGGTCGGCATGGTGGAGGGCCGTGGCGATCTCGACCTCCTCGCCGTCCACCGGGCTGATCGCGTACCCCTCCCGGGCGGCCCGCGCGGGGCCCGCCGCCACCGGGGACGCCGGGATCAGGGCGGGGGGAGTGGCCGGGGGCAGCGTGACGGGCTGCGATGCCTGACCCTGCGGGACCGTGCGGCCCTGCCGGTCCGCGATCAGACCCGCCAGGATCGACACGGCCACCTCGCCCGGCGTGCGCGCCCCCAGGTCCAGGCCCGCCGGAGCGCGAATGAGGGCCGTCAGGTCCTCCGGCACGCCCTGCAGGTGCAGCAGGTCCAGCACCGACGCCGCGCGCTTGCGGCTCGCGAGCAGCGCGAGGTTCGTGACGCCGCCGCGCAACAGCGCCTCCAGCGCCAGCTCGTCGTAATGCCCCTGCGACGCCACCACCGCCGACACCTGCGCCCGCGCGGGCGCGCTCAGCGCCGAGAGCGCGTCCGTCAGGGCAGGCAGGTCCAGCGCGGGCGTGCCCGGCTCCAGGTCCCGGCGTTCCTCGCGCGTCACGACGCGCTGCACGCGCTCACCCATCGCCGCCGCGAGCCGGTACACCATCTCCGCGACGGGCGTCAGGCCCACCACCAGCAGCGTCCGGGCCGGCTGGTGCGGCTCCAGGTACACGTTCACCGACCCCTCGCTCGCGCAGGTCATGGGGACCACCACGGCCTCCAGGCCCGCATCCGGCTCGCTGGCCGCGTCCGGCCGGATCATCACGAGGCGCGGCGAGCCGCCCGCGAGAACCTCCAGCGCCTGCCGCCGCACGATCTCGCGGGAACACGCGCCGCCCACGAAGCCCTCCATGCGGCCGTCCTCGTGCACGATGGCGCGGTCCCCCATGTGAGACGACACGGGCGCGCGCCGCAGGACGACGGTCGCCGTCACGAACCGCGCCCCCTCGGCCTCCAGGCGCGCCACGCGGGCATGATGATCCGCGCGGGACAGGGCGTCAAAGGACACGCGGACACTCCGGAACGATCAGGCATCGCTTCATGGGAACTTCATTCTACGCTCCCCGGCCCGCCGCAATTGCGTCCACGCACGCTGCGCCACCCGCCCTGAAGACGACCCGAACGCGGCTCCGCCCGGACAGAAAACGACCCGCACCGTTCCGCCCGATGCACTAGGATGGCGCGCGTGACAGTGTATGTGATCGGTGACACGCACGGCTGCCTCACGGCACTCGACACCCTCCTCCAGGCCGAAGGCCTCACGGACCGGGACCACCGCTGGACGGGCGGCACGGACGAACTGTGGTTCCTCGGCGACTACACCGACCGCGGACCGGACGGCGTGGGCGTCATCGAACGCGTGATGGACCTGCAGGCCCAGGCGCAAACGGCAGGCGGACGCGTCGGCGCGCTCCTCGGCAACCACGACGTGATCCTCCTCAACGCCCAGGACCTCCCCGAAGAGACCGTCCCCGACCTGACCATCGCAGGCCAACCCTGGACCTTCCGGCAACTGTGGCAGGACCACGCCGGCGGACAGGCCAGCGACGCCGCCCACCTCACACCCGAACACCTCACGTGGCTGCGGGCACGGCCCCTGCTGGCCCGCGTGGGCGACACGCTCCTCATGCACGCCGACACCACCATGTACCTCGACCTCGGCGACACACCAGACGAGATCAACGCCGCCGGACACGCCCTGCTGCACAGCCGCGACGCCACCCTGCGCGGCACCTTCGAAGCGAACTTCGCCCGCCGACAGGAATTCATGCCGGACGTCCTCCCCGACGACGAAGCCGAAGCGAACCTGCAGGCCATGCTCGGCGCGAGCGGCTGCACCCGCCTCGTCCACGGCCACACGCCCGTCTTCCTGCTGCACGGCCAGCCCGCCGCGAACGTCACCGAACCCTACGTGTACGCCCAGGGCCGCTGCACCGACGTGGACGCCGCACTCTTCGCCGGCGGCCCAGGCTTCACGCTCCGCCTCCCCTGACCCGTACCTTCCATCAGCTCAGCACAGTGGCGGGCGTTCCGGTCATCCGCCTGCATGACCTGCGCCACACCCACGCGAGCCTGCTGGCCTTGAGAGGAGTGACGCCGAAAGTGATTGCAGATCGGTTGGGGCATACCAATTTCGGCTTCACCATGCAGGTGTACACCCACCTGTACGACGAGCAGCGCCGGGAAGCTGCGCCCTGCCTGGCAGAACTGATCCAGCAGGACAAGGCAAGCTGAGCAGAAATGGGCAGGGTAGCACCTCGGTAAGTAGCTGGCTGGTGAAGATTGGTCCATGAGTGGAGGCTCGTTCGGTTCATCCTGTTCCCGCCTTCGCCCCAGTAGGGAAAAACGGGGAGCCGAAAGCAAAGCGAGCAAGGGTGCAGATGCATCAGTTCATATCAGCCAGCTACTTAGCACCGTAGATGAAAAGGAATAGGCCGCTCCGGAAATTGGAGCGGCCCATTCATAGAGGTCAGAGTTGGGAGAACGTGGCGCTATTTGTAATGATAGTTAATGCAGGTGCAGGAAAGGAGAGTCGTTAAGTATTGTTTCCAGGAAGGGTTTTCACATCTGCGTAAGCATCTTGCAAAGCTTCAAAAAATACATCAGCGTCAGTCTCGATAGGTGGCTTACTATGCTCCACATAGATTGCTAGATGCCTTTTGCCTCCCTCGATAAAAAACTCAAAAACTATGTCCTCGCCTACTGCCATTTCTACGACGAGTTTGTCTCTGGCTGGATTTGTGGCAACAACCAAGCTATACCTATTTCGCTCACTCATGGATCACGCTACCAGTTTGGATTAGGGTCGAGAAAGGTGATGAAGTTTCCCTTTGCGTCGGTACGCACTCCCATACCAAGAGCCCTATTACGATATTCCGTAATTGGCCCATACGTTTTGTGGTTCCAAGAAACCACATTTGTAGATGGATTGGTAAGAATTTCCTCCAAAACTTCTTGGCCAAGAGCATTGTATGCGGCGGGGTTCTTGACACCAGTTGGTTTTGGAAAAAGACTACCCGCACGTCCCGAATGCGATTGCAGTGAATGTCCTGCCTGAGTCAACCCTTTCGCGGGTGAGGGATTCAGAGCGGAGGCAACAACGTCGTCTAGAGTTGGGCCACAGGGCCCGGTGTTATGGACCAGCCACCCATCCTCCTCGACGTAGAACGTATGGCCTCGTCAACCGTGAGATTGAACATCTCCTGGGTCTGCTGGATGGCGTTGGCCCGGGCGTCTATCAGCCTCCTTGATCTTATCGCCGCTCCGGAGGGACCTGCACACCCGTTCCCTCTCGACAGGGTGTCAAAGTTCAGGCGAAGCCGTATCCGGCGGTCTGGTTGCCGCTCTGGCCGTGCACCTGGGCGTTGAAGCTCACGATCACGCGGTCCTTCTGTCCGTCGTAGGGGAGGGCTTTGTGGTTCAGCCAGCTGGGGAAGACGATCAGGGTGCCGCTTTCGGGTTGGACGTCGTGGTGCACCTGCTGCATGTAGGCGTTCCCGAGGTCCTGGTACGCGCCGCCGAGCAGGGTGAGGTTGGGGCCGTAGAAGCGCGTGATGCCGTTGCGTGTCCCGAGGTGCGGGTGGCGGGCGCGTTCGGCGGTGTCGTCGATCTGGACGTAGTACACGCCGCTCCATGAGCAGTTGCCGTGCGTGTGGATGTCGTGGAAGCCGTAGCGGTTCTGGATCTGGAACCATGCGCCGACGACGCGCATCTGGAGCCTGAGGTCCGGCAGGGCGGCCCAGGCGGAGGCGTTCACGGTCTGCGCGACCTCGAACACGGAGCGGGACACGAAGCTGAACAGGTGTTTCAGGGCGGGGTGGTCGTAGCGTTGCAGGAGGTCGTCGCCGCTGGAGTACACGTTGCCCTGCGGGCCGGGGTGCGTGTCGCGGTGGCGCGCGAAGAGGTCGAGCAGGTCGGCGTTCACGTCGTGATGGTCGGGGAGGGTGGTGTGCAGGATGGGGGTGGGCCAGAGCGTCTGGAGGTTCGGGGTGTGGGTCGTCATTCGGCCTCGCGGGGTGGTGGGGGCGTGAGGCGGGGGGCCGGAGCGGGCCGTCGGTGTGTTGACGGTTCCGTCCGGCCCCCTGCCTGTGGTGGGCGCTGCGTGGTGTGCTGACCGTGGCGGTCCTGGCCCTGGTGGTGTGGTGGGCCGGGCCGGGTCACGGGGTTCGGGTGGCGTTCCGGGTCAGGCCTGGGCGGGCTGGGCGGCTTCGGCTTCGCGGATGGCGCTCCAGACTTTCTCGCGCGTGAGCGGCATGTCGATGTGGCGCACGCCGAGCGGGGAGAGCGCGTCGATGACGGCGTTCACGAACGCGGCGGGGCTGCCGACGTTGGGGCTCTCGCCGACGCTCTTCGCGCCGATCGGGTGGTGGGGGCTGGGCGTCACGGTGTGGCCCGTCTCCCAGCTGGGCGTTTCCAGGCTGGTCGGCACGAGGTACTCGGTGAAGTTCGTGGCGAGGTTGTTGCCGTCCTCGTCGTAGGGGATCTCCTGCATGAACGCGATGGCGTACCCTTCGGTCAGGCCGCCGTGCACCTGGCCTTCCACGATCATGGGGTTGATGATGGTGCCGCAGTCGTCGATGGCCATGAAGCGGCGCACCTTCGTTTCGCCGGTCTCGCGGTCCACGTCCACCACGGCGATGTACGTGCCGTGCGGGAAGACCATGTTGGGCGGATCGTAGTACAGGGTCGCTTCGAGACCCGGTTCGTTCTCGCCGGGGTTGGTGTACGCCGCGAACGCGACTTCCTTCATGGTGACGCTGCGGCTGGGGGCGCCCATCACCTGGAAGCGGTAGTCCTTCCATTCGAGGTCCATCTCGTCCACTTCGAGGAGGTGCGCGGCGATCTTGCGGCCCTTGTCGCGGATCTTGCGGGCGGCGAGGGCGAGGGCGCCGCCCGCGACGGGCGTGCTGCGGCTCGCGTACGTGCCGAGACCGTAGGGGGCGGTGTCGGTGTCGCCTTCCTCCACCTGGAAGTTCTGCGGGTCGAGGCCGAGTTCCTCCGCGACGATCTGCGCCCACGTCGTCTCGTGGCCCTGCCCCTGGCTTTTCGTGCCGGTGCGGATGATGCCCGCGCCGCTCGGGTGGATGCGGATCTCGGCGCCGTCGAACATCTTGATGCCGAGGATGTCGAAGTGCTTGGACGGTCCGGCGCCCGTCACTTCGGTGAAGGTGCTGATGCCGATGCCCATCAGTTCGCCGCGCGCGCGTTTCTCTGCCTGTTCCTTGAGCAGGTCCGCGTACCCGATGCGTTCCAGGGCGACGTCCATGGTCTTCTCGTAGTCGCCGCTGTCGTACGTGAAGCTGAGCGGCGACTGGTACGGGAACTGTTCCGGCTGGATGAAGTTCCGGCGGCGCAGTTCGACGGGATCGATGTTCAGGTCGTCCGCGAGGATGTCCATGGCGCGCTCGATGCAGTACGCGGCTTCCGTGACGCGGAAGGAGCAGCGGTACGCGACGCCGCCCGGCATCTTGTTCGTGAAGTACGCGTCGAGGCTCGCGTACGCGGTGGGGATGTCGTAACTGCCGGTGATGATGCCGAACATCCCGGCCGGGTACTTGCTGGGGTCGGCGGCCGCGTCGAAGGCGCCGTGGTCGGCGTCCGTGAGGACCTTGAGGGCGGTGAGCTTGCCGTCTTTCGTCGCGCCGAGTTCGATGTCCATGTGGTAGTCGCGCGCGAAGCTGCTCGTGAGGTTCTCGGTGCGCGTCTCGATCCACTTGACGGGCCGCCCGATCACGAGGGCGCCCGCGATGGCGCAGATGTACCCGGGGTACACGGGGACCTTGTTGCCGAAGCCGCCGCCGAGGTCCGGCGCGATGACCTGAATCTTGTCTTCGGGAATGCCGGTCACGAGGAACAGCGCCGTGCGGTACACGTGCGGCGCCTGGGAGGTCACGTAGAACTTCAGGCGGCCCATCACGTCGAACTCGGCGACGCAGCCGCACGGTTCGAGCGGCGCGGCGTGCACGCGCTGATACTTGATGTGCTGGCGCACGACGTGGTCGCTGCCCGCGAGCGCCTGCTCGGTCGCGTCCTGCTGTCCGACCGACCAGTTGAAGATGTGGTTCGTCTGCTGTTCGCGGTCCGCGCGGATGATGGTCTCGTCCGTCTTGGCCTGCTGGGGCGTCACGACGGCCTGCAGCGGCTCGTAGTCCACCTCGACGAGTTCGGCGGCGTCGTAGGCGGCCTCGCGCGTCTCGGCGTACACGGCGGCGACCTCCTGGTGCTGGTAGAGGACCTTGCCGTCCGCGAGGACCATCTGCTGGTCGAAGCCGTGGAAGGTGGGGAGGCGGCCCACGCCGTGCGCGTTGAGTTCCTTGGCGGTCACGACGGCGACCACGCCGGGGACCTTCATGGCTTCGCTGCTGTCGATGCCGAGGATGTTGGCGTGCGGGTACGGGCTGTGCACGAGCGCCATGTACAGCTGGCCCGGCAGGTTGATGTCGTCGAGGTAATGCCCTTTACCCTGGATGAAGCGCGGGTCCTCGCGGCGCTTCATGCTCTTGCCCATCGCGAATTTCTCGGTGCTGGTCATGCTCCCTCCTGTGCTGTGGTCTGCGGGCGCTGCGGGCCGGACGGGAACCGTGCGGCGTTCCGTTTCAGTCGGCGGCGGCGGTATCGGCGGTCTGGGCGCCCATGGTGCCGGCCGCCTGCTGCACGGCCTTCACGATGTTGTTGTAGCCGGTGCAGCGGCAGAGGTTTCCGCTGAGGCCTTCGCGGATCTCGTGCTCGGTGGGGTTGGGGTTGCGTTCCAGCAGCGCGAGGCTCGTCATGAGCATGCCGGGCGTGCAGTACCCGCACTGCAGGCCGTGCTGGTCCGTGAACGCCTGCTGCAGCGGGTGCAGCGTGCCGCCCTGCGCGAGGCCCTCGACGGTGCGGATGTCGCTGCCTTCGGCCATGACGGCGAAGGCGGTGCAGCTCTTGACGGGGCTGCCGTCCTGCAGGACGACGCAGCAGCCGCAGCTGCTGGAGTCGCAGCCGACGTGCGTGCCGGTCAGGTGGCCCTGTTCGCGGATGAAGTACGCGAGCAGCGTGCGTTCCTCGACGTCGGCGCTGACCTTGCGGCCATTGATGGTCATGGTGACGTTCATGCTGTGACCTCCGCGTTCAGGCGGGTGAGGGACTGCTTCAGGCCGCGCAGCACGAGGACGCGCGCCATGTCTTTCTTGTAGGCGACGCTGCCGCGCGCGTCCGCGACGGGCGTGGACAGGATGCTGGCCTCCATCGCGGCGTCCTGCAGGAGTTGCAGGGTGGGGCGCTGGCCGATAAGCATCGCTTCGGCTTTCGCGACGCGGATGGCGGTGGTCGCGGCGGCCGTGATGGCGACCCCGGCGGCGCTGATGAGTCCGGCGTCGTCCAGCGTGAGCTGCACGGCGGCCGCGCAGGTGGCGTAGTCGCCGACCTTGCGTTCGATCTTCTGGTACGAGCCCTGCGTGCGCGGGCCGGGTGTGGGGAGGCGCATGGCGATGGCCAGTTCGCCGTCCTGCACGGAGGTCTGGAAGGCGTCGATCAGGAAGTCGTCGATCAGGACGTCGCGCGGGCCGTCCTGGCCCTGCACGGTCATGGTGGCGCGCGCGGCGAGCGCGGCGGCCGTCCAGTCGCCGGAGGGGTCGTTGTGGCAGACGCTGCCGACGACGGTGCCCATGTGGCGCACGATGGGGTCCGCGACGACGCGGCTCACGTCGCTGAGCAGCGAGTACCGTTCGGCGATCCAGGGCGTGAATTCGAGCCGGGCGTCGCGGAGGGTCGCGCCGATGTGCAGGTGCCCGTCGGCCTCGTGGAGGGTGTCGAGGCCCTGCACGCGGTTGATGTCGACGAGCACAGCGGGACGCGCGAGGCGGTACCGCATGGCGGGGATGAGGCTCTGGCCGCCGGCGAGCACGCGGGCGTCGCCGCCGTGCTGCTGCAGGGCGGCGAGGGCTTCCTCGACGGAGGTGGATCTCACATACTCGAAGCTGACTGGAAACATGAACGCTCCTCGGGATCTTCAGGACGATGTGGGACTGGGACGGCATGCAGGGCCGCGCCGTCCCGGCTGAGGGGAATGGCTCGGGATGGGTCCAGGGACGCCCGGCATGCGAACGGTCACGCTGGATTGTTCCTGCATCCACAGTGTAGCGCGATCCGCTTTTGCATGAGAGGCCCTTTATCGGAGCTTTGGGTGCGGGCGTCAAGGATTCTGTAAGCTGGGAATCAAAGACACGCGAACGGCACGCGGGAACGGGACCTTCCCGTTCGGTCGGACGGTCGGTTCGCACTCAGGAGGGGCCATGCCTGCCGAGTCCATGCACGTTCACCGCCCAAGTCACCCCGGGGGGAGTCATGCCGCGTGACGCGCGGATCGAGGTGGACCTGATCGCGCACGTCGAACCGGCAGGCCGGGAGCGTGCCGTCATCGACCTCTTTCTCGAGGCGGGCACCCCGCCGCCCGGCACGGAGATTCTGGACGTGCTGGACCGTTTCCGGGTGGACCTGATCCTGATCCGGCAGACGCCCCGCAGCGGCGCGCGGGTTCTCGCGACACGGCAGCCTCCGCGGGACGACGTCCGGACAGACCGGCAGGGCCGGGACGAGCCGGACTTCGGGTAACGCCCTGCATGCAGGGAGGCCAGTCAGTCGAGCGGGAGGTGCGCGTTCAGGGCGGCGAGCTTCACCTGCAGGTGCGTGCCCTCGCCGCCCTCGTGGCCGTTGAAGGAGTACACGTGCATCTCCTTGCGGCCCGCGTAGCGGTTGTACGCGGCGTACACGGTGCTGGGCGGGCACACGGCGTCCATCAGGCCCACCGAGAACACGGCGGGCGCCATGGCGAGCGGCGCGAAGTGCAGCGTGTCGAAGTACGCGAGCGTGCCCATCACCTCGTCCACCCGCGTGCGGTGAATGCGGAGGTACTGCGCGATCTCGCTGTACGGCGCGCTGTCCGTCAGGGTCACGGCGCGCCGGAAGTGCGTGAGGAACGGCACGTCCGTCATGCACAGCGCGAGGTCCGGCACGAGTCCCGCCACGGCCAGCGCCAGCCCGCCGCCCTGACTGCCGCCGCTCACGGCGATGCGGGCGGCGTCCACGCGCGGGTGCGTGCGGGCGGCCTCCACGGCACGCACGGCGTCCGTCACGACCCGCCGGTAGTAGTAGGTGTCGCGGTGCCGGATACCCTGCGTCATGAAGCCCGGCAGGTGCGGCGCGCCGTCCGCGCCGGGGTCCGGCGTGTCGCCCTGCCGCCACGCCGTGCCCTGCCCGCGCGTGTCCATCACGAGGGTCGCGTACCCGGCGGACGGCCAGGTGAGCCAGTCAGTCGGGTGCCCGCGCCCACCGCCGTACCCGATGAACTCCACCACGCACGGCAGCGGCCCGGTCGTCCCGGCGGGCGTCAGCAGCCACCCCCGGATGGGCGCGCCGCCGTGCCCGGAGAAGGTCACGTCCTGCACCTCCACCTGCCGCAGCGGCGTGACGAGCGGGTCGAAGCGGGCGTTCAGGTCGTGCATGCGCGCCTGCGCGAGCGTCTCCTGCCAGAACGGCAGGAAGTCGTGCGGCGCGGTCTCGCGGGGGTCGTACCCCTCCAGCTGCTCCAGCGGCAGGTCGAAGTGCATGACGGCACTGTACAGGAGGGCGACCATGGGTGGGACCGCCACCCGACCAAGGTCGGTGTGCGGCGCCCCCCCGCAGGCGTGTAATGACGGCAGGACCGTCCCTGCCGCGCGCCGCGCCCACCTCACCGTGAGGTCGGCCGGTCGGGCGCGGCGCGGGTCCGGCCGCGAGGAGCACGCATGAACATTCAACGCACCGCAGGGGCCCTGCTCGCCGTCACCCTGTTCATCACGGCCGCCGGAGCGCAGGGCAGTGCGCCCACGCCCGCCAAGCCGACCGTCGTGCAGGTGAACCTGAACGAGTGGACGATGGGCCTGGAAAGCATGAAGGTGACGGGCCCCGTCACCTTCGCCGTGACGAACACTGGCAAGTACCCGCACGCGCTCGCCGTGGAAGGCAAGATCGGCGGGAAGGACTTCGAGATCTCGACCGGCTGGCTCAAGGCGGGCGAGAAGACCACCCTGACCATCGACCTGCCTGCCGGGACGTACAACGCGTACTGCCCGGTGCCGGGACACGAAGGCAAAGGCATGAAGAGCGACCTGACCTTCCAGTGACCTGATACGGTGTTGATCCGATTCCAGGGATGCCGGGAACAGCACCGACATCCCTTCCACCTCCTCAACACCGGACTTGTTGGTGCTCGCTTCGCTCGGCTGAACTCTACGAGTTCAGCTCAAAACCGTATGACCTTCCGGTGACTGTGCCCGGCTGTCCTGACGCGCGGCCCGTCCTGCCCCGACCTTGGTTGGATGTGCGGGCGGGCCGCGAGGACGATAATGCGGCATGTCCCTCACGGTTCCGCTCTCCCCCGCCGGTCGGTGGCGGGGCCTGCTGCGCGGCCCGGCGCGGCGCCTGACGCTGGCCGGGCAGTACAACCTCGCGAGCCTGCTGGTGCTGCTCGCGAGCATGCTCGTGACCGGCTGGTGGGTGGGCCTGCAGATCCGGGAGGGCGTCATTCACCGCACGGCGGCCACCACGTCGCTGTACGTCGAGAATTTCCTCGTGACGCAGCTGCAGGAGCTGGGCGAGGGGCCGTGGCTGCCTCCCCGGCGGGTGGCGGCCATCGAGGACCTGCTGGCGCGCACGCCGCTCGGGCACGAGATCGTCAGCGTGAAGATCTGGGCGCCGGGCGGACGCGTCGTGTACGGCGAGAATGCCGGGAAGGTGTTCCCCGTCAAGGAAGATCAGGTGCGGGCGTGGCGGGGCGAGGTGTCGAGCGACATCACGGACCTGCGCGAGTCGGAGAACGCGTCGCAGCGCGGCCGGTACTCGCGGCTGATCGAGACGTACACCCCGATGCGGACCGAGGGGTCGGCGCGCGTGATCGCCGTCGCGGAGTTCTACCAGCTGGCCGGGCCGCTCGAACGGGAGATCCGGGCGGCGCAGCTGCGCAGCTGGCTGGTGGTGGGCGGCGCCGCCCTCCTGACGTACCTGACGCTGTCGGGACTGGTGCGGCGCGGGTCAGACACCATCCGGGCGCAGCAGGTGCGGCTGGAGGAGCAGGTGCGGACGCTGGAGTCGCTGCTCGTGCAGAACGGGGCGCTGAACGTCCGCGTGCGGCGCGCGGCGGCCCGGCACGCGGCGCACAGCGAGCGGTTCCTGCGGCGCGTGTCGAGCGACCTGCACGACGGTCCGGCGCAGGACCTGAGTTACGCGCTGCTGCGGCTGGAGAGCCTGTCGGCCTTCCGGGGCCTGAGCGTGGACGCCGACCGCGACCTGCTGTCGCTGGAGGGGTCGCTCGCGTCGGCGCTGCGCGAGATGCGGCTCATCGCGACGGACCTGCGCCTGCCGGACCTGGAACCGCTGGACCTGCCGGGCACGCTGCAGCGCGCGGTGCGCGACCACCGCCGCCGGACGGACACGCCGGCGGACCTGCAGCTGCACGCCCTGCCGGACGGGGCGTCCCTGCCGCTCAAGATCGCCGCGTACCGCATCGTGCAGGAGGCGCTCGCGAACGCGGCCCGGCACGCGCGGGCCCCGCTGCGGGTGGAGGCCTTCGTGCAGGGGGACGCGCTGCACCTGCACGTGAGTGATGCCGGGGAGGGCATGTCGTGGGACGGCGAGGCGCTCGATGGGCATCTGGGGCTGGTCGGGATGCGTGAACGTGCGGAGAGTCTCGGCGGGACCTTCTCGCTGCGTGCCCTGCCGGGCGGCGGCACGCGGGCCGAGGCGACCCTGCCGCTCGGCGGGACGGAGGGCGACCATGACTGACCCCGTGCAAGACGGGCGGCCGGACCGGGTGCGGGTGGTGATCGTGGACGACCACCCGCTGTTCCGGGAGGGCGTGGCGGCCGCGCTCGGCAGTGACGGTGATCTGGAGGTGGTGGGTGAGGGCAGCAGCGGCCCCGAGGCGCTGACGCTCGCGACGACGCTGCTGCCGGACCTGCTGCTGCTGGACCTGAACCTGCCGGGCGGCGGGCTGAGCGCGCTGCGGGCGGTATCGGCCGCGTGTCCCGTCACGAAGATCGTGATGCTGACCTTCAGCGAGGAGGAGTCGGACGTGCTCGCGTCCCTGAAGGGCGGGGCGCGCGGGTACATCCTGAAGGGCGTGGCGGGCCGCGAACTGCGGCAGATCCTGCGGGCCGTGCAGGCGGGCGAGGTGTACATCACGCCGGCCCTCGCGGCGGGCGTGCTCGTGGAGATGGCGAGCGCCCGGCGGGAGGGGGCCGGGCCGCTGCACGACCTGACGCCGCGCGAACGGCAGATTCTGGAGGGCGTGGCGGGCGGGCGCAGCAACAAGGAGATCGGACGGGACCTGGACCTGACGGAGAAGACCGTGAAGCACTACATGACGAACATCCTGCAGAAGCTGCAGGTCCGGAACCGGGTGGAGGCGGCGCTCATCGCGCAGCGCGAGGCGAACCGCTGACCCCTGACGTGCGGGGGCGCGGTCAGGCCGGGGCCGGGCCGGGCGGTGCGGGCGGGAGCGCTTTGATCAGGGTGTGTCGGGCGCCGTGCAGCAGGGCGTCGCTCGCTTCGCGGTCCGGGAGGGCGCGGGCCAGCAGCAGCGTGCCGACGAGCGCGGCGACGAGCGTCTGCGCCTGGGCGGGCGTCAGGTCCGGCTGCAGGCCCAGGACGCTCTGCGTGAAGTGCGTGAGGCCCTGCGCGAACGTGCGTCTGAGCGGGTCCTGCGCGCGGGACACGTCGGCGCTCAGGGCGGGGAGGGGGCAGCCGTCGTCCGGGTGGTCGCGGTGCTGGCGGCTCAGGTACGCGCGGACGAGGGCCGCGAGCGGGTGCGGGTGAGTGCGGGCGTGCGCGACGAGCGCGGCGTGCTTGCGGAAGGCGGAGCGTTCGAGGGCCGCGGCCACGAGCGCGTCGCGGTTCTCGAAGTGCGCGTAGAAGCCGCCGTGCGTGAGTCCGGCGTCCTGCATCACGCTCTGCACGCTGACGCCCGACAGTCCGGCCCGCAGGTACGCCCTGGACGCGGCGTCCAGGATGCGTTCGCGGGTGTGTTCGCGGTGCTGCGGGGCGTAGCGGGGCATCAGCGCGAGGGGGGCGCGATGACGGCGAGCGTGCAGCGGGACACGCAGACGGCCTTGCCGCGTTCGTCCACGATCTCGATCTGCCACACCTCGGACGTGCGGCCCTGGAAGACGGGGGTGGCGGTGGCGGTCACGGTGCCGCTGGCGACGCTGCGCAGGTGGTTGGCGTTGATTTCCTGACCGACAGCGATCATGCCGCGTTCCCGGACGTTCATGTACGCGCCGATGCTGGCGACGCTCTCGGCGAGGGCGACGCTGGCCCCGCCGTGCAGCACGCCGAACGGCTGGTGGACGCGGCTCTCGACGGGCATGGTGGCGACGACGCGGGTGGGTCCGGCCTCGGTGACGCGGATGCCGAGGTGGGCGAGGAGCGTGTCCCTGCCGAGGGCGATGTCGGCGGCGCTGGGGGTCTGGGCGGCGTTCTGGTCGGTGGGGGTGGTCACGGGTGGTCCTCCGGGGTCGGCGTCCGGCAGGCCGGGCGGCAGGGGCGGGGGGATACGGGGGCCAGGGCGGCTCCGGGCGCGAATTGAATATGACGCTCATCATATCCACTTCGCCCGGCGTGTGCCAGTGCGACGTTCGGCGCCGGGCTATGCTCGGACGTGCGGGTATTCCGGACCCGCGTCTTCGCGGCGGACGGCGCCGGGACTACAGTGGAGTCACCATCATGCTAAGCACTGTCGCGCGGGCCTTCGAGGTCCTGTCCCTGTTCACACCCACAGAATCGTCCTGGGGCGCCAGCAGCGTCGCCCTGCGCCTGGGTCTTCCCAAATCCAGCGCCCACGATCTGCTGCGGTCCCTCTACGACCTCGGGATGCTGGAACGCCAGACGGGCGGGCAGTACCGCCTGGGCCTGGGCCTGCTGACGCTCACGCACAGCGTCTGCGCGGGACGCCCGTGGCTCGCCGCGTCCCGGCAGGCCATCGCGGCCCTCGCGGAAGCGTCCGGCGAGGTCGTGCACCTGTCCGTGCTGCAGGACGGCGCGCTGCTGCACCTGGAGGACGCCCACCCCAACTGCGGGTACGGCGAGGACCTCGGGCTGCCCTCGCCGGGCCTCGCGTCCATGAGCGTGCCGCCGCAGTGCAGCGCCATGGGCAAGGCCATGCTGTCCGCCCTGCCGTGGAGCGAGGTACAGGCCCTCATCCGCCGCCAGGGCCTGCCGGGCCTGACCGTGAACTCCATCAGCACGCCCGACGAACTGCAGACGGAACTAGAACGCATCCGGCAGCAGGGCTACGCCTACGACGTGGAGGAAGCGTTCCCCGGCGTGTGCTGCATCGCCGTGCCGGTCCACGGCGAGGACGGACGCGTGCAGGCCGCCATCAGCATGTCCATGAAGGCCGACCGCTTCTACGCGGGCAAGGCCGTGCACCGCGCGCAGCTGCTGGAAGCCGTCGCGCGCCTGGAAGCCGCCATCCGCCGCACGCCCGTGCCGCGCATCCAGGCGACCGCGTGAGCAGCACCCCCCCGGCCTCCACCGCTGCGGCCTCCACTGTTCCGGCCTCCCCGGGCACGGACACGCCGGACCCGAGGCTGGACGACGCGCTCACGGTGCTGCACCCGGACGGCCAGGTGGCCCGGCCGGACCTCGTGCCGACCGACACGGCCCACGTCACGCGCCTGTACCGCGCCATGCGCCGCGCCCGCCTCTTCGACGAGCGCGCCCTGCTGCTGCAGCGCCAGGGCAGGCTCGGCGTGTACCCGCTGTTCGGCGGGATGGAGGCCACGCAGGTCGGCGCGGCGCTCGCCCTGACGCCCGGCCGCGACTGGCTGGCCCCCACCTACCGCGGGAGCGGCTGCGCCCTCGCGTACGGCCTGCCGATGTCCAAGGTGATCCTCAACTGGCGCGCGCACCCGGACGGCTTCCGGATGGACCCGGACCTGCGCGTCCTGCCGTTCTACACACCCATCGCCAACCAGCTGCCGCACGCGACCGGCATCGCGCTCGCCGAGGCGCGGCACGCGCGGCGCGAGCACAGGCCGTCCAACGTGGCGCTCGCCTTCGTGGGCGACGGCGGCACGTCCGAGGGAGACTTTCACGTCGGCCTGAACTTCGCCGGAGCGTACCGCGCGCCCGCCGTGTTCGTGATCGAGAACAACGGCTGGGCCATCAGCACCCCCACCAGCCGCCAGACAGCCGCCCGGACGCTCGCGTCGCGCGGCGAGGGCTACGGCATGCCCGCCGTCCGCGTGGACGGCAACGACCTGCTCGCCGTGCACCACGTCACCGCAGAGGCCGTCGCACGCGCGCGGCGCGGGGACGGCCCCACCCTCATCGAGGCGATCACGTACCGGATCCTGCCGCACACCTCCAGTGACGACCCCGCCCGCTACCGCGACGAGGTGCAGGCAGAAGCGTGGAAGCGGCGCGACCCCGGCCTGCGCCTGCGCGCGTACCTGACGCGCGAGGGCGCCTGGGACGAGCGGCAGGAGGACGACCTCGTGCGCGAGGTGGACGCCGAACTGCGCGCCGCCGTGCACGACGCGGACGCCGCGCCGGACCTGGAGCCGTGGGAACTGCTGGAGCACGTGTTCGAGACGCCCACCCCGGAAATGCGGGAGCAGCAGGCGGAACTGCGCGCCCTGCACCCCGCCCGCAGCGGAGGACCGGCGTGACGGCCCTCCCGCACGCGGAAGAACGCGGCGCCCAGGGCGAGCAAGGAACGCGGAACGTGACGATGGTGCAGGCCGTGCAGGCCGCCCTGCGGGACGCGATGCGGGCAGACGAACGCGTCCTGCTGTTCGGGGAGGACGTCGGCATGGGCGGCGTGTTCCGCGCCAGCGACGGCCTGCAGGCCGAGTTCGGCGAGGAGCGCGTGTTCGACACGCCGCTCTCCGAGGCGGGCATCGTCGGCATGGGCATCGGACTGGCGCTCGCCGGAATGCGGCCCGTCGCGGAAATCCAGTTCGCGGGCTTCCTGTACCCGGCGCTCGAACAGATGGGCGTGCAGCTCGGCCGGTACCGGCAGCGCAGCCAGGGCCGCTACACCGTCCCCATGGTGATCCGCGCCCCGTACGGCGGCGGCATCCACTCGCCCGAACTGCACTCCGAGAGCCCCGAGGGCCTCGTGGCGGCCCTGCCGGGCATCAAGGTCGTCGTGCCGAGCACGCCCGCCGACGCGTACGGCCTGCTGCGCGCCGCCGTGCAGGACCCCGACCCGGTCGTGATGTTCGAGAGCATCAAGCTGTACCGCTCGGTGCGCGGCGACCTGCCCGGCGACGGCGAGACCGTCCCGATCGGGCAGGCGCGCCTGGCACGGCGCGGGGACGACTGCACCGTCCTGTGCTACGGCGGCATGGTGGAGGTCTGTGAACGCGCCGCCGACGCCGCGCACACTGCCGGCATCCGCGTGGAGGTCCTCGACCTGCGGTCCCTGGTGCCGCTCGACCTGGACGCCATCGCGCTCAGCGTGACCCGCACCGGGCGCGTCGTGATCGTGCACGAGGCCGCGCGCCGCATGGGGTTCGGCGCGGAACTCGCCGCGCAGATCGCGGAGCGTCACCATGCCCACCTGCTCGCCCCCATCGTGCGTGTCGCCGGGTGGGACGCCCCCTACCCGCCCTTCACTTCGGCCGAGGCCGCGTACCGGCCCGACGCGCGCCGCGTGGCACTCGCCATCCGCCGCGTCATGGAGTCCTGATGCTCACCATCCCAGACGGCCGCACGGCGCACCTGAGCGTCACCGTGACCGAAGACATGACCGTGCACTTCCACGGGCTCGGCCCGCTGCACCCGGTGTACGCCACGTACGAACTCGCCCGGCACTTCGAGGAGGTGGGCCGCGCCCTGCTCCTCCCGTACCTCGAGGCCGGCGAGGACGGCGTGGGAACGGAAGTGAACGTGCAGCACCACGCGCCCGCCCTGCCCGGCATGCGCGTGGACCTCACCGCGACCCTGGACGGCGTGCAGGGCCGCCGCCTGCGCGTCACGGTGCGCGCCGTGTCGGAGCTCGGCGACTTGATCGCCAGCGGGCACACCGAGCAGCACGTCACGGCCCGCGCCCGCCTGGAGGCAGGCATCACCGACCTGCGGGCACGCTGGACCGCTCACCGCGCGGCAGGGAGGTCCACGTGACCGCCACGCCCCCCACGGCCGAGACGGCCACCCCGGCCGGCGGGACCCTCGTGGACCTGCGCCTCCCGTCCCTGGCCGAGTCGGTGGTGGAAGGCGAAGTGCTCGCGTGGCTCGTCCCGGAAGGCGGCCGCGTCACGGAAGGGCAGAGCGTGCTGGAGATCATGACCGACAAGGTCACGGTCGAACTGCCCTCCCCTCACTCGGGCGTGCTCGTGCAGCACGTCGCGCCGGTCGGCGCGGTCGTCGCGGTGGGCGCCGTCCTGGCCCGCATCGACACCGGCGACACCCAGCCCGGAGCGGCGCCGATGCCGCCCGAACCGGTGCAGGAGGCCTCCACCCCGCCCACGGCCACGCGCCAGGAGGCGCCACCCGAACGGGAGCGGTCCATCATCGAATCGCGCGACGCCGGGCAGGAGGACGATGCGCTCGTCCGCGCCGTCTTCGACGGGTACACGCACCCCACCCGCGAAGGTGCAGGCACGCCCGCCGCATCCGCCCGCGTGCTGGCCGTCCCGTCCGCGCGAAAACTCGCGCGGGAACAGGGCACCGACCTGAAGGCCGTGCAGGGCAGCGGTCCCAACGGCGTGATCCGCACACACGACCTCACCGCGCCCGCATCGCCCGGCGACCGGATGCCCAGTGACCGGGTACCCAGCGACCGGATACCCAACGACTGGCCGCCCCCGGCGCCACCCGCGTACCGCACGCCGGACGGCGCCGCCCACCTCGAAACGCGCACCCCGTACCGCGGCACGCGGCGCGCCATCGGCCAGACCCTCCTCGCCAGCACCCTCCACACCGCGCAGACGCACACCATCGAGGAACTCGACTGCACCGCCCTCACCGCCCTGCGCGCCGACCTGCAGCCGGACGCCGTTCACGCCGGCGTGAAGCTTTCGTACCTGCCGTTCTTCCTGAAGGCCGTCGCCACCGCCCTGCACGAGTACCCGGCCCTCAACAGCGCCCTCGACACCCGAAGCGGCGAGATCGTGCAGCGCGGCTTCGTTCACCTCGGCGTGGCCGTCAACACCGACGCGGGCCTCATCGTGCCCGTCGTCCGCGACGTGCCGCACCGCAGCCTCCTCGACCTCGCCCGCAGCACCACCGACCTCGCCGAACGCGCCAGGAACGGCACCCTGCGCCCCGCCGACACGCAGGACGCCACGTTCACCGTCTCGAACATCGGCGCGGTCGGCGCACTCGTGGGCGTCCCCATCGTCACGCCGCCCAGCGTCGGCATCCTGTCGCTGCACAGCATCGTGAAGCGCCCCGTGGCCGCCGAACGCGACGGTCAGGACATCGTCGTGGTGCGCCCCATGATGTACCTCACCCTCAGCTTCGACCACCGCCTCGTGGACGGCGCGGACGCCGCCCGCTTCAACCGCCGCGTCGTCGACCTGCTCCAGCACCCGCAGCGGCTCCTGCTGCACCTCTAGCTGCAGTCCGCCCCGGGCACGCGCCCCGGACCTGCACCGCACCAACAAGAACTGCCTGTGTCGACAGGCAGTTCTGAAGTCGCGGCAGACGCGAGGCCGATGCACTTCCCCGTCGACACGGTTCTCCCGCACTTGGCTGGGGCCAGACGACTGGCTGGCGGACCCAGAGCCGCGTCAGCATTTGCCCTGGTCCCGTGACTCTACCGGAGTGACGCTGCGCGGGTCACTGGAAGGCAGGAACATCAGCCGTGCGTCAGCACCGGTCCCGGAAGCGTCACGCCGCAGCACCTGTGGCGAGTGCCGGGACGGACGCTACTTCAGGTCGCCGGCCGCGAAGGCCGTCTTCGCGGCGGCGCAGTACAGGACCACGCTTCTGTAGTCGGCGAGTTTGGTGCCCGCGGGCGCCTTGAACGTGAAGGTGCCGTTGAAGGTCTTCAGCGCTCCCACCTTGACGTGCCGGACCGCCACGATGGCGGCGTCCGTAGCGCCTTTGGCCGGGGCCTGCTTGGTGTACAGCCAGACCTGCAGGTCAGGTCCGGGTTCGGTCTTGAGGTCGGTGAGCGTCACGACGACCTGTCCGGCCTTCTCTTCTGCGGAGACCTGCCCGGTGGTGGGCGCCCCGAGGCTGTGCAGGGGACGGCCGTGCATCATCATGGCGGTCTGGGCGTGGGCGGTGGCGAGCGTCAGGACGGCGGTGCTCAGAAGGATCAGGGACTTGTTCATGGTGACCTCGTGTGGATGGGAGAGGGCTCTGGGCGCGTGGCGGAGGGCCCGCAGGTCAGGGGGTGACGGGCAGGCGGAACCTGACCTGCACGTCGGTGGTGGGGTCCGCGCCGGGAATGGAGATCCCGTGGTCGGCGAACGTCACGCCGAACTCCGCCTTGACGTCGAGGGTGGTTCCGGCCGAGTTCAGGGTGAGCGTGGTCGGGGCGCGCACGTCCCGGCTGACGCCGTTCAGGGTGAGGACGCCGCGCGCCGTCACGTGCGCGACCTGTCCCGGTGCGACGCGGGCCGCACCTTCGAGGGTGCCGAGCCTGAATGTGGCCGTGGGGTGGGCCGGGACGCCCAGGAAGGTCCTGGCGTGTTCGTCACGCAGGGCGATGCCGGTGTCGAGGGCCTTGAGGTTCAGGGTGACGGTGGCGGTGGTGGAGCTCAGGGCGGCGGGACGCCAGCGGGCCTGCACCCGGACGCCCGGAACGACGCCCGGCACGGGAATACCGGTCACCCGGAAGTTGAAGTTCGCGACGCCCGCCCCTTCCTGCGCGGCGACCTGCGGCGGCCTGGTGGTGTACACGTGGACGGCACCGGCCCCCAGCACGGCCGTCCCCAGCGCCAGGAGTGCCGCTCCGGCGATCATCCACGGGGCGCGTCTCGGT
Organism: Deinococcus aquiradiocola; assembly: GCF_014646915.1. Lineage (NCBI taxonomy): Bacteria > Thermotogati > Deinococcota > Deinococci > Deinococcales > Deinococcaceae > Deinococcus > Deinococcus aquiradiocola. The sequence goes on along the minus strand of NZ_BMOE01000003.1, from coordinate 130,326 downwards.
CTGGTGGGGCGGGTGCGGGCGGTGACGGCGTTCATGGGGGACCTCCTCGTCCTGCTGGGATGGGGGCTGCTGCGGTCGGGGACTTCTGGGATCGGGGGCAGGTCCTGGGGACCGCGGGTCTGCGTTCCGGGTCTCGTCCTGCCCTTACCTACACCTACGCAGGGCAGGGCCCGGAGGTTCAGTCCGGGCCCTGTTCACGTTCGTCTGTCTGTCGGTACGCGCGCCTGCACCTGTCCTTCAGGGTGCGGCACGCGGCACGGTCGGGTGACCGGGGCGGGCGCTCAGCGCTGGGCGCGGAGGTCCTGCACGCGGCGCAGCTTGCCGCCCTCGCTGCGCGGGAGGGTACCGTCCGGGCACAGTTCACAGGTGACGGTGACGCCCACGCGGTCCTTCACGGTCCGGATCACCTCGTCCCGGAGGGCCGCGTCGTGCCGGGCCGCCTCGACGCGCAGGTGCAGTTCGTCGAGCGGGCCTTGGCGCGTCAGGACGAGCAGGTAGTGCGGGCGGAGGTCCGGCAGGTCCGCGAGGGCCGCCTCCACCTGACTGGGGTACACGTTCACGCCGCGCAGCACGATCATGTCGTCGCTGCGGCCCTGGATGCGGTCCATGCGCCGCATCGTCCGTGGAGGGACGGGCGGGAGGAGGCGCGTGAGGTCGCCCGTCCAGTACCGCAGGAGCGGCATGGCGGTGCGTGTCATGCTGGTGAGGACCAGCACGCCCATCTCGCCGTCCGGCAGGATCTCGCCCGTGACGGGGTCCACGATCTCGGGGTAGAAGTGGTCCTCCCACAGGTGACTGCCGTGCTGCACCTCGGCGTCCTCGTTGCTGACGCCCGGCCCGATGATTTCCGACAGGCCGTAGATGTTGGTGGCGCGCACGCCGAGCTTCGCTTCCACCTCGCGGCGCATGGTGTCCGACCAGGGTTCCGCACCGAGCAGGGCGTACTGCAGCCCCAGGTCGCCGGGCGCGTGCCCGCGCGCGCGGAGGGCCTCGGCGAGCACGAGGGCGTAACTGGGCGTGCACGCAATCACTTCGGGCCGGAAGTCCTCCAGCAGTTCCACCTGCCGGGCCGTGTTGCCGCCCGAGACGGGCACGGTGCCCAGCCCGAGCCGTTCGGCGCCCGCGTGCAGGCCGAGACCGCCCGTGAACAGCCCGTACCCGTACGCGTTGTGGAAGAGCATGCCGGGCCGCGCGCCGGCAGCGTGCAGGCAGCGGGCCACGACCTGCGCGAACACGTCGAGGTCATTCTCGTCGTACGCGACGACGGTGGGTTTGCCGGTCGTGCCGCTGCTGGCGTGAACGCGCCGCACCTCGCTGCGCGGGACGCTCAGCAGCCCGAAGGGGTACGCGTCCCGCAGGTCTGTCTTGCGCGTGAACGGGAAGCGGGCGAGGTCCGTCAGGTCCCGCAGGTCGTCCGGCGTGACGCCCGCCTCCCGGAACTTCGCTCGGTAGGCGGGCACCCGAGAAGAGAGGCGCTGCACGGTCGCCTGCAGGCGCGCCAGCTGCAGGGCGCGCAGGGCGGGAACAGGCAGGCTTTCCGCCGCCGGGTCAAACACGGTCCGCCTCCCCGGCGGGACCGGCGGCCTCCCCGTCCAGCGGGGGGCCGTCCAATGAGGAGTCGGCCAGTGGGGGGTCGAAGGCGTCGCGCGCCCGTTCGACCAGCGTGAGGATGTCGTACGTGGCGACGAGCGCGCCGTCCTGGTTGGTGATCTCGCTGAGCCACTCGACCACGCCGGTCGGGCGCGTTTCACCTGGGCGCAGGTCCTTGCGGATCCTGCGTTTGCAGGTCAGGCGGGTGCGGATGGTGTCCCCGATCCCGACCGGCAGGATGAAGCGCAGGTTTTCCAGGCCGTAGTTCGCGAGCACCGGCCCCGGTGCGGGCGACACGAACATCCCTGCCGCCGCCGAGATCAGGAAGTACCCGTGCGCCACGCGCTTCCCGAAGATGCCTTCCCGCGCGCCGATCTCGTCCACGTGCGCGTAGAAGTGGTCGCCGGTGAGCGCAGCGAAGTTCACGATGTCCGCCTCGGTGACGGTCCGGCGGTGCGTGAGGAGGCTGTCTCCCACCGCGATCTCGTCGAAGGACTTGCGGAACGGATGGACGACGTCCTCCTGCACCTGCGCGCCCTGCACGAACTCCCGCGTGATGCGGGTCAGGGTGGTCGGATCGGCCTGCACCGCCACGCGGTTCATGTGATGCCGCACGGCCGAGAGGCCCCCCAGTTCCGAGCCGCCCCCGGCGCGGCCCGGCCCGCCGTGGTTCAGCTGCGGGAGCGGCGACCCGTGCCCGGTGTTCTCCCTGGCGTTGTCGCGGTTCAGGACCAGCAGCCGCCCGTGCGTGCTCGCCATGCCCAGCACGAGTTCCGTCGCCTCCGCGCGGTCGTGCGTCACGATGCTGCCGGCCAGCGAGCCGCGCCCCAGCTTGGTGAGGGTCACGGCGTCGTCGTGCGAGTCGTACGGCAGCAGCGTCACCACCGGCCCGAACGCCTCCAGCTCGTGCGGCCCGCGCGCGGTCAGGGGCGACTCGCACAGCAGCACCGTCGGGTCGAGGAACGCGCCCCGCTCACGGTCGCCGCCCAGCAGGGTCGCCTCGCCGCTGATCAGCACCCGCGTCTCAGACTGCAACTTCGCCAGCGTCTCGCGCACCCGCTCGCGCTGCTCCACGCTGACGAGCGCGCCCATCCGCACGTCGTCCCGCGCCGGGTCGCCCAGCGTCACCCGGCTCAACTCGCGGCGCAGGCCGTCCGTCACCGCCTCCACCAGGTGGGCAGGCACCACCGCACGGCGGATCGCGGTGCACTTCTGCCCGGCCTTCCCGGTCATCTCGCGCGCCACCTCCCGCACGAACAGCGCGAACTCCGGGTCCTCCGGCTTCACGCTCAGGCCCAGCACCGACGCGTTCAGGCTGTCCGCCTCCACACCGAACGGCACGCTGCGCGCCACGACGTTCGGATGCACCCGCAGTTTCGCTGCCGTCGCCGCCGATCCCGTGAACCCCACCACGTCCTGCTCCTCCAGGTGATCCAGCAGGTCACCCGGTTCGCCCGTCACGAGTTGCAGCGCACCCTCCGGAATCAGGCCCGACGCCACGATGTCCCGCACGACCCGCTCCGTGACATACGCCGTCTGTGGGGCGGGCTTCACCAGACTCGGCATTCCCCCGATGAACGCGGGCGCGAACTTCTCCAGCATCCCCCACACCGGGAAGTTGAACGCGTTGATCTGCACCGCCACGCCCTCACGCGGCACCAGCAGGTGACGGCCCACGAACGTCCCCTCGCGCCCCAGCCGCTCCACCCGCCCGTCCGGCCAGAACCGCTCGTCCGGCAGTTCCCGGCGCGCCGCACTCGCGTAGCTGAAGAGCGTCCCGATCCCGCCCTCGATGTCCACCCACGAATCCCGCCGCGTCGCGCCCGTCAGGGTGCTCAGCGCGTAGTACGCCTCCTTGCGCTCCATCAGGTACGTGCCCAGCGCCCGGAGTGCTCGCGCCCGCTCGTGGAAGGTCATGCGCCGAAGCGCCCCACCCGCCCGCCGCCCATACGCCAGCGCCTCCCCGAAATTCACGCCCTCCGACGAGATCACCGCCACCGGACGCCCGTACACCGCGTCCAGCAGCGTCTGCCCCTCCAGGGTCGAATGCCAGCTTCCGTACACGTAAGACGCCGGACGAAGAAGATCCACCTGAGACTGAGTCACCACACCACACTCCTGAACGAAAGAAGAATCACAAGACGAACAGCACACCTCAACCGACACTCACGACCACGCCACACCCGGCAAGAGAACCGAACGCTTACACTGCCGCATGACGATCACCACGCAGCACGAACTGGACTTCATGACCCTCGCCGGGAAAGTCGTCGCCCGCACCCTGGACGCCCTGCGGGCCGCCGTCGAACCCGGCATCACGCCCGCCGAACTCGACGCGCTCGCCGGACAGGTGTTCGCGCAGTACGGCGCGATCTCCGCCCCGCGCGACGAGTACGACGCGCCCGTCAACGTGTTCATCAGCGTGAACGACGACATCGTCCACGGCCTCCCCACGAACCGCCCCCTTCAGGCCGGGGACGTGGTGTGCATCGACGTCACCCCGAACGTCGCCGGGTTCGTCGCGGACGCCGCCATCACCGTCGCCGTCCCCCCCGTTTCGCCCACCACCGCGAACCTCATCGCCGCCGCCGAAGCTGCCCTCGCGCAGGGCCTGAGCGCCGCCCGCGCCGGACGACCCCTGAACGGCATCGGCCGCGCCATCCAGACCGAAGTGAAACGCCGCGGCTTCACGCTCCTCCCCGAACTGCAGGGCCACGGCGTGGGCCGCGCCATCCACGAGAAACCCGACGTGCCCAACGATTACCGCCCCGCCCTCAGGCAACCCCTGCACGAGGGCCTCGTGATCGCCGTGGAACCCATGATCAGCACCGGCAGAAGCCCCCGCGTCCGCACCCGCCGCGACGGCTGGACGCTCGCCACCACCGACGGAGGCATCGCCGCCCACGTCGAACACACCATCATGATCACCAAAGGGAAACCACTGGTGCTGACGGCATGAAGATGAATGTGAAAGCCACTGGAATTCTGGCCAATGACGAATGCGCGTGAAAGACCTTCTCCTGAGATTCACGTTTAACTCTCTGCAACAGGCAGAAGCTCATTCGCACACATAGCTTGCTGCCCCACTCTGATCAGATGCCCGAGAGAGATCAACATGTAGCGACGACCAGCGTCGTCCTTGTGTTGATCAATTTCATCAAACAGTCTGTGAGCCGCTCCCAAAAAATATCGAAGGCTGACCGTATCAAATTCAGTCAAATCCAAGAAGCCATTGGGGCGGTATTCACGGAGATAGTCGAGCAGCGGCGCAGGAATATCACGATCCTGCATCACGTGTTCTGCGATGCGGTCAAAAGCACCAGACGTATCCTTCCAGAATAAATCTGCCCCATCCTGCGAATGCAGAATGATCATGGCTGACATAGAAGCTCTCCGAAACTCATACGCTCTTGAAGCCCTCGAAGGGTTCGCGGCACGCGTCGCAGACGTACATGCGCTTGCAGAGAGTGGGGCCGAAAGATGCGGTCATTCTGACGTTCAGGCTGCCGCAGCGGGGGCAGCGGGCGGGTTCCGCGTCCAGCTGAATCAGTTGGCCTTCCCCGGTGGGGGCGGGGGGCGCGATGCCGTACTGCCGCAGCCGCTCCCGCGCGTCGTCACCTATCCAGTCGGTCGTCCAGGGGGGCGTGAGGGTGCTGCGGACCTCGACGTCCGTGACGCCCAGGTCGCGTACCGCCTGCTCGATGCTCTCCCGGATGACGTGCAGGGCGGGGCAGCCGCTGAAGGTGGGCGTGAACGTGACGGTCACGCGACCCGCGTCGCTGACGGTCACGCCCCGCACCATGCCCATGTCCGTGATGCTGACCACGGGGATTTCCGGGTCGGGCACCCGGGCGAGGGCCTGCAGGATGGCGTGCCGGGTGTGGGGGGCGGTCACGGGGTCACCAGACCTCGGCGTCGGGGTGTTCCCGCGCGACGCTCTGCATCTCTTCCAGCAGGGGGGCGAGGTGGGGGGTGTGCGTGTCGCGGCCCGGCTGGGTGTCGGGCGCGTCGGGCAGGGTCAGGCCGCATTTCTGTGTGAGGTGCCGGGTGACGAGGTCGGTCCAGCGGGCGTGCGCGGCGTTCAGGTCGGGGAGGATGCCCGCTGCGGTCAATTCGGCCTCGCCCTGGATGGGCTGGAAGAGTTGCGCGGCGTGCGGCCACAGTTCCGTCAGGGCCGCCTGGGTGCGGCGTTCGCTTTCGGGTGTACCGAGGGCGAGGCGTTCGACCCACAGCGCGGTGTGCTGCACGTGAAATTTCTCCTCGCGTACGGCTTTCGCGGCGATTTCCGCGAGGGGCGCGTAGGTGCTGCTGGTGGCGGCCTCCAGCCACAGCGCCTCGGAGGTGTCGTACAGGAACTGCCGGACCATCGTGAAGGCCCAGTCGCCTTTCGGGAGTTCCACGAGGCGGGTGTTCCGGTAGTCGTCCGGGCCGCGCCAGAACGCGACGTGGTCGGGGTCGCTGCCGCCGAGGCTCTGCGCGAGGGTGAGGTACATTCCGGCGTGCCCGAGTTCGTCCTGCGCGATGTTCGCCAGTGCAATGTCCTCTTCGAGGATGGGGGCGTGGCCGGTCCATTCGCCGCAGCGGTGCGCGAGGATGATCTCGTCGTCGGCGAGGACCGTGAGTTTCAGGAGGAGGGCCTGCGTCTGCGCGCCGGTGAGTGCCTGGGTGGCGGTCATGCGCTCTCCTCGCTGGCGGCGCGGCCCGGCATCCGCCCGGCGCGTTTGAGTTCGGAGGCGTGACGGCCGATCACGCCGTAGTACTGCTGCTGCTTGTACGTCTTGTCCCGGGCGGGCGCGAACCAGCTGTCGACGGTTCCGGCGTCCTCCTCCGTGCGAACGACGGCCGACTCGGGGAAGACCATCCAGGCGAGCGCGTCGGGGTGCAGGGTGCGGGCCTGCCGGAGCGCGTCACCGGGGCCGCCCGCGTTCACGGTGCCGCTGAGGTCCACGAAGGTCATGCTGCGCCTGATCGTGCGTTTCACGCCCACGTGGTACGTGCCTGACGTGCCGGATGCGTCCAGCAGGGCAGGGGTCGTGACGAGTTCCTCGGGCGTGGTGGTCAGGAGATCGCCTTCCGGGACGCACCAGAGGCTCACGGCGGCCGGGCGGCGCACGAACACGTTGCGGGCGGTCAGCAGCGCGTGCAGAGGGTCACCGGCGTGGACGCTGCCGACCGCCTGATGCGGGCGGCCCGGCGCGTCCTGCTTGAACACCTCCCAGCGGGGCCACTGCGTCCCGGTGGCCCGGGGTTGGGGTTGAGGTTCAGTCATGGGTTCCTTCCGTGTGGGGGAGGTCAGTCGGCGGCCACGGTGCGCTGGCGGTCCGCGTAGGCCTGCAGGGCGTCGCGGACCCAGGCGCCGTCGTCGTGGGCGTGCTGGCGGGCGGCGAGGCGTTCCCTGTTCAGGCCCTCTTCGCCGCGGATGACGGCCCAGAATTCGGTCCAGTCGATCGGGCCGTGACGCCAGTTGCCGTGCGCGTCCTGGTGGAGGTCCGGGTCCGGGATGGTGAGGCCCGCTTCGAGGAGCTCGGGGACGTGTTCGTTGATGAATTCCTGGCGGACCTCGTCGTTGCTCTTGAGTTTGATGCCCCACCTCGTGAGCGCGCCGCTGTTGGGGCTGTCGCTGTCGTGCGGGCCGAGCATCATCATGGCGGGCCACCACCAGCGGTTCACGGCGTCCTGCGCCATATGCCGCTGCTGGGCGGTGCCCTGCGCGTAGGTGACGATCATTTCCTTCCCCTGTTTGTGGTGGAAGGTCTCCTCGCTGCAGATGCGGACCATGGCGCGGCTGTACGGGCCGTAGCTGCATCCGGCGAGCATGGTCTGGTTCTTGATGGCGGCGCCGTCCACGAGCCAGCCGATCATGCCGACGTCCGCCCAGGTGCGGGTGGGGTAGTTGAAGATGCTGCTGTACTTGGCCCGGCCACCGAGGAGCGCGGCGAGCATGTCCTCGCGGGTGGCGCCGAGCGTCTCGGCGGCGTGGTACAGGTATTGGCCGTGCCCGGCCTCGTCCTGCACCTTGGCCATCAGGATGGTCTTGCGTTTCAGGCTGGGGGCGCGGGTGATCCATTCGCCTTCGGGGAGCATGCCGACGACCTCGCTGTGGGCGTGCTGGCTGATCATGCGGATGAGCTGGCGGCGGTACTCGGCGGGCATCCAGTCGCCCGCCTCGATCTTCTCGCCGCGCGCGATACGGGCTTCGAAGTGCGCGTGCTGTTCGGGCGTTTCGCCGCTCTGCAGGGTTGGCCGGGACGGGTCGGTCATGCTTCGCCTCCTGAAAGGATACTTCTACCTAATGTTAGTTAGGTTCAGTGTAGGGCGTGCGCGCCTCCCGGTCAAACCGCGCGCGCGCAGCGCCCACCGCAGCAATCTGGCAAGATGATGACCTGATGCCGCCCCGCCCACCCGCCACCGAGTCCCGCGAACGCATCTACCACGCCGCCGCACGCCTCTTCTCCGAGACCGGGTACCGTGCCACGTCCATGCGCGACATCGCGGCCGCGCTCGGCATGAAGGCCGGCAGCCTGTACGCGCACATCAGCGGCAAGGAAGACCTGCTGTGGGAAATCATCGTCCGCATCGCGGACGAGTTCGACGAGGCCCTCACCCCCGCCCTCGCGCCCGCCGCGCCCGCCGAGGACCGCCTGCGCGCCGCGCTGGAAGCGTACGTGAACGTCATCGCCCGCAACATCGAGATGTCCACCGTGCTGTTCAGCGAGTGGCGGCACCTGCCGCCCGAACGGCAGACCATGATCCGCACGCGCCGGGACGCCGTCGAAGCGGTATTCCGTGAGATCCTCCGGCAGGGCACCGAGAGCGGCGAGTTCAGCGCGGGCACGCAGGTGAACCTGACGGCCGTGCTCGCCCTGTCCGGCGCGAACTGGCTCCCGAACTGGTACCGGCAGGACGGCCCGCTCAGCCCTCAGGACGTCGCGGACACGTTCGTGGCCCTGCTGCTGCACGGCATCCTCCCCAGGACGCCCGCCCCCGGTCCCCGCTGAACCTCGGTGCCGGATGAGGCGCCGCACTGAACGCCCAGCCGATCAGCGTGCGGAACCGCCGCCCGCGTCGCCGGGACGACAGACCGTTTCACGCGCAGCAGGGTAGATTGGAGCGTGTCGATTCACCATCTGGTCACGCTCGGTACACTGATGGTGCAGGGCGTCACGTGGAACCCGCCGAAAGCCCTGACGCTCCTCACGTACCTGCACCTGGAAGGCCCCAGCCCCAGGAGACGCCTGCGGGAACTGTTCTGGCCGAACAGCCAGGACCCGAGCGTGAACCTGCGCGTGGTGCTGGGGCACCTGCGCCGCGAACTGCCGGACGCCGTGACGGGCGCGGACCTGCTCAGCGCACACGTCACGTCCGACGCGGCCGCCCTGCTCGGTCGGCACGGCGGCATCTCCACCTCCGGTGACCCCTTCTATCCGGGCGCGTTCCTGGCGGGCGTGGAGCTGAGCGACGTGTCGCCCGAACTGGACGAGTGGATCCTGGAAACACGTGAACGCCTCGCGGGCGCGGCCCGGCTGGAAGGCCTGCGCCGCGCCGAACTGTCCGGCAGTCCCGGCGACGCCGAGCGCTGGGCCATCTGGGCGTATGCCCTGCCGGACGCCGTCCCGCCGGAACGGGAGGAACTGGAGCGGTTCGCGCGGCTCGCGCTGCCCGGCAGCCCGCTCGAAGCGCAGGTGCGGCACGACCTGAACGTCGTGACGCCCGGCACGCCCACCGCGCACGTCGAACAGGAACTGCTCGGCCGCGACCGGGAACTGAGCGAACTGCTGCTCGCCCTGGCCCGCCCCGAGGTCCGCAGCGTCGAGATCACCGGGCCGGGCGGGATCGGCAAGAGCACCCTGGCGGCCGCACTGCTGCGCGAACAGGCGGCCCTCGACCGGGTGCGCGTGCTGAGCGTGCCGCTGGAACACGCGCACGCAGCGTCTCAGGCGGCCGCACAGGTGGCGGTCGCGCTCGGCGTGCAGGTGCAGGACCAGGGGAACGGCTGGACGGCGCTCGGGAAAGCGTGGGGGGAGCGGCCACTGCTGCTGCTGCTCGACGGAGCCGAAGGACTACCGGACCTCGCGGACGGCGTGCACGCCCTGCTCGGCGCGAGTCCGAACGTGCGGGTCGTGGTCACGTCCCGCGTGCGCCGCCTGGACGGCGCGCACCACCTCGCGCTCGACGGCCTGGCCGTCCCGGTCGCGGGCGACGCGCCGGAACGCGTGGCGCAGTCGGCCGCCGTGCGGCTCTTCGTTCGCGGGGCGCGCCGTCACGTGCCGCACTTCGAGCTGGACGACCGGGCCGCTCCGGTCGTGTCCGCCATCGTGCGCCGCCTGGACGGGCACCCACTCGCGACCGTGCTGAGCGCCACGTGGATGCGCGTGCACTCCCCGGAACACATCCACACCCTGATCCTGCAGGACCTCGCCACCCTGCACGCCGAGACGGGCAGCAGCGAGCGCCACCAGCTGCGCGCCGTGTTCGAGCGTTCCTGGACGCTCCTCGACACGCAGGAACGGCAGGCACTGTCGGCCCTTTCCTACTTCCACGGCTTCGACACCGACGCCGCCATGACGGTGGCGGGCGTCACACCGGAGCTCCTGCACCGCCTGCAGCGGCACTCGCTGATCCATCCCCTGCCCGCCCACGGGAGTGGCCCCGAACGGCTGGAGGTGCCGCCCGTCCTGGCTGCGCAGGCGCTCCGGTACCTGCACGCTCCCGCCCCCGTGCAGGCTGAGCACGCCGCGTACTACCTGGCACTGCTCGAACGGCACGCGCCGGACACCGAACAGGTGCAGCGGGAGCGCGCCAACCTGCTCGGCGCGCTCGGCTTCGCGCTCACGGCGGGTCAGCGCGTCTCGGCGCACGTGGACGCCTTTCTCGCGTCGTACGACCGGACCGGTCAGCTCGCGGCGGGCCAGGACGCCTTCCTTGTGCTGCAGGAGGCCCTGGCAGGCGCGCAGCCCGAAGCGGCGGGCAGCGTGCTGGTCGGCCGGGCCTGGCTCGCTCACCTGACGGGAAACTTCGAGGACAGCGCCCACCTCTCACTCACCCTGCTGGCGGACCCCAGGTACAGGGGCAGCGTGACCGGCATGAAGGCGCACAACGTCCTGAGCCTTACCCGGCGCCGCCAGGGGCAGCTCGCGGCGGCCAGCGAATCGCTCGCGCAGGCCCTCGCTCTGGCGGAAGTGCTGCGCGACGACACCCGTCGCGTCATGTACTCGCTGAACCTCTCGGACCTGCTGATCCAGCTCGGCCGGTACGACGAGTGCACGGCGCTGCTCGACACGCTCGACGCGACCCTGCCGCCGGAAGCGGACGGGTGGCTGCACGCCCAGATCACCGAGCAGCGGCTGCGTGCGGACCACTTCTCCGGCACGCTGTCGCCCGCCGAGGTGGCCGAACGCTGCAGGGCACTGCTCCCGCGTGAACGGAACAGGACGCCCACGTACGCAGAGATGCTGCTGCGCCTTCAGGAGGTGCGCGCCCTGCTGCAGCTCGGACACCTCACGGAAGCCGCCGCACGCCTGCGCGACCTCCTGCCGGACCTGCACGCGTCCGAGGTGACGTCCATGTCCCTGGCGGGACGCCTGCTGAACGTACAACTCCTGTACCTGCAGGGCCGCTCCGCCCAGGCACACGCGGAATCCCTCGTGGCCGTAGAGCAGTGGGGGCAGGTGCGCGAGGACAGCGCATTCTTCGAGCTGCTGCTCGCGCTCGCCGCGCCACTCCTGCGTGCGGACGCCACCCTCGCCCTCGGTGCGCTCGGCACCCTGCTGCACCATCCTGCCAGCTATCACGACCAGCGCGTCCGTGCCCGCGACCTGCTGAGCTCTGCAGGTGTCCCGGACCCCAGCCCGCCGTTCCCGGACGTTCAGGCGCTGGCGAGCGACCTGAAAGCGCACCTGGAGCGCCTGACGTCCCGGCGGCGCTGAAGCCCGAGCAGTCCGGGCCGGGCCGTCAGGGACCGAACGCGGCGGGCGGCCAGCCGTCCACCGGGCTGTCTTCTGGCCGCACCCACGGCTCCTCCACGCTCACCAGTTCGAAGAGACCAGGCGTGGTTCCCTGCGGCGCCAGCGCGAACCCGGGCGAGTCGAACGCGCAGGTGTACAGCGGCCAGCCGCGGAACACCGCCTGCAGATAGTCGCGTTTCGCGCCGGTGCGCGGCTGGCTCTTCAGGCCTGCCCTGACCGCAGGCGAGTCCGAGGACGTTTCCGGCAGCGGCGTGTAGTTCATCACCCAGGCCAGGATGTACGGGTCCCACTGCGACGCCCACGGAATGCCCTGCCTGGCCTTCACCATCGGCGCGAGCGGCACGTAACGGTAGAGCGGCAGGCCGTCCGTGGTGTACAGGTTACCGCCGTACACCACGATCTTCTCGCTGATGGTTGCTGGAGTCATCACTGGGCAGCATACGCGGAACACGCGCCGACAGGATAGACCCATGGGCGCGTGTTCCTCGTTCGGCGTGCGGTGCGGCGCGCCGTCAGGAGAAGTCGGAGAGGACGGCGGTCGTCTCGCCGAGCTTCATGGTCATGGTGCAGCCCGCGAGGCCGTTGTCGCTGGCGCTCAGGTCCGCGTCGAGCTGCGCGTCGTTCACCCCACCGGACGTGAGGACCACGATGGCCGCGTCGGTGGCCGTGCGGTCCGCCGTGACGTTCAGGGTGCCGCCCGACACGCTGTAGGTCGCGTCCGTGAGGGACGAGCCGGTCTTCGTGAGGGTGACGGTGTAGCTGGGCGTGGCCGTCACGGTGGCGGTGCTGGTCGTGTCCTTCAGGGTCACGGTGACCTTCTTCAGCGTCAGCGTGAAGCTGGCGGGTTTGACGCACGCGCCCGTCACGGTAGCGCTGGCGAGCCCGCTGTTGATGGCGAGGCCGTGCGGTCTGATGCCGAAGGGAATGTTGTCAGGGTACTTGATGTCGTCGAAGCTGGATTTCGGGGCGTCCTGGGTGCTGTAGTGCACGGTGCCCTTCACGGACTCCACGACGAGCGTGCTGCTGGTGGCGAGGGTCTTGCCGGTCAGGCCGGCGGGGTTCGTGATGGTCTGCGGGGGAATGAAGGCGCCCACGACGCTCCCGCACCCGCTGAGCAGGACGCTGCCGCCGAGCAGCAGGGCGGAGACGAGGACCGGGCCGCGAACGCGAGTTGAGGTCATGCGTTCAGGGTAGGCGTGCGGGCCGCGCCGGGCTATGAAGATTCCGATGGACGCGTGGGAGCGGGTTCAAGATCAGCTTGCGCTCACCTCTCCCCCGCTCCGTGCACCTGCCGTTCACGGGTCAGGTGTTGCTCGTGTTGTGCCGTTCAGCCGCCCGGCGGGCGGCCCCGGACCATCCGGTGTCGCTCCGATTTCAGGGCTGACGGGAACAGCGAAGGCATGCCTTCTTGGGCAGGACAGCGCCCTGCAGGACGCCTGCCCGCTTCCATCTCCTCAACACCGGACGTGTTGGCGCCCTTGTCGCCCGGCTGAACTTTAGGCGTTCAGCTCGATCAGGCGCGTTCGACGACCGGGAACCAGCCCGCGTAGCCCAGGATGGCCTTCCAGAGCGGGTCCGGCACCACCAGCAGGTCCTGCTCGTCCGCGCTGAGCGCCGTGCGGAGCGTGCCCTCGCGACCGGACTCGACCTTCTGCACCCAGTCGGGCTCCACGATGATGGAGCGGCCCAGCGCCACCATCGCCGCGCCCGCCTCCAGGACCGCCAGCGCGTCCTCCGCCTGCCATACGGCCCCCACGCCGATGAGGGGCGTACGGCCGTGCAGGTGACGCGCGATGATCTCCAGGCGCGTGCCTTCGCCCTCGCCGCTGCGGGGCGCGCCGCGGTAATCGGCGAGCGACACGTGCAGGTAGTCCATCTGGCGGGCGTCGAGCGCGTCCAGCAGTTCGAGCGTGTCGCTCATGCGGATGCCGGGCGTTTCGGGTTCTTCGGGCGAGAAGCGGTACCCGACGATGAAGGGCCGCGTCGCGTGCGCCTTCACGGCCTGCTGCACGGCGTCCACCACGGCGAGCGGGAACGCCATGCGGCCCTGCACGTCGCCGCCCCAGCGGTCCGTGCGGCGGTTGCTATGCGGCGAGAAGAACTGCTGGATCAGGTAGCCGTTCGCGCCGTGCAGTTCGACGCCGTCGAAGCCCGCCTCGATGGCGCGGCGGGTCGCGTCCGCGAAGGCCGTCACGATGCCGGCCACTTCGGCGTCCGTCAGTTCGCGCGGTTCGGCCGAGCCGGGCCGTTCGGACACGACGGCGCTCGCGCTGACCACGTCGCCGTCTACGAGTTCGGCGGGCGCGAGGCGGCCCGCGTGGAAGATCTGCAGGACGGCCTTCGCGCCCTGTGCCTGAATGCGCGCCGCGAGTTCACGCAGGCTCGGGACGAGGTCGTCGCGGTGCGCGCTGACCTGATGCGTGAAGCCCTGGCCGTTGTCCGTCACGTTGGCGCAGGCGGTGACGACCATGCCGACGCCGCCGCTGCGGCGCGCGTAGTACGCGAGTTCGGACGCCGTGACGCGGCCGTCCTCCTCGGAGGAGTAGTTGGTCATGGGGGCCATCACGACGCGGTTCTTGAGGGTGTGACCGCTCCGCAGCGTGATGGGCGTGAAGAGTGCTTCGGTGTTCATGGGTCCTCCTGAGCGGCACGGATGCCGCGTGACCCGCGAATCATGCCGCGCCACGCGGTCCGGCAACTGTGACGCGGCGCGCGGTCCGGCCAGCCGGACGCGCGCCGGGCACGTTCAGGATTCCGGCGTGAGGAGGGCCGTGAAGGACCACACGGGCTCCCCTTCCTGCTGCGCGTCTTCCATTTCCCGGATGAGCGAGACGAACCGCCGGGCGAACTCGCGGGCGCGCGTTTCGCTGAGGCGCACGTCCACGCCGCGCGCCAGGATCGGTTCCAGGGCCGGGCCCGGCTGGACGTTCGGTGTGATGTTGTGCTGCCAGTGGCCGTCTTGCGCCCACACCTGAATCACCCAGCGGCAGTCGAGGCGCGTCATGACGGCCGCGAGACCGTCGAGGTGATCGTTCACGCGGGGCGTCATGCTGGACGCCAGCAGGTCGCGCAGGGTCGCGGCGGGCGTCACCTCGAACGGCACGGTCCAGCGGTCCGGCATCGCGTACTCGCGCAGTGGCCGACCCGCGCGTGGCCTGAGCGTCTCCGTGACGAGACCCGCCCGCACGAGTCGCTGCAGGACCGCGTGCGTGCTCGACAGGGGCCGCCCCAGCGCGCGCGCGAGCACGGCGGCACCGGCGGGCGTCCCGCACAGCCGCGCCAGCAGCGGGCCGAGGGCGGGATTCAGGAGCAGTTCGGCCTGTTCCGGGTTCGCGACGCGCTCGCTCTGCATGCCCCGCAGGCTAGCGTGACTGCAGCGGGGGCGGCGTGGCAGGTGTCGCCCGGCCCGTGAGCGTTCACGCGCGACGCGCCTCCACCCGTCCTGGGGGTGTGGGTGCAGGCATACCCGGCCCTCAGGGCGGCATGCTACGCTCCGCGTGAACAGGCAGGGCAGGTGCAGGCAATCGGGTCGCCCCAGGGCGCGGAGGTGAAGGCATGGACGAACTCCTGGCTCGCGAACGGCAACGCGTGCAGCGCGCGTGGCTCGCGTACCACCGCCCCGGCACCCGCGCGCGCGACGCGGCCGAAGCGCCGCCCAGCCCGGACGTGCTGGCGTCCTGGCGACGCTCCGCCCGCAGCGTCCCGCTCGAACGCGTGAGCGCGCCCCTGGAGGCGGGCAGCGACACCCGGCACGCCTGGCAGGAGTCCGCGCTGGAGTTCGCGGCGCGGCCCCTGCTGGCCGACCTGCAGGCCATCGCGTCCGAGGGAGACCTCGTGGTCGGCATCGCGGACGCGAGCGGGCGGCTCGCCTGGACCGGTGGGAGTCGGCGCATGCAGACGCTCGCGGGGAACCTGAACTTCGTGCCGGGCGGCCACTGGGACGAATCCAGCGTCGGCACGAACGCCCTCGCGCTGGCCCTGCGGCACCGCCGCCCGCTGCGGGTGTTCGCGGCGGAACACTACGTGCAGGCCGTACACGACTGGGTCTGCTACTCCTCCCCCATCCAGCACCCCCGCACGGGTGAACTGCTCGGCGTGCTGGACTTCAGCACCACGTGGCAGCACTCCACGCCGCTCGGCCTGGCCGGCGCGCGTTACTACGCGCAGCAGATCGAGCAGGGCCTCCTGACGGCACCGGAACGTCCCGCCGAGGCGCCCGGCACGCTGCGCCTCACGCTGTGCGGCACACCCGAAGCGCGGCGCGGCACGGAGCGCCTGCACCTGACGCGGCGACAGTTCGAGCTGCTGGGCGTCCTGGCGCTCAACCCGGCGGGTTTGAGCCTGGACGCGCTGCACGCGCACGTGTACGGTGACCAGCCGATCAGCGCGTCCACCCTCAAGAGTGAGATCAGCACGCTCCGCACGCTGCTGGGCGGCTTCATCGCGTCCAGACCGTACCGCCTGATGCTGGGCGTGACCTTCGACGCGCAGACGGTCGAGGGCGCGCTCCTGAGCGGGCACACGGCCCGCGCCCTCGACCTCTACGGCGGGCCGCTCCTCCCGAACTCCGAGTCTCCCCTCCTGCGGTACTGGCGGGAGTATCTCGCGGCCGCCCTGCGAGAAGCGGTGCTCGGCAGCGGCGACACCGACCTGATCTGGCGGTACGCGTCCCGCTTCGACGACCCGGAAGCCCTCGCGGCGCTGGATGGAGCGCTCGGCCGGACGGACCCGCGCCGTCCCGTGGTGCACGCGCGCCTCGCCGGGCTGATCGGGGAACCCGGACCGTCCAGGTAGCACGGCCCTGAACGCCCGGCCGTAATGGGCACGTAACGGGCGCGCGGCACACTCCGGCACAGGAGGTCCCAACCGCTCGTCATGTACCAGCATGTGCTCGTCCCTGTGGACTTCAGCCCCCGCGGCCGGACGGTGGCTCGGCACGCCTTCGACCTCGCGCGCGCCGCGGGCGGACGGGTGACGCTGCTGCACGTCCTGACGGACGGCGACCCGGCACGCGCCGAGGCCCTCCTGCACGCCCTGACCGTGTACGGTC
Source organism: Deinococcus aquiradiocola (assembly GCF_014646915.1). NCBI lineage: Bacteria > Thermotogati > Deinococcota > Deinococci > Deinococcales > Deinococcaceae > Deinococcus > Deinococcus aquiradiocola. The sequence continues at coordinate 113,721 of NZ_BMOE01000003.1, read as the reverse complement.
GCCGCCCGCCGACCGTGCTGATCGTGCCGCCCGAACCGGACGCCGCGCGCGCCATCCTGCTCGCCGCGGCCCGCGGGGGCACGGACCTGATCGTGATGGGCGTGCACGCCCGCCCGGACGCGGGCCTCGCGGTCGGCAGCGTGGCCCGCGAGGTGCTGCTGCACGCGAGCGTCCCCGTGCAGATCGTGCCTGGCGCGTACGGCCCGCCGGAACGGGACGGACGCTGGCAGGCCCTCATCCCGCACCGCTGAAGCCCCCTGGTCCGGGTTCGCTCCGATTCCACGAGATCCGGCACCGAATTCCGTTTCGTGGCCTCCAGACCGGACGTGTCGGCCCCCGCTCCGCCCGGCCGAACCCCAGGCGTTCAGTTCCGTCCGGTCCGAGCGGTGAGCCACTCGCCGCCCCGGCACCCGCAAGGAGACCCGTATGATCCAGAAAGTCCTGATCGCCATCGACCCCTCCCCGCAGGCCGTGCTGGCCCTCAAGGTGGCGCGCAGTCACTTCCCGCAGGCGGAACGCCACCTGCTGACCGTCATCGACGAACGCGACTACCCCATGCGGGACGGCGTCAGCGAAGCGCCGGAAAGCGTGAAACACGGCGCGGAACGCCTGCTGCGGGACGCCGCATGGCCGGGGGAGCACTGGGACGTACGCGTCGGCGAGCCGGTCCGGGCCATGCTGCACCACGCCGAGCAGATGAACGCGGACCTGCTCGTGATCGGCACGCACGGGCGACGCGGCCTGAACCGCCTGCTGAGCGGCTCGGTCGCCGAAGAACTCATCCGGCAGGCGGGCGTGCCCGTCATGGTGGTGCGCGAGGCGCGCGTGCCGGATCCCGCCCTGTCCCGCACGACCTGAACCGCCCACGACATCCAGATCGCCCCGCCGCGCATACAACAGTGCAGGAACGGGACACGCCCGGCCCCTCACACGAACCGCCAAAGGCCCCGGCCGCAGGCGTTCAGGTCGCCGGAGAACACCATGACACGCACCCCCACCGCCACCGCCCCGCAGCTCCCGCTCCCCTGGTGGTCCGCCACCGAAACGCGAATGGTGAGCTGGTGGGCGCGGCACGGCATCACGCTGCTCAGGCTCGCGCTCGGCGTGGTGTTCTTCTGGTTCGGCGTGCTGAAGTACTTCCCGGGCGTCAGTGCCGCCGAGGCGCTCGCCACGCGCACCATCAGCGTCCTGACGTTCGGCCTGGTCCCGCCCGCCGTGAGCCTCCCCATCCTCGCGACGTGGGAGTGCGCGATCGGCCTGGGCCTGCTGCTCGGCGGGCGCTTCCTGCGCGCGGCCATCCTGCTGCTGCTCGCGCAGATGGCAGGCACGTTCCTGCCGCTCGCGTTCTTCCCGCACGAGACCTTCAGGGTCGTGCCGTTCGTCCCGAACCTCGAAGGGCAGTACATCATCAAGAACCTGGTGCTCGTCGCGGCTGGCCTCGTCGTCGGTGCGACCCAGCGCGGCGGGCGCCTCATCCACGACGCGCGCGCCGCCGACACCGCCCTCGCCGCGCAGGAACGGCGCGCCAAGGCGAGACACTGAAACGCACCCAGGCAATCGGCGCCCCGCCCCCTCGCCATCCCACGGAAGGGAACTGGGGAACACGGGTTCCGTATGACCGCGGCGACCGGGGCCCGCTGCCCCGCGGTCAGTTGAGCTGCAGGAGTTCCTGACTGCCGTGCAGGTGGCACATGCCGTCCCGTGCGTGCGGGCAGGTGGGCGGGGTGGGGGTGGGGTGGCGGGCGCAGAGGCGCTCACCGTTCTTGACGCGCTCCGCGAGGCGCACCGTTTCCGGCATGGGCGTGTCGCCGAGGTCGTCGCGCAGGAAGCGCAGGAAGGTCCGGTAGTGTTCGGTGGCGGCGTAGCGGCCTTCGGTGACGGTGAGGCACGTCATGGCCTTCTGGTGGTGGTTTTCGCCGACGAAGGGGTCGGCGCGCAGGGCGCGCTGCAGGGCGTCCACGGCGTCGTGGCAGTTGCCGAGGTCGCAGGACAGCAGGGACACTTCGAGTGCGGCGCGGACGTACACGGCGCGGTGTTCGTCGCGCGCCTGCCGGGCCCAGTCGGTGTGCACGTCCGGCAGGTAGTCGCCGCGGTACAGGTCCAGCACGGCGCGGTACGCGTGCAGGCGGGCGGCGGGCGTGGTGGCGGTCGCGGCGGTGTGCGCGGCCTCGTGCAGGCGGTACACGTCGGCGGCGCGCAGCACGTCGCCGGACAGGCGGAAACGGCCGTACTCCTCGCCGAGCGCGTCCGGGCGGGCGAGCGCGGCGCGCAGGCGGTGCGTGGTGACACGGAAGCGGTTGCGGCTCTCCTGCGTCACGTCGAGGCTCCAGAGGTCTTCCATGATCTCGGCCCGGGTGCGGCCTTCCGGGAACGACAGCAGGTAGTGGAAGAGGTCACGGGCGCTGGCCGCCTGCCACTGCACGGCATGGCCGTCCACGCTCACCTCGGCGCGGCCGAGCGTGACGACGTGCAGGGCGCCGGGCGCGCCGTCCGGGGCGGGGTGGGCGGCCACGGTCCGGGGGTGGGCGGTGCGGGGGGCGTTCATGCGCGCATGGTGTCACCCGGGCATTACAGGAGCATTACGGGGGTGGGAGTGCACGGAACGGGGGACGACTCGGAGCGCGGGACTGGGCACGGTAACGGTCCGGTAATTCCCGCGCTTGAGGGTAGGGCCGGAGGTTCATCATGTTCGAGCGCATTCTGGTCACGACCGACGGCAGTCCTCTCGCCACGCTCGCCCTGCCCGTCGCGGCGGATCTCGCCCGGAGGTACGGGAGTGCCGTGACGCTGCTGTACGTGGTTCCGCCCGCGTACGCGCCCGTGGCACTCGCGGAAGGCATGGCGTACGCGTACGACGACGCGCTGGAGCAGGAACGCATCTCGGCCGAGACGGAGCGCGTGGTGGGGAACGCGCTGCGGGTGCTGGACCTGCCGGACGTGACGGTCGTCCGCGCGCACGACACGGGCCTGAGCGTGCAGGACTGCATCGCGGAGCACGTGGCGCGGCTGGACGCTCGCCTGGTGGTGATGAGCACGCACGGGCGCGGCGGGCTGGCGCACCTGTTCCTGGGGAGCGTGGCGGAAGGCGTGCTGCGGCACGTGCACGTCCCGGTCCTGCTGGTGCGGGACGCGCTGCCGGAGACGGGCGGCCCGCACCGGAGCGGAGGCCACGCCCTCACCGTGACCTGAACCCCTCCCCCGTCCGGCGTCTGTCCTTCAGGCATTCAGGGCCGGGACTCACGGGGGCGAGGAGAGCGGATGGTATGACGGGGCACGGCACCTGCCGCGCCTGAGCTGGACCCACGAACCCTGGAGGAACTGTGACGACCACCGAGACGCGCACGCCCACCCTGACCCCGCAGGAACGCGACCTGATGCACGCGTACTGGCGGGCCGCGAACTACCTGTCGGCCGGGCAGATCTACCTGCAGGACAATCCGCTGCTGCGCTCGCCGCTGCGGCCCGAGCACGTCAAGGCGCGCCTGCTGGGGCACTGGGGGACGACGCCCGGCCTGAACTTCGTGTACGTGCACCTGAACCGTCTGATCCGGCAGTCCGGCGCGTCCGTGCTGTACATCGCCGGGCCGGGGCACGGCGGGCCGGGCCTCGTCGCGAACACGTACCTGGAAGGCACGTACAGCGAGCTGTACCCGGACGTGTCACGGGACGAGGCGGGCCTGCGGCGGCTGTTCCGGCAGTTCTCGTTCCCGGGCGGCATCCCGAGCCACGCGGCGCCGGAAACGCCCGGCAGCATCCACGAGGGCGGCGAGCTGGGGTACAGTCTGGCGCACGCGTACGGCGCGGCCTTCGATCAGCCGGACCTGCTCGTCGCGTGCGTGATCGGGGACGGGGAGGCCGAGACGGGACCGCTGGCGGGCAGCTGGCACAGCAACAAGTTCCTGAACGCCGCGCGGGACGGCGCGGTCCTGCCGATCCTGCACCTGAACGGGTACAAGATCGCGAACCCGACCGTGATGGCGCGCCTGCCGAGGGCGGAACTGGAGGCGCTGCTGCGCGGGTACGGGCACGAGCCGTACTTCGTGGAGGGCGACGACCTGCCCGGCATGCACGAGCGGATGGCGGCCACGCTGGACGCCGTGCACGCCGAGATCCTCGCCATTCAGCGGCGTGCGCGGCAGGACGGCGTGACGGAACGCCCCCGCTGGCCGATGATCGTGCTCCGCACCCCGAAAGGCTGGACCGGCCCGAGAGAGGTGGACGGCAAACCGGTCGAGGGCACGTGGCGGGCGCATCAGGTGCCGCTGAGCGAGGTGCGGCGCAACCCCGCCCACCTCGCCCAGCTGGAGGAATGGATGCGCGGGTACCGTCCGGAGGAGCTGTTCACGGAGGCGGGCGCGCTGTGTCCGGAGCTGGCGGCACTCGCCCCGCAGGGGGACCTGCGCATGGGCGCGAATCCCGTGTCGAACGGCGGGCTGAACGCCCGCTCGCTGGACCTGCCGGACTTCCGCGCGTACCGGGCGGAGGTGCCGGTGCCGGGCGGCGTGGACAGCGAGGCGACCCGCGTGCTGGGCACGTACCTGCGGGACGTGATGAGCGGCAACATGGACCGCTTCCGGCTGTTCGGGCCGGACGAGACGGCCTCGAACCGGCTGGACGCGGTGTTCGAGGCGACCGCGAAGACCTGGGAGGACGAGACGCTGCCGGTGGACGAGCACCTCGCGCGGGACGGCCGCGTGATGGAGGTGCTGAGCGAGCACCTGTGCGAGGGCTGGCTGGAGGGGTACACGCTGACGGGACGGCACGGGCTGTTCTCGTGTTACGAGGCGTTCATCCACATCGTGGACTCGATGTTCAACCAGCATGCCAAGTGGCTCCGCACGAGCCGCGACCTGCCGTGGCGGCGCGACGTGCCGTCCCTGAACATCCTGCTCACGTCGCACGTGTGGCGGCAGGACCACAACGGGTTCTCGCATCAGGACCCGGGCTTCATCGATCACGTCATGAACAAGTCGGCGGACGTGGTGCGCGTGTACCTGCCGCCCGACGCGAACACGCTGCTGTCCGTCGCGGACCACTGCCTGCGCAGCCGCCAGTACGTGAACGTGATCGTGGCGGGCAAACAGCCGTCCCCGCAGTGGCTGTCCATGCCGGAAGCGGAGGCGCACTGCGCGGCGGGCCTCGGCATCTGGGACTGGGCGAGCAGCGACCGGGACGGGCCGCCGGAGGTGGTGATGGCGTGCGCGGGCGACGTGCCGACCCTGGAGACGCTGGCGGCGGTGGACCTGCTGCGCGGCGCGTTCCCGGACCTGCGCGTGCGCGTGGTGAACGTGGTGGACCTGATGACGCTGCAGCCGCACACGGAGCACCCGCACGGCCTGCGGGACGCGGATTACGACAGTCTCTTCACGACGGACGCGCCCGTGATCTTCGCGTACCACGGGTACCCGTGGCTCATTCACCGGCTCACGTACCGGCGGCGCGGGCACGCGAACCTGCACGTGCGCGGGTACAAGGAGCGCGGCACGACGACCACGCCGCTCGACATGACGGTCCTGAACGAACTGGACCGCTACCACCTGGCGCTGGACGTGATCGAGCGCGTGCCGCGCCTCGCGGTGCAGGGGGCACGCACGAAGCAGGCGCTGCAGGCGCAGCTGCGGCGGCACCGGCAGTACATCGAGGAGACGGGCGAGGACCTGCCGGAGGTGCGCGAGTGGCGCTGGACGACGCGCGGTGAGTGACGGGCCGGGCCGTGATGGGCGACTTCGCGGTGCGCGGCCCACTGCGGGTGCTGGGCTGGCTGGCGACCCTCGTGATGGCGGCGGCTGCCGCCGCGCTCCTCCTGACGCTGCGGTCCTGAACCCCGAGTGGCCCGCAGCATGAAGACTCACGGAAGGCAGCGGCGTGTAAGAAGGCCGTGAACGGCACCGGGATAGCGTCGGGCATGCCGACCGCCGTCCTCACCGACAGTACCAGCGACCTGACGCCCGACGAGCAGCGACACTTCGGGCTGTTCGTCCTGCCGCTGCGCGTCAGGTTTCAGGACCGGCAGTTCATGGATCACCAGAACATCGACGCGCAGCAGATGTTCGCGGCCGTGCGCAGCGGCGCGGACCTCCCCAGCACGAGGCCGCCCACGCTCGACACGTTCACGCGCGGGTACGAGCTGCTGCTGCAGCGCCACGACCACGTGCTGAGCGTGCACCTCAGCGCGCAGCTGAGCGAGACCGTGCAGGTCGCGCGCCGCGCCGCGAAACTCTTCCCGGGCCGCGTGACGGTCGTGGACAGCCGCCAGTCGAGCGGCGCGCTCGCCATGCAGGCCGAACGCGCCGCGCGCCTCGTGGCGGACGGCGTGCCGCCCAGCGTGGTGGCGGAGGTGCTGGAGGTCGCCGCGCACTCGGCCGTGACCCGCATGAGCCTCGACACGCTGGAGTACCTGCGCCGCAACGGCCGCATCGGCGCGGCCGCCGCGCTGCTCGGCGGCCTGCTGAACACCAAACCCATCGTGGGGCTCGATGCGGGCCGGGTGGTCGGCGTCGCGCGGGAACGCGGCCGGGAGGCGGCCATCGCCCGCATGACGCGCGACCTGAAGGAACAGGTGCGGCTCCAGTCGAGCGGCGGGGCGCGGGCCGTGATCTTCGACAACGGCGACGAGGAAGGTGCCGAGCGGCTGGAGGCGGCCCTGCGGGAGGCGGGCGGCACGCTGTTCCTGCGCAGTTCGCTGGGGAGCGTGCTGTCCGCGCACGGCGGGCCGGGTGTGTGCGGCTTCAGCATCGAGCCGGTGCAGGTGTCCCTGCGCTTCCGGAACTTCTGAACCGGTGGGCGGTGGCTTCGTTGCTGTGGACGGGAAAAGCCAGCCGGGCGGAGGTGGGCCTTTCCGGGTCCAGCAGACAGCGCCGCCCCGGAATCCAGCCGGGGCGGCGCTGCGGGAGGGGACTTCAGGCGCGGACAGGCTGAGCGTCCGGAGCCGCGAGAGACGGGCTGAGCGGATCGTTCACGGGAGGAAGCGTCTCACCGTCGAGGACGCGGGCGAGGCGGTTCATGTCGAGGGCGCGTTCGCTGCGGGCGACGACCAGCGTGGCGACGCCGTTCCCGATGATGTTGGTGATGGCGCGGCCCTCGCTCATGAAGCGGTCGATGCCGAGGATCAGGGCGAGACCCGCGACAGGCACCGTGCCGAGCGCGGAGAGCGTCGCGGCGAGCACCACGAAGCCCGACCCGGTCACGCCGGCCGCGCCCTTGCTGGTGAGGAGCAGGATGCCGATCAGCGCGAACTGCTGCCCGAGGGACAGGGGCGTGTTGGTGGCCTGCGCGATGAACACGGCGGCCATGGTGAGGTAGATGCTGGTGCCGTCGAGGTTGAAGGAGTACCCGGTGGGGACCACGAGGCCCACGACGGGTTTCGCGGCGCCCGCGTTCTCGAGTTTGGTCATGAGGCGCGGCAGGGCCGACTCGCTGCTGGACGTGCCGAGCACGAGGAGCAGTTCCTCGCGGATGTACCGCAGGAATTTCAGGAGGCTGAACCCGGCGGCGCGGCAGATGAGGTTCAGGACCACGAACACGAAGAGCGCGCAGGTGAGGTAGAAGCTGCCCATCAGGTACGCGAGCTGCTGGAGGCTGCCCACGCCGTACTTGCCGATGGTGAAGGCCATCGCGCCGAACGCGCCGATCGGGGCGAGCCGCATGATGAATCCCAGGATGGTGAAGACGAGCGCGTTGACGGCCTCGATACCGTGCAGGACGCGGTCCCCGACCGCGCCGAGGCGGATGAGGGCGAAGCCGCTGAGCAGCGCGATGAGCAGCACCTGCAGCAGGTCGCCGTCCGTGAAGGCGCTCACGAAGGTCTTGGGGATGACGTGCAGCACGAAGTCCGCGACGCTCTGCTCGCTGGCGGCGTCCGTGTACTTGGTGATGCTGCTGGTGTCGAGCGTGGCGGGGTTGATGTTCATGCCGCGCCCCGGGCCGACGAGGTTCACGACGGTCAGGCCGATCAGGAGGGCGGCGGTCGTGACGACCTCGAAGTACAGGAGGGCCTTGCCGCCCACCCGGCCGATGCGGCGCGTGTCGCGCATGTGGGCCACGCCGGACACGACCGTGCAGAAGATGATCGGGCCGATCACGACCTTGATGAGGGCGATGAAGCCGTCACCGAGGGGTTTGAGGGCCTCGCCGACCTTCGGGAAGAAATGCCCGACGAGCACCCCGATCACGATGGCCGTCAGGACCTGGACGTACAGATTGCGGAAGATCTTCATGGCTCTCCTTGCCGCGCGGGGCGGGCTGGGGCGCGTGCGGCCGTCGCCCGCCGCGCCGTCCGGGCGGGCCGGGGGCGGGGGTGGAGGGCACACCTCGCTGGGGGTTGATGTGGCGATATCGTGCCACACCGTGCCGCGTGGTCCAACCCGCGTGACGACGTGGGCGGGGTACTGGCATGAGTTTCGTGCGCCTGGAGGGCCTGCAACGGGGGTGCGCCCTGGGCGGGTTCCGTTCGGGCCGTGAACTTTATTCGGTGCGCCTGCACGGCTTCCTGCGGGCGTGGTGACGTGCGGCGTTCCGCAGCGCGCCGTCATCTGCTCTACTGGCAGTCCGATGACGACGCGCGCAACCCGGTCGGGGTGGAGGGCCGTTCACGTGCAGGCACTGGCGGCGGAGGTCGTCATGCCGAGCACGTCGCGACTGCGGGTGCAGGCGCGGCTGTTCCTGTGGATCCTGGCGTTCTTCCTGGCGCTGGCGGTGCCGCTCGCCCTGCTGGGCAGTGCGGCGCTGCGCGGCAGCATCTACCGGGATTACGCTGACCGCTCGCTGCGGGAGTCGCGGGTGCTGGCGCAGGACCCAGGCCTGCTGGGCGCGTACCGGCTCGCGCGGCCCGCGAGCGTGATCCAGCCGCTCGCGGAGCGGGTCCGGGCGCTGCTCGGCGCGGATTACGTGACGGTCACGGACCGGGACGCGCGCAGGCTCGCGCACCCGGACCCGGCACTGCTGGGCCGCACGATGGTGGGCGGCGACCTGAGCAGCTTCCGGGCGGGCCGCACGGTGGTGGAGACGGTGCGCGGCACGCTGGGCGTGTCGGTCCGGGCGAAGGTGCCGGTGCTGCTGGACGGGTCCGTGGTGGGCCTGGTGAGCGTGGGCTTCCTGCTGCCGCGCCTGACGGCGCTCTTTCTGGAGGTGGTGCGCCAGAGCGCCCCGTGGTACGCGCTGACGCTGCTGCTGGCGCTGCTCGGCGCGCACGTGCTGTCGCTGCGGGTGCGGCGCGAGATGCTGGGCCTGGAGCCGGAGCAGATCGCGGCCGTGACGGCGCAGTTCCGGACGGTGCTGCACGCGCTGGAGGAGGGCGTGATGGTGCTGCGCGGCGAGCAGGTGCAGCTGCTCAGCCCGCAGGCCGCGCGCCTGCTGTCAGCCCCGAGCGGGCCGCTGCCGGTGCCGGTCACGGCCCTGCTGCCGGGCGAGGCGTGCCGGGCACTGCTGGACCTGCGGGCCGGCGACGGGCCGCCGCTCGCGCTGACCGTGCAGGGACGACCGCTGCTGGTGAGCGTGGTGGGCGTGCCGGGCGGCGACTGGATCGTGACGTGGCGTGACCGGGCCAGCGTGCAGGCCCTCAGCGACGAGCTGTTCCAGGCACGGCGGTACGCGGAGCTGCTGCGCGCGCAGGCGCACGAGTTCTCGAACCGGCTGCACACGCTGGCGGGCCTGCTGCACCTGGGCGAGACGGACGCCGCGCTGGAGAGCATCTACTCCAGCGCGCGCCTGAGTGCGCAGGCGCGGGACGCGGTGATGCCGCTGCGCAACGTGACGCTGGCGGGCCTGGTGCTCGGCAAGTACGAGCGGGCGCGCGAACTGCGCCTCCCGTTCACGCTCGACCCGCTGTCGGCCCTGCCGGGCACGCTGCCGCCGGAGGTGGTGGACGCGGCGGCCCTGGCGGTCGGGAACCTCGTCGAGAACGCGTTCGAGGCGGTCCTGGCGGCCGGGCCGGGCGAGGCGGGCGGGGTACGGCTGCTCGTCGCGGCGGACCCGGAGGGCGTGCAGATCGAGGTACGGGATTCCGGGCCGGGCGTGCCCGCGCACCTGCTGCCGGGCGTGATGGCGCGCGGGGTGAGCAGCAAGGGCGAGGGGCGAGGGCTGGGCCTCGCGCTCGTGAACGAGGCGGCGCGCTCGCTGGGCGGGGACGTGCAGTACGCGCGGGATGACGGGCCGCTCGGGACGCGGTTCACGGTGACGCTGCCACTCGACGGGCACCTGCCTCCGGATGAGCACGGGCCTCCAGACGCGCCCCGGCCTCCGGAGCCCCAGGGGCCACCGGACGACGGGGCGGGAGGGCCGGATGCGTGACGTGCCCCTGAAGGTCCTGATCGTGGAGGACGACCCGGTCGCGCTGCGCCTGCACGACGCGCTCGTGAGCGCGCAGCCGGGCTTCACGGTCATCGGGAACGCGGGCACGCTCCGCACCGCGCGCGCCATGCTGCTCGGCCTGCGCCCGGACCTGCTGCTGCTGGACGTGCACCTGCCCGACGGACGCGGCCTGGAGCTGCTGGAGGTGCTGCCGAGCGGCACCGCCTGCGTCCTCATCACGGCCGCGAACGACCTGGGCAGCGTCATGACGGCCCTGTCGCACGGCGCGGCCGACTACCTCGTGAAGCCGGTCGAGCCGGAACGCCTGACACTCGCGCTCGGCCGTGCCCGTGAACGCGCCCTGCTGCGCGGCGAGGGCGTCCTCGCACAGTCGCAGCTCGACACGCTGTTCGGCGTGCCTGGCGCGACCCTCCCCAGCGGCTTCGACCACAGCACCCTGGCGCGCGTCCGGGCCGCCGTGCCGTCCGGTGAGGCCGTCACGGCGCAGGAAGTCGCGGACCGCGTGAACCTCAGCCGCGTGACCGCGTGGCGGTACCTGGAACTGCTGCGCGAGAAGGGTGAGGTGCAGCTCACGCGCAGCAGCGCGGGCGTGGGCCGCCCCGCGAACCGCTACCGCCGGACCAGCCCCGAGCCCAGCTGACCCGAATCCGGCTGACCCGGACTGCGCCGTTTCAGGGGAGGAGGCGCGCAGGGTGGTGGCGGGGACGGAATCTGCGTGAAGCCTTCGTCATTCCTTCGATTTCGGGTGTTTGGATGGAATCATGAATCAGGCCTCCTCCGCTCCAGATCCCGCCCGGCCCGACCCGGCCCGCACGGACGCCGCGCCGTCCAGGTCCGGCGTTCCGTCCTCTTCCGGCAGCAGCGCGCGGCGCTGGTGGCTGATCGGCATTCCGCTGCTGCTGGTGGTGGGCTTCGGCAGCTACGAGCTCGGGCAGCGCAGCGGCACGGCGGGTGGTGCGGGCAGCCAGGCGAGCGGCGGGGCGTTCGGGGCCGGTCAGTTCGGAGCCGGGCAGGCGGGCGCGGCGGGCGGCTTCTCCGGCAGGCGCAGCGGCCAGACCGGGACGCGCGCGGGCGGCACGGGCGCAACGTCCGTCGGGACCGGGTCGTCCGGCGCGGTCATCGCGGTCACGGCGTCCGCTGTGAAGACCGGGACGCTCGTCACGGACCGCACCGCGACCGGCACCGTCGCGTCCACCCAGCAGACGAGCGTGTCCGCCCGCACGTCCGGCACCGTCAGCGGTCTCGCCGTGGCGGTCGGCGACACGGTGCGCGCCGGGCAGACGGTCGTGACGCTCAGCAGCCCCGACCTGAACACCGCCGTACAGAGCGCTCAGAACGCGCTGGACAGCGCGCAGGTGTCGCTCGTCACGCAGCGCAACCAGACGACCGGCAGCCGCGCGCAGCTGCAGGCGGCCGTGGCGGCCGCGCAGACGACCCTCGCGAACGCGCAGACGACCCTGACCGCCAACGAGCGCCTGTACGGCATCGGGGCGATCTCGCAGACGGACCTGAACGCCTCGCGCGCACAGGTGCAGCAGGCGCAGAGTTCACTCAGCAGCGCGCAGAACAGCCTGAACGAGAACGCCCGCGCGGGCAGCGAAGGCATCGCCAGCCTGCAGCTCGCGGTGCAGAAGGCGCGCATCACGCTCTCGCAGGCGCATCAGGCCGCGGCGGACGCGCGCGTCACCGCCCCCTTCGACGGTCAGGTGACGGCCATCGGCGTGACGGGCGGCACCTACGTGAATGCCGGGACGGCCGCGTTCACGCTCACGAGCAGCGCGCGTCAGGTGACGTTCAACGTGCCGCCCAGCCAGAGCGTGGGCCTGAAGGTCGGCGACCTGCTGAGCTACACGGTCGGGCAGTCGAAGTACACCGTGAAGGTCACGCAGAACGCGGGCGCGCCCGTGAACGGCAACGTGTCGCTCGTCGCGAAGTTCGTGGACGCCGCGAACGTCCCGGCGCTCGGCGCGGTCGGCGCGGTCGCGTACCCCTTCACGGTCGCGAGCGGCGTGCTCGTGCCCAGCACGGCCCTGCAGGTGGACAGCGACACCACCTTCGTGTACACGGTGGTGGACGGCAAGGCGAAACAGGTGACGGTCACGGTGCTCGGGCAGGCGAACGGTCAGGCGGCCGTGAATGGCCTGCAGAGCGGCGCGGCCGTCATCGCGCAGCCGCCGTCCGGCCTGCTGGACGGCGCGAGCGTCACCACGGCCGCCGACGGCGCGCGCGCCGGGTCGAGCAGCACCGCCAGGAGTGACGTGAAGGCCGCGCCCGCCGGCACCGGCACCCGCAGCGGCAGTGGTGGCACGCCTGCCGGTGGCCCGCCCGCCGGTGGTCCTGGAGGCGCCCCGTGAAGGGCCAGAGCGAGAACAGCGGCCCGGTCCGGGCGCTGCAGCAGAAGCTGTGGGAGCGGGTCAATCCCATCGTGGGGTTCTCGGTCACGCGCTACGTGCTGAGCATCGGCATCTTCGTGGGCGTCGTCGTGTTCGGCTGGATCAGCACACGCTCGCTCGGGGTGGACCTGCTTCCTACCGTCACGATTCCCGTCGTGAGCGTGAACACCACGTACTCGGGTGCCAGCCCCGAATCGGTGGACACGCAGGTCACGCAGGTCATCGAGAGCGCCGTGGCGCAGGTGACGGGCGTGAGCAGCATGTCCAGCACGAGCAGCAGCGGCCGCAGCCGCGTCACGCTGAACTTCGCGACCGGCACCGACCAGAACAGCGCCGTCAACCAGGTGGCGTCCCTCGTCGCGAGCGCCAGCCGTGGCCTCCCGAGCGGCGCCGCGACCCCCAACGTGCAGTCCTTCAACCCGAACGCGAGCGCCATCCTGGAGTTCGGCGTGACGGGCGGGAAGGCCAGCCTGGACGACGTGTACGACTACGCGCAGAACGTCCTGACGCCCGCCCTGCAGCGCGTGGACGGCGTGGCGAACGTGTCGCTGAGCGGCGGGTCGCAGCGTGAGGTGAAGGTCCTGCTGGACGCCGACAAGCTCAGCGCCGCGAACCTCACGCCCGCGCAGGTGAGCAGCGCCATCGCGGCCAGCAACGTGAACTCGTCCATCGGGACGATCACGCGCGGCGGCGACACCCTCACGTACACCACCAACAGCACGCTGAGCAGCACCACCGACATCGGCAACGTCCTCGTGGACAACGCCCGCGCCCTGCGCGTCTCGGACCTCGGTGAGGTGCAGGCGTCCAGCAGCACCGACAGCTACACCCGCGTGAACGGCCTGCCGGTCGTGCTGGTGTCCATCCAGCAGACGTCCGGCAGCAACGCCGTGAGCGTCGTCGACAACGTCAGGAAGGCCGTGGCGGGCACGAAGCTCCCCGCGAACTACAGCGTCACCTTCAGCAACGACACGACCGGCCCGATCCGCAGCGCGATCAGCAGCACCACGCACGAACTGTGGGTGACGGCCCTGGTGGTGGCCGTCGTGACGCTGCTGTTCCTGGGTCGCCTGAACACGGCCCTCACGGTGATCGCCGCCATCCCGATCTCGCTGGCGGGCGCGCCGATCCTGTACAGCCTGCTCGGCTTCACCTTCAATCAGGTGTCGCTGCTGGCGTTGATCGTCGCGATCGGCATCGTGGTGGACGACAGCATCGTGGTGGCCGAGAACGTCGAACGCTACCGCGCGCTCGGGTACGACCGCAAGGAGGCCGTGCTGCGCGGCGCGAGCGAGGTGTTCAGCGCCGTCGCGGCGGCCAGCCTGTCGCTGCTGGCGGTGCTGATCCCCGTGAGTTTCATCAGCGGCATCGTGGGGGAGTACGTGCGGCAGTTCGCGCTGGGCCTGTCGGCCGCCGTGCTGCTCTCGTGGCTGGAGGCGCTGCTGTTCCTGACGGTCCGCATGGCGTACACGCCGGACGCGCACCCGCTCAGCTGGGCGGACTTCGGGCGCAGCTTCGCGCTCGCGCCCGCCCGCCTGCGCGCCGGTCTGCTGAGCGTACGGACGTGGGGCTTCTGGGCGCTGGCACTGGTGCTGCTCGGCGTGCTGTGGGGGGCGACGCACCGGCCCGTCCTGCTGCTCGGCGTGCTGCTGCTGCCGGTGCTGCTCGGCGTGCTGAACGCCGTGTGGGGCGTGGTGTTCGCGTTCCTGGAGGCGACCACCACCACCCTGAGCGGCCTGACGGGCCGCGTCGTGGACCGCGTGCGGGACGCGTACGCCCGCAGCCTGGACGGCGCGCTGCGCTTCAGTCCCGCCGTGCTGCTCGCCGCCGTCGCGTTCCTCGTCCTGACGGGCCTCGTGGTGGGCAGCCGACTGAACTTCACGTTCACGCCCAGCACCGACTCCGGCACGCTGCGCGCCAACCTGCGCCTCCCCAGCGGCCTGTCCCTGAGCACCACCAACGAACTCATCGCGCGCATGGAGAACTACTTCCTGAGTCAGAAGTCCGTGCAGACGGTGCAGGCCAGCGTCAGCGGGTCCGGCAGCAACCTGAACATCACCCTGAAGCCACTGGATGAACGAGAGAGCATCAACACGCTCACCACCACCTTCCAGGCCGCGCTGCGCAACATGTACCCCGACCACACGGACGTGCGCGCCAACATCTTCAGCGGCGGCGGATTCCGCGGCATGGGCACTCAACAGAGCCTGACGCTGGTCTCCAGCAACTTCGACCTGCTCAAGGCGCGCGCCAGCAGGGCCGTCACCACGCTCGAAGCGGACCCGAACGTCCTGAGCGTCTCCAGCGGCCTCGACAACTCCACCACCGAGAACCGCTTCGTGCCGAGCGGCACCCTGCTCGCCGGAACGGGCCTCACGGCCAGCAGCGTCGCCAGCACCCTGCAGAGCTACGCGAGCGGCAGCAGCGCCGGCAACATCACGCTGGGCGGCAGCACCTACCCCATTCAGGTGAGCCTCGACCCGGCCGACCTGCGGGACGAGCAGTCGCTGCTGGGCCTGCCCGTGTACAGCAGCACCCTGAGCAGCAATCTGACGGTCGGGCAGCTGGGCAGCATCGTGCAGGCCACGTCGCCCGCCACCATCTCCCGCAACAACCGCATCTACAGCCTGTCGCTCACGTACCAGCCGACCACCGACACCGCCCTCAGCACCACGGCCCTCAACGACCGCCTCGTCGCGGAACTCGGCACGGCGGGCGTCACGGACAACCTCGTGACGGTCGGGTCGGCCGACAGCAACAGCGCCTTCGCGCTCGGCAACCAGCTCGGAAGCATCGGCCTGCAGTCGTTCGCGCTGTCCCTGCTGCTCGTGTACCTCGTGATGGGCGCGCAGTTCAACAGCTTCCGCTACCCGCTGTACCTGCTGCTCCCCGTGCCGTTCGCGGTGGCGGGCGCCCTGTGGCTCGTGTACCTGACGGGCAGCAGCCTCGACATCTTCGGCGTGCTGGGCTTCCTGCTCCTGATCGGCCTGTCCGCCAAGAACGCCATCCTGTACCTGGAGTTCGTGGTGGAGAAGATGCAGGAACTCCCGTTCCGCGACGCGCTGCTCGAAGCGAGCCGCCTGCGCTTCCGGCCCATCGTGATGACGACCCTCACGGTCCTCGTGATCAGCCTCCCGCTTCTCCTGAGTCACGGGAGCGGCTCGGAGTTCGGCAAGAGCCTGAGCATCATCATCGTGGGCGGCATCAGCGTCTCGGCCGTCATGACCTTCTACGTCGTGCCCGCCGCCTTCTACCTCTTCGAGGGCCGCCGCGCCCGCAGGCAGGAGCTGGAAGCGCAGGCCACGTACCCTGTCAGCGCCGAGTGGCACCCCGGCGACTGAACCGCCCTACCCAATACACGCCGCCCCCGGACCAGTCTCGGTTCCGGGGGCGGCTTCCTGCCGTCAGGCGTGAGCGAAGGGGCGAAACCACGCCGTCAGGGCCAGGGCTCCCGTCACATGTTGAAGGTGACGAGGAACCCCACGGCCGCGAGGGCCATCACGGCGAGACCCTCGTCGCGGAAGGGGCGGCTGCGCGTCCAGTTGCGGGTCGTGACGAGGCCACCCACGGTGAACACCAGGGTCAGGGCCATGAGCGCGTACATTCTCAGCACGCCTCCAGGGTAGGACCGAAGCGGGTCAGGGCGAGAATAGCTGTCCCTGACGCTTCTCTCATGGGCCGGGGTGCGGGTCAGCGCTGCGGGAGGAAGGGGCAGGGCGGAGGACCGTGCTGGCCGGGGCGGCGTTCGCAGATCTGCTCGCCGCACTTGATGCGTGCGGCCAGCGCCACGGTTTCCGGCATGGGCGTGTCGCCCAGTTCGTCACGCAGGAAGCGCACGAAGCGGCGGTAGTGTTCGGTCGCGGCGTAGCGGTCGTCGGTGACGGTGAGGCACGTCATGAGCTGCTGGTGGTGCTGCTCTCCGAGGTACGGGTCGGCGCGCAGGGCGTGCACGAGGGCGTCCACCGTGTCGCGGCAGGCGTGCGCGTCGCAGGCGAGGACCGAGCGTTCCACGCTGAGGCGCGCGTACGCCCCGCGGTGCGCGTCTCGCGCGACCTGCACGCGGTCCAGGGTGTCGTCCGGCAGGAAGTCCCCGGTGTACAGCGCCAGGGCGGCGTCCAGCGTCCGCAGGCGCGCGTCCGGCGCGGCGGGGGGGGCGTTCAGCGCGGCGTGCAGGAGGCTGAAGTCGGCGGCGGCCAGCAGGTCCGGGGACAGGCGCACGCGCCCTCCGCGTTCCTGCACGCTGTCCGGCGAGCCGAGCGTGGTCCGCAGACGGTGCGCGGTGACGCGGAAGCGGTTGTCGGCGGCCGGTGAGGGCGCGAGGCCCCACAGGTCCTCCAGCAGCGTTTCGCGCCGCACGCCGTCCGGGGAGGCGAGCAGCGCGGCGAACAGGTCACGGGCGCTGCGGGCCGTCCACTCCACGGGCGTCCCTTGGCGTTCGACGCTCAGGCCGCCGAACGTGACGACCTTCCAGGCGGGCGGGACGGGTGTGGTGGCGGGTGCGTGCATGCGGTTCCCCGGGGTGGGCGGAGGGCGAGGCCGGACGTGCACCGGCGTTCCCTCCAGTATGCGCGCCCGGCACGGCCCGCACCAGCGTCTCCTTCACGGCGAACCGGGCGTCACCAGAGGCGCAGGCCGGGGACGGGGTGCGGGTTGAGCAGCATCCCGATCAGGGTCGGGCCGTACATGATGACCACCAGCAGCAGCGCGAGCGCCGTGAACACCCACAGGCGGTCCAGCACCAGCTGCGCGCCGTGAATGCGCGCCCCGGCAGGCGAGACGGTGGCCGCACCGGCGGGCAGGGCGCGGTGTTCGGCGTCCTCCAGCGAGTCGCTGAACGGGATGGGCGTCTCCTGCGCGGCCGTCACGCGCGGCCCGAACAGCGTCCGGAACGTGACCGTGAAGTACAGGACGGCCGCCACCGTGAGCACCAGCCCGCTGATGCCGGTGAGGGCCATGGGGATGTGCGCGCGGGCCAGCATGTCGCCCAGGCCGGTGGCGGTGGCGAGGTACGTGCGGCGCGGAATGCCGATCAGGCCCTCCCAGTGCATGCCGACCGCGAAGAGCGCCATGCCCCAGAACCACAGCCAGCTCGCCCAGAGGGCCATACGGCGGCTCGCGAGGGGTTTGCGCGTCAGGTGCGGCAGCAGCCAGAACGTCACGCCGAAGAACGTGAGGGTGGTGGCCGTCCCGACCGTGATGTGAAAGTGACCGGGAATCCAGGCGGTGTTGTGCACGGCGGCGTCCAGGGCCACGCTGGCGTTCACGATGCCGCCTGCCCCGCCGGGAATGAAGGTGATCATGGCGAGCGCCTGCGCCACGAACACCGGGTCGCGCCACGGCAGGTGGCGGATCCAGCCGCTCCAGCCGCCGCCGCCCCGGGCGCGCGCGCCGAGTTCCAGGGACGCGCCCACGCTGAATGCCGTGAGCAGCGACGGAATGACGACCAGGAAGGTGAGGAGCATCTGCAGGACCTTCCAGCCCATGCCGATGCCGGGGTCCGCGAACTGGTGGTGCAGGCCGACCGGGGTCGACAGCAGCAGGAACAGCACGAACGCGAGGCGCGCCATCGTCTGCGACGCGATCACGCCGCCCGCGCTGCGCGGCAGCAGCCCGTACCACGACACGTACGCGGGCAGCAGCCAGAAGTACACGATGGGGTGCCCCGTGTACCAGAAGAGCGTCCGGGCGAGCAGCGGGTCCACGCCGCGCGTGAGGCCCAGCGACCACGGGATGAGCAGGAACACGACCTCCACCACCAGTCCGAGCGACGCGACGAACCACATCAGCCACGTGGCGACGCTCATGAACGTGACGAGGGGCGTCACCTCGCGCGGGTGGCGGCGCTTCCAGACGGTCCAGATGGTGACGACCTGCGCGCCGATCACGAGGCTCCCCACCACCAGCAGCGCCGCGCCGATGTAGAAGAGCGGACTGCCCTGCAGCGGCGGGTAGAAGGTGTACAGCAGCGTCGCGTTGTTCCCGAGCACCGCGACGGCCGCCATCAGCACGCCGACCGTCATGATCCAGTACCCGGCCCACGACATCTTCAGGTTCGGGCGGACGCCCAGCTCCCGGCACGGGAGGTACAGCAGCAGGCCGCTGATGAAGTACGTGGTGAACACCAGCGCGTTCAGCACGCCGTGCAGCGACAGGCCCTGGTAGTACGACTTCAGGAACGGCAGGGAGCGGTACACGTCGATGCCCGCGTAGTTCAGGGCCTGCAGCGGGCCGATGGCGACGCCGACCATCAGGAAGACGAGGCCCGTCACGAGGAAGTACAGCGTGACCTTCTTCTCGGGGTTCAGGGCGTAGACGCGTTCGTCGGGAACGCTGCGGGGGGGCAAGGTGGTGGTCATTTCGTGGCCTCTGGCTGTGTGGGCGGCTCCACCACGAGGTGGAAGGCCATGGTCTGGTGGCCGCTGCCGCAGTACTCGTTGCACTCGGTGGTGTACGTGCCGGGGCGCGTGAAGGTCCGGGGGAGATTCGCGACCTGACCGGGGATGAGTTCGACGTTGACGTTGCCCTGCTCCAGCATCAGGCCGTGAATGACGTCCACGCTCAGGAGGTGCAGCGTGACGCGCTGTCCGGCCGGGACGCGCAGGGTGCTCGGCTGGAACGCGAAGGCGCGCGCGACGATGTACGCGTCGAGCGTCCCGTCCGCGTTGCGGTGCAGGCCGGGCGTGGCGAAGGGCGTGCCCGTGAGGTGCGCGGGGTCGACGTACGAGGAACGCGCGCCGAAGAAGCCGGGCACGGTCTCGCTGATCATGCTGCCGAGCACGCCCGCGAACAGCATCACGACGAGGACGACGGACACGACCAGCCAGCCGAGTTCGTAGCGTTCGATGGTGCGGTGGTCGAGCACGCTCAGCCCCTCGCCTGCACGAGGCCCAGCACCAGGAACCACAGGGCCATCACGGTCACGAACACGGTGCCCACCACGAACAGCGCTCCCCTGGGCACGGTGGAGGCGCTCGCCCCGGCGGGCGGGGTGCGGGGCGGGACAGGCGGAGTGGAACGGGAAGGGGTCATGTCAGAGTCCTTTGAGGTACGCGTGCAGCGCGGTGAGCTGCGCGGGCGTGGGCGCCGAACCGTCGAAACCGGCGGTCCTGAAGTGCGGCATCATCGCGGCGAGGGTGCGGCCGTCCGGGGCGCGGCCGTCCAGTACGGCGTCCGCGAAGGCGGTGTCCGTCCAGGGCCTCACGAGGCCCGCCAGTTTCGGTCCGACCGCGCCCTGCGCCGCCGCCCCGTGACACCCGGCGCAGTTCGCGGCGAACAGGGCCGCTCCTCGCGGCGCGGCGCCCGCCTGCAGGACCGTCACGGCCGGCGGGCTCCCGGCGACGTTCACGCCCGTCACGTACCCCAGCACGCTCAACGCCACCGCCGCGAACCCGAAGGCCGCTCCGACGAACGCGGCCCGCATCAGCCGCCCCCCTGCCGGGACGCGGTCCCCCGGACCGGGCAGGAACCCTCTGGCAGTCGAATGATGTCAATCATGAAAAGCCTCCACGGTCAGCTTCGCCGCGCGCGATTACGGGACCGTTACCACGGGAGGAAGGGGCGCCCGGCGGGACGCCCCGGGGGGCCGCGGGCGGAAGGGAGGACGGGCCTTCGGGGCGCTTGACACCGGGCGGACATGTGGCTGATAGTGGACGCATGAGGTCCGATGGTTGGACCAATCTGCGGAGGGGCATCCCTGCCGCCGCTCCGCGTGCCGCCGCCTGTCCTCTCCCCTGACCGTGAGGAGGTCCGTTTGACCGGAAAGCCCGTGAAGGCCGTGAAGATCGCGGATCAGGTCGCGTCGCAGCTGCAGGAGTGGTTTCAGTCGGGGCGGCTGACGCCCGGCACGCGCCTGCCGCCGGAGCGGGAGCTGGCTGCGCAGTTCGGCGTGTCGCGCACCAGCGTCCGGGACGCGCTGCGGCGCCTGGAACTGCTGGGGTACCTGGACGCGCGGCAGGGGGACGGGACGTACGTGCGGCACCCGGGCGGGGAGGCGATGTCGCAGCCGTTCCGCAGTCTGGTGAGTCTGGTCCCGCAGAACGCGGCGGACCTGCTCGAGTTCCGGCGGCTGCTGGAACCGGAGGTGGCGGCCATGGCGGCCGAGCGCCTCACCGCGCCCGGACGCGAGGCGCTGCTGGCGTGCGTGGCGCGCCAGCGGGCGCTGCCGGACCACAGTCCGGCCCTGGCGAGCGAGGACGCGCAGTTTCACGACCTGCTGGCGCAGCTGGCGGGCAACACGGTGGTGCTGCGGGTGCTGGAGACGCTGCGGGACCTGCTGCGCGACGTGCGGATCATCGCGCTCCCGGCCGCCGGGTCGAGCCGCACGGTGGACGACCACGACCGGATCGTGCAGGCGGTGCTGGCGCAGGACCGGGACGGCGCGCGACAAGCGATGCAGGCGCACCTGGACGACGTCTCACAGACGTACGCCCGTGCGCTCTCGCAGCTGCGCGCCGCCGCCCCGGACCCCGTCCGGTCCACCTGAGCCACGTCCAGGGCCACCGCCCGTTCAAGGAAAGACAGGAGTGACGTCATGAAGAGAACCCTCACCGCTCTCAGCCTGCTGCTCGCCCTCAGTGCCGCCTCCGCGCAGACCCTCACCGTGGGGCTGGACGCCGACCCGCCGCGCCTCGATCCGGCGCTCTCCACGGCATTCGTGGACCGGCAGGTCATGAACCAGATCTTCGACAAGCTGGTGGACGTCAACGAGAACCTGAAGATCGTTCCGATGGTCGCGAAGAGCTGGAAAGTCACGAACGGCGGCCTGACGTACACCTTCAAGCTGAACACCGGCATCAGGTTCAGTGACGGGACGCCGCTCGACGCGGCCGCCGTCAAGTACAGCATCGAGCGCAACATGACCCTGGACGGCAGCGCCCGCAAAGGCGAACTCGGCAGCGTCAAGGACGTCGCCGCGCCCGACGCGGCCACGGTCGTCATCACGCTCAAGGCGCCGTACGGGCCGCTGCTGGCCGTGCTGAGCGACCGTTCCGGGATGATCGTGTCGCCCACCGCCGCGAAGAAGGCGGGCGCGGACTTCGCGAGCGGTCCGGTCGGGAGCGGCCCCTTCACGTTCGTGAGCCGCAAACGGCAGGACAACATCACCCTGAAGGCCAACACCGGGTACTGGCGCGGCAAGCCGAGCCTCGACACGCTGGTGTACCGGCCCTTCCCGGACGGGGACGTGCGCGTCGCGAACCTGCTGTCCGGCGCGGTGCAGGTCATCACGCCGGTCGACCCCAAGGACATCGCCACCATCCAGAAAAACCCGAAGCTCGACGTGGACACCTTCCAGGGCCTGGGCTTCCAGGGCGTGTGGATGAACGTGACGCGCCCGCCCTTCAACAGCAAACTGGTGCGGCAGGCGTTCAGCGCGACCGTCGAGCGCGACGCGATCAACAAGGTCGTGTTCCTGAACACCGTGAAGCCCGCCGCCGGACCGTTCCCGCCCGGCACGCCCGCGTACTCGGCCGCCATCAAGGCCCCGCAGGGGGACGTGGCGCTCGCGCGTAAAAAGCTCGCGCAGGCCGGAAAGGCCAACGTGAGCTTCACGCTGCTCACATCGCCCGGCGCGGTGAACGCGCAGCTCGCGCAGCTGTACCAGGCGATGGCGGCGCAGGCGGGCTTCACGGTGAAGATCGAGACGGTGGAATTCGGGACGCTGCTCGACCGGGCCGACAGACGCAACTACGACGCCGTGATGCTCGGCTGGTCGGGACGGCCCGACCCGGACGGGAACATCTACGACTTCTTCCACACGGGCGGCAGCAACAACCAGGCCGGGTACAGCGATCCCGGCATCGACGCGCTGCTGGAGAAGGCCCGCGCGCAGAACGCCATGAGCGCCCGCGTCGCGACGTACAACGTGGCGCTCGGCAAGATCCTGGACGACGCGCCATACGTGTTCACGTACTTCAGCAGCAACACCGTCGGCGTCTCCAAGTCCCTCACCGGTCTGAAGCTCGTCCCGGACGGCATCCTGCGCTTCTCCACCGCTGACCTGAAGTGAACCCTGAAGCGAAGGCGCGCCCCGCGCCCGCACGGCGTTCATGCCCGCACCGTACAGGGCCCGTCCCGGCGGGTCGTCCGTGACGGCCCCGCCGCCTGAAGAGAGTCCGTTCGCGTTCCGGAGGCCCATATGCTGAATTTTGCGGCGAGGCGGCTGCTGGCCGCCATTCCCACCCTGCTGGTGGTGACGCTGCTGGTGTTCGCGCTCGTCCGGCTGCTGCCGGGCGACCCGGCGCGCCTGCAGCTGGGGGAGGAAGCGACCCCGCAGGCCCTCACGGAACTGCGGCACCAGATGGGCCTCGACCGGCCCGTCGCGGTGCAGTACCTGCAGTGGCTGGCAGACCTGTCCCACCTGAACCTGGGGCGCAGCCTGCAGGACCACGCATCCGTGGCGGGCCTCATCGCGCAGAAGCTCCCCACCACCTTCGAGCTGAGTGTCCTGAGCCTGCTGATCGCGGTAGCGCTCGCGCTGCCCGCCGGGATCTTCAGCGCGCTGCGGCCGGGGTCCGTCACGGACCGGCTCGTGACGCTGCTGGCCCTGTCGGGCATCAGCCTGCCGAGCTTCTTCCTGGGGATTCTGCTCGTGTACCTGTTCAGCGTGCAGCTCGCGTGGATCCCCGCGAGCGGGTACGTGGACCTCAGCGAGAACCCCGCCCTGAACCTGAAACTGATGCTGCTGCCCGCCGTGACGCTCGGGGTGGGGTCGGGCGCGGTCCTCACGCGCTTCCTGCGCGGCAGTCTGCTGGAGGTCCTGTCGCAGGATTACGTGCGGACGGCGCGCGCCAAGGGCATCACGGGGCATTTCGTGGTGGTGAAGCACGCCCTGCGCAACGCGCTCATCCCGGTGGTGACGGTGCTGGGCCTGCAGCTGGGCGGGCTGCTGGGCGGCGCGGTCGTGACGGAGCAGATCTTCAGCGTGCCGGGCTTCGGGCGGCTGCTGGTGGACGCGGTGTTCACGCGGGACCTGCCGGTCATTCAGGGCATGGTGCTCACGTCGGCGGCGCTGGTGCTGGTCGTGAGTTTCGTGGTGGACCTGCTGTACGGCATGATCGACCCGCGCGTGAGGTACGCGTGACGGCCGTCCCGGCACTCCCCGCGCGCCCGCGTGAGCGCAGCAAGGCGTGGCGGCGCTTCGGCGCGAACCGGCTGGCGGTGGCGGGCCTCGTGATCGTGGCGGTGCTGTGCGTGGTGGCGCTCTTCGCGCCGCAGTTCGCGCCGGCCGATCCGGCCCGGCAGGATTTCGCGGCGCTGCTGCAGCCGCCCGGCGCGGGGCACGTCCTCGGGACGGACGAGCTGGGTCGCGACACGCTGACGCGCGTGATGTACGGGGCGCGCATCAGCCTGTCGGCGGGCCTGGTCAGCGTGCTGGTGGCGCTGGTGGCCGGGTCGCTGCTGGGGCTGGTGGCGGGCTTCGTGGGCGGCTGGCTCGACGAGCTGATCGGCCGTGTGATCGACGCGATGCTCGCCTTCCCGTTCCTGATCCTGGCGATCACGCTCGCCGCGATCCTCGGGCCGAGCCTGCAGAACACCATGCTCGCCATCGCCATCGTGACGACGCCCGCCTTCGCGCGCGTGACGCGCGCCCAGGTGATCGCGCAGCGCGAACTGGAGTACGTGCAGGCGGCCGGGGCGCTCGGGGCGGGCAGCGGACGCACGCTGCTGCGGCACATCCTGCCGAACATCTCCGGCGCGCTGATCGTGCAGGCGAGCCTCGCCATCGCCGAGGCCGTGCTGGCCGAAAGCACCCTGAGCTTCCTGGGGCTGGGCGTGCAGCCGCCCACGCCCAGCTGGGGCAGCATGCTGAACACGGCGCGCGGCTACCTGCAGACGGCGCCGTGGCTGGCACTCGCGCCGGGCGTCGTCATCTTCCTGACGGTCCTCGCCTTCAACCTGCTCGGGGACGGCCTGCGCGACGCGCTCGACCCGAAAGGACGGACGCGGTGACGGTCCTCGCCTCGCCCGCCCGGCCCGCCCGCCGTCCATCCAAGGTGCTGCGCCGGTTCCTGCGGCACCGGGCGGGCATGACGGGCCTCGTCGTGTGCGCCTTCGTCGTGATCGTCGCCGTGCTCGCGCCGTGGAGCGCGCCGCACGACCCGGACTTTCAGTTCCCGGAGGGCCTCACGATGGAGGGCGCGCCGCTCGCGCCGGGTGGCCCGTACCTGCTCGGCACGGACCTGCTGGGCCGCGACCTGCTGTCACGCCTCGTGTGGGGCGCGCGCGCGTCCCTGACGGTAGGGTTCGTCGCGAACGGCGTCGCGGTCGTGATCGGCCTGCTCTTCGGCGCGCTGGGGGCCCTGACGCGCGGGTGGGCGGGCACGCTCATCATGCGCTTCACGGACGTGATGCTGGCCTTCCCGGTGCTGCTGCTCGCCATCGCGCTCACGGCGATCCTGCGGCCCAGCCTGTGGATCGTGGCGCTCGTGATCGCGTTCCTGAACTGGGTGCCGATCGCGCGGGTCGTGTACAGCGAGGTGAGCGCCCTGCGCGAGCGGGAGTTCGTGGAGGCCGCCACCGCCGTCGGCGCGAGCGGAGGCCGCATCCTGCTGCGGCACATCGTGCCGCACCTCGTGCCGACCGCGCTCGTGTGGGGGTCGCTGGGCGTCGGGACGACCGTGCTGCTCGAAGCGACCCTGAGTTTCCTGGGCGTCGGCGTGCAGCCGCCCACCCCCAGCTGGGGCGGCATCATCAACGAATCGCAGAGCTACCTCACGACCGCCCCGTGGCTGGTGCTCGCGCCGGGCGCGGCCATCCTGATCACCTCGCTCGGCTTCAACCTGCTCGGCGAGGGCCTGCGCGACGCCCTCGACCCGCGCAGCACCTCTTGACCTTCACGGTCGTCCCCTCCCGTCCAGTTCTCCCCGGCCCACTTCCCGCACCACAAGTGCCCCGCATCAAGAGGAGTCAACGTATGCTGTCGTTCCTGGGATCGCGTCTGCTGCAGAGCGTGTTCGTGCTGCTCGTCGCGTCGTGCGTCACGTTCACCCTCGTGTTC
The DNA here is from genome assembly GCF_014646915.1 of Deinococcus aquiradiocola. NCBI lineage: Bacteria > Thermotogati > Deinococcota > Deinococci > Deinococcales > Deinococcaceae > Deinococcus > Deinococcus aquiradiocola. The sequence continues at coordinate 88,023 of NZ_BMOE01000003.1, read as the reverse complement.
CTGCTGCCCGCCGACCCGGCCCGCATGGTGGCCGGGCCGAGCGCGAGCGTGGCGACCGTGCAGAGCATCCGGCACGAGATGGGCCTCGACCGGCCCTTCGTGGCGCAGTACGGCACGTATCTCGGCCGCCTCGCGCACCTGGACCTGGGCCGCTCGTACAAGCAGGGCAGCACCGTCCGTTCGCTGCTGTCGTCGCGCATCCTGCCGACCGTGCAGCTCATGCTGGGCGCCATCGCGCTCGAACTGCTGATCGGCGTGCCGCTCGGCATCTGGGCGGCCGTGCGGCGCGGCGGGTGGCCCGACACGGTCGTGATGGGCCTCGCGTTCCTCGGGGCGGCCGCACCGCAGTTCTGGCTGGCCCTGAGCCTCGTGTACCTGCTCGCGTACCGCTTCGCGCTGTTCCCGCTCGGCGGGTACGGCGGCCTGAGCCACCTGTTCCTCCCGGCCCTCACGCTCGGCATCGGCGGGGCAGGCTGGTACGCCCGCATGATGCGCTCGCAGCTGCTGGAGGTGCTGTCGCAGGACTACGTCCGTACGGCGCGCGCCAAGGGGCAGACGCCGCGCCTCGTGCTGCTCAGGCACGCGCTGCGCAACGCGGCCCTGCCGATCGTGACGATGATCGGGCTGGACATCGGGACGTTCATGGGCGGCGTGGTCGTGGTGGAGAGCGTGTTCGGCTGGCCGGGCCTGGGGCGGCTGGTGTGGGACGCGATCCGGGTGGTGGACATCCCCGTCATCGTGGGCGTCGTCATCTTCAGCGCGTTCGTGATCACGCTCGCCAACCTGCTCGCCGACCTCGTGCAGCCCCTCGTGGACCCCCGCGTCCGTTACCGCTGACCGGCCCCGCGCCGTGTTCCGCTCGCCCACTCCCCTGACCGTTCCACTCCCACCGGAGGTTTCATGAACCGCACCCTGAAGTCCGCCGCCCTGCTGAGCGCCCTCGCGCTCGGCGGAACGCTCGCCGCGCCCGCACGCGGCGGCAGCATGGTCGTGTCGTACAAGGACGACGTGACCACCCTCGACCCCGCCATCGGGTACGACCTGCAGAACTGGCCGATCGAGAAGATGGTCTTCGACGGCCTGCTCGACTACAAGGTCGGCAGCACCACCCTCGAACCGCGCCTCGCCACCGGCATGCCCACAGTCAGCGCGGACGGCCGCACGTACACCTTCACGCTGCGGCCCGGCGTGAAATTCCAGAACGGCCGCGAAGTCGTCGCGAGCGACGTGGTGTACACCCTCACCCGCGTCCTCGACCCCAAAACCAAGAGCCCCGGCCAGTCCTTCTACATGGGCATCGTGGGCGCGCAGGCCTTCACGACCGGCAAGGCCAAGACCGTCACGGGCCTCAAGACGACCGGCAAGTACGGCGTCACGATCACCCTCACCGCCCCGAACGCCGCGTTCCTGAACGTCATGGCCATGAACTTCGCGTTCGTGGTCCCCAGGGAGGAAGTCGCGAAGTACGGCGCGGACTTCGGGCACCACCCGGTCGGGACCGGCCCGTTCCGCCTGACGGGCTGGCCGAGCGGTCAGCAGCTCGTGTTCGAACGCAACCCCGCGTACTTCTACCAGAACCTCCCGTACCTGGACCGCGTGACCGTCAAGGTGGGTCTGGACCCCAGCGTCGCGTTCCTGTCGCTCACGCGCGGCGAGGTGGACCTCCTCGGGGACGGCATTCCGCCCGCGCAGTTCCTGCAGGTGATCCGCGACCCGAAATACAAGGCGAACATCCTGCAGCGCACCAACGTCAACACCAGCTACCTGTCCCTGAACACCGGCATCGGACCGCTCAAGGACGTGCGCGTGCGTCAGGCCATCAACATGGCCATCAACAAGACGAAGGTGCTGCGCCTCATCAACGGGCGCGGCGTGATCGCCAACACGTACCTGCCGCCCCTCATGCCCGGCTACGACAAGGCCGCCACCGGCTACCGCTACGACCCGGCCGCCGCGAAAGCCCTCCTGAAACAGGCCGGGTACGAGAAAGGCTTCGACACCACCCTGTACACCACCTCCACCGACCCGAATCCCCGCATCGCGCAGAGCCTGCAGCAGGACCTCGCCGCCGTCGGCATCCGCGCCAGCATCAAGAGCCAGGCGCAGAGCACCGTCGCCGAAGCGGCCGGAACGCCCGGCACCGCCCCGATGGTCTGGTCGGGCGGCATGGCCTGGACGCAGGACTACCCCGACCCCAGCGACTTCTACTGGCCGATCCTCAGCTGCCGCAGCGCCGTCCAGGGCGGCTGGAACTGGCCCTTCACCTGCGACAAGGCGCTCGACGCGGCCGCCGACCGCGCCGACCAGATGGTCAAACCCGCGCAGGCCACCGCGCGCCTAAACGCCTACGCCGCCATCTTCGCGAAACTCAACGCGCAGGCCGTCTGGGTTCCCGTGTACCACGAGGTGCGGTACATGATGCGCTCCGACCGGCTGGTGGGCGGCCTGAACGAACTGCAGGACCCCATTCACAACATCGTGTACGAACGCCTCTCGGTGAAGCCGTGAGCGGCCCGCACATCCACACCATCCACCACCGGCACTTCGGGTGGGACAACAGCCTCACCCCGCAGCGGCACGTCGCGCCCGGCGACACGCTCGCCTTCGACATCCAGGACGCCAGCGGCGGCCAGCTGACCGCCCACAGCACCGCCGCCGACGTCGCCACCTTCGACTTCTCCCGCACCAACCCCGTCAACGGCCCCGTCTACGTGGACGGCGCGGAACCCGGCGACGCGCTCGTGATCGAGGTGCTGGACTTCCAGGAGAGCGACTGGGGCTGGACCGGCATCATCCCGGGCTTCGGGCTGCTCGCGCAGGAGTTCAAGGACCCCTGGCTGCACATCAGCCGCTACGACCGCGCGGCCGTGCAGTTCACGCCCGACATCACCCTCCCCACCCGGCCCTTCACCGGCACCATCGGCGTCGCCCCCGCCGAACCCGGCCTGCACAGCGTCGTCCCGCCGAGGCGCGTGGGCGGCAACCTCGACATCCGCGACCTGACGCGCGGCGCGAAACTGTACCTGCCTGTCGAAGTGCCGGGCGCGCTGTTCAGCGTCGGTGACACGCACGTCTGCCAGGGTGACGGCGAAGTGTGCGGCACGGCCGTCGAAACCGCCATGACCGCCCAGCTGCGCTTCAGCGTCCAGAAAGGCGCGAACTTCAGCGGCCCGCGCTTTGAAGTGCCCGCCGCCGCCATGCCCGCCGTGGACGCACGAGGGTACTACGCCACCACCGGGCACGGCCCGGACCTGTACGCCGCGTCCCAGGACGCCATCCGCGCCATGATCGACCACCTCGGCCGCGAGTACCGCCTTGACCCGCAACTCGCGTACGCACTGTGCAGCGTCGCCGTCGACCTCAAGATCAGCGAGATCGTGGACGCCCCCAACTGGCTCGTCAGCGCGTACCTCCCCAGAGGCATCTTCCGCTGACCCCACACCCGGCAGACCGCAGGAACGCCTGACGGAACACAACACATGCAGCCTTTCGGCGGTCCGGCAGAACGGACGCCCCTGTACCTGGGGCGTCCGTTTCGCGGCGCTTCAGTTCATCTGAGGTAGGCGAGCAGCAGGTCGGTGCCGGCCTTGAGGTCGTCGACGTGGACGCTTTCGACGACGCTGTGGATGTAGCGGGTGGGGAGGCTGAGGGTGACGGTGGGCACGCCGTCGCGGCTGCGCTGGATGGCGGCGCCGTCCGTCCCGCCGAGCGAGAGGACTTCCAGCTGGTAGGGGATGCCTTCGCGGTCGGCGAGGTCGGCGAAGTCGTCGACCAGCCAGCGGGTGCTGATCATGGTGCTGTCGTACACCTTGATGCCGATGCCCTGGCCCATGCGGGTGACGGCTTCGTCCGGGCCGACGCCGGGCGTGTCGACGGCGAGCGTCACGTCGAGGGCGACGCCGATGGTGGGCTGCACGCTGTACGCGGCGGTGATGGCGCCGCGCAGGCCGACCTCTTCCTGCGTGCTGAACACGGCGTACACGTCGTGGCGCGGCTTGCCGTCCAGGCGGCGCAGCACTTCGAGCTGCATGTAGACGCTGGCGCGGTCGTCCATGGCCTTGCCGACGATCAGGTGGCCGACCTGCCGGGCCGTCTGGTCGAGCGTGACCATGTCACCCACCCGGACCTGGCGTTTCACGTCGTCCACACTCAGGCCGAGGTCCACGAAGAATTCCCGCATTTCCGGGACTTTCTTGCGGTCTTCGGGGGTGCTGATGTGGATGGGGCGTCCGCCGGGCGAGAGGATGCCGGGCAGGGTGGTGGTGCGGGTGTGAACGGTGACGTTGCGCGCGAAGAGGTTACGGGTGTCGAAGCCGCCGAGCGCCTGGAGGCGCAGGTAGCCGGTGTCGTCGATGTAGCGGACGATGAAGCCGATCTCGTCCATGTGAGCGCTCAGCATGACGCGTTCGCGCGTCTGGCCTTCGGGCGCGTCGCGGCCCTGGCGGTACGCGATGACGTTGCCCATCGCGTCGACGCGCACGTCGTCCGCGAGGCCCTGGAGGGCAGCGAGGACGTAGTCGCGGACGGCGTCCTCGCGTCCGGGCACGCCGTTAAGGTTCGAGAGGTCGAGGAGCGCCTGGAAGGGATCGGTCATCCGGGAAGTCTAGCGTGCTGGTGCGCGTCCGGGCGGTGTGCGTGCTGACTGTCCGGACGCGCGCGTCTCGTTGCGCCGTGCCCTGGCGCGTGGTCGTCCGGTTTCGCTCCAGTTCCGCCTCCGCCACGCCGTCCTGTCGACACCCTCTTCACTCGGCTGGCCTCCTGGAGCTCGCTTCGACCGGGGATCAGTAGCCGTGCCCGAGACCGCCCGCATCTTCCTTGACGCGCTGGCGGAACACGTAGTAGTTCCAGGCCTGGTAGCCGATGACGAGCGGCAGGAAGATCAGGCCGACCCAGCTCATGAGGCGCAGGGTGTAGGGGGCGCTGGCGCTGTTCTGGATGGTGAGGTTGAAGCTCGGGTCGAGGGTGCTGGGGAGGACGTTCGGGTACAGGCTGAGGAAGATGGTGGCGGTCGAGAAGAGGATGGTGAGGCTCGTTGCGATGAAGCTGAGGCGGTCGCGGCGCAGCGTGAGTGCCAGCCAGACGAGGGCCAGGTTGACGGCCGCTCCGGCGGGGAACAGCCAGGAGGACAGGCCGAAGCTGCGGAACAGTTCGTCGCGCACGAAGCCCAGGTACACGAAGCCGAGGACGAGGACGGTGGCGAAGGCGCCCCAGGTGAGGGCGGCGCGGTGCGCGCGGGTGTGCAGTTCGGTGCCGGTGTGCAGGCGCAGCAGCAGGAAGGTCGCGCCGTGCAGCACGAAGAGCGCGAGGGTGGCGAGTCCGCCGAGGATGCTGAACGCGTCGAAGAAGTCGAAGCTGCCGCCCACGTAGCGTCCGGCGGCGGCGAGCGGCAGGCCGCGCACCATGTTCGCCATGATGACGCCCCACAGGAAGGCGGGCAGGAGGCTCCCGACGAAGCTCGTCACGTCCCAGAAGACGCGCCAGCGGCGGTCGTCGACCTGCGCGCGGAATTCAAAGGCGACGCCGCGGCCGATGAGGGCGAGGAGGATCAGGGCGAACAGCGGGTACATGCTCGTGAGGAGCGCGCCGTACCAGGTGGGGAACGCCGCGAAGATCGCGCCTGCCGCGAGGATCACCCAGACCTCGTTGCCGTCCCAGAAGGGACCGATGGTGCCGATGAGGGCCTTGCGCTGCGCCTCGTTGCGGGCGAGGAAGGGGCGGAGGAGGTCCACGCCGAAGTCGAAGCCTTCGAGGAAGAAGTAGATGGTGAACGTGGCGGCCACCAGGATGAACCACACGAGGGGCAGGGTCACAGCGTGCCGCCTTCCGGCAGGTAGTGCGGGGCGGGCATGCCCTGCGCTTCCACGTCGGGCGCGTGCATGCCTGCGCGGGCGGTGCGGGTCAGGAGGTACACGTCCAGGCCGATCAGGAGGAGGTACACCACCCAGAACGCGGCGAGGCTCAGCAGGACGGGGAGGGGTCTGAGGCTGCTGACGGCGTCGCCGGTGCGCAGCAGGCCCTGCACCACCCACGGCTGGCGGCCCATCTCGGTGGCGATCCAGCCGCTGAAGTTCGCGAGGTGCGGCGCGAGCGGCATGGCGAGCAGCAGCGGGTACAGGCGGCCGGGGTCGGCGAGTTTCCCGGCGCGCCAGCGCCACGCGAAGTACAGGGCGGTGAGGAGCATCACGCCGCCCAGGCCGACCATGATACGGAACGCCCAGTACACGGGCCAGACGTAGGGGATGTAGTTGCCGGGACCGTACTTGCGGACGCTCTCGGCCTGCAGTTCGTGGAGGCCCTTGGCCTGCGAGCTGAAGTTGTTGAAGGCGAGGAGCGAGCCGACGTACGGGACGCTCAGCTCGAAGGTGTTCCGTCCCTGGCTGTTGCTGGGGAACGCGACGAGACTTTCGGGCATGCCTTTGCCGGTGGGCGTGTCCCACAGGGCGCTGAAGGCGGCGTACTTCATGGGCTGGTCACGCACGGCGCTCTGGCCCTGTTCGTGCCCGGCGAGGATCACGCCGGCGGACCCGGCGAGCGCGACGACGAGCGCGACCTTGAAGCTCACGAGGAAGGCGTCCGTCTCGTGCTTGCGGCGCAGGTGGTACGCGCTGACGGCGAGCACGAAGAACGCGCCGACCGTGAGGGAGCCGGTCCAGAGGTGCGCGAACCATTCGAGGCCCTTGGGGTTGAAGACCACGGCCCAGAAGTCCGTCATGACGGCCTGCCCGTTCTGGATGGTGTACCCGACGGGGTGCTGCATCCAGGCGTTCGCGATGATGATCCAGAAGGCGCTGATGCTGGTGCCGAGCGCCACGATCCAGATGCTGGCGAGCGTCGCCCAGCGCGGCAGGCGGTCCCGGCCGAACCACCACAGGCCCAGGAAGGTGCTTTCGAGGAAGAAGGCCATCAGGACTTCCAGGGCGAGCGGCACGCCGAAGATGTTGCCGACGAAGTTGCTGAACACCGACCAGTTCATGCCGAACTGGAATTCCTGCACGATGCCGGTCACGACGCCCACCGCGAAGTTGATGAAGAACAGGTGACCGAAGAAGCGGGTGAGGTTCTCCATGCGGGGGCTCTGCGTGCGGTACGCGATGGTCTGGAAGATCGCGATGATGAGCGCGAAGCCGACCGTGAACGGCACGAAGAAGTAATGGAAGATGCTGGTCGTCGCGAACTGGAAGCGCGACAGGTCGAGGGTGCTGAAGCCGAACAGTTCAGTCATGGGGGGTCCCTCCAGCGGGAACGGGGGTGGGGGCGGGCGTGAGGTGGCCGTCCTGGAGGTGCAGGACGCGGGTGGCGAGGGCGAGGGGGGCCACGCGGTGCGTGAGGAGCAGCAGGGCGCGTCCCGCGAGGTGACGCTGCACGGCGTGCAGCACGACCTGTTCGTCATCCTGGTCGAGGTGCGCGGTGGGTTCGTCGAGAATGAGGAGGCGGGCGGGTTTCAGGAGGGCGCGGGCGATGGACACGCGGGCGCGTTCCCCGCCGGAGAGTCGCGTGCCGCCCTCCCCCACCCAGTCGTCCAGGCGGTGCGGGAGGTGCAGGTCGTCCAGCATGGCCTGCAGGGCCGTGTCGGGCAGGGCGGGGTTCGCGAGGAGCAGGTTCTCGCGCAGGGTGCCGTCGAGGAGCGGCGCGTCCTGTTCGTGCAGGCTGACGTTGCGGCGCAGGGCGGCCGGGTCGAGCTGCGGGAGCGGCACGCCGCCCCAGGTGACGCGGCCCGCAGCGGGATCGAGGTCGCGGGTGAGGAGGCGGGCGAGGGTGGTCTTGCCGCCGCCGCTCGGGCCGACGACGGCGACGCGCTCGCTGCCCTGAAGGTGCAGGGTGGTGCCGTGCAGCACCTGCCGCCCGGCGCGCAGGACCGTGACGTCCTGCACGTGCAGGTCGAGCGGGCCGTCCGGGACGGGGGTGGGGGTGGGGGGCGCGGTGACGGTGGGCGTCACGGCGGTCAGGGCGGCGTGGCGGGCGAGGGCGGCGTGCCGGGCGGCGTGCGCGGCGGGCACCTGCCCGAGTCCGGCGAGCGCGTCGAAGGCGGCGGTCACGGCCAGCAGCACGGCCGCGAACTGCACGCCGGGCAGGGTGCCGTCCGCGACGAGGGTGGCGCCGCGCGCGAGGACGCCCGTGACGGCGAGCGTGAACAGCAGGCCCTGCACGGCCGTGAGTCGGCGCGTGAGGGCCGCCTCCTGCAGCGTGCCGAGTTCCAGGCGGGCGCTGAGGGCATTCAGGGCGGGGAGGGCGGTGCGGGCGGCGCCGTCGCCGCTGCTGGCGAGCGCGTCGAGGAGGAGGGTGCCGTGGTGGCGGGCCGCCTCGACCTGGTCGCGGGTGAGGGCCGTCATGGGGGCGCGCAGGGGCAGCACGGCGAGCGCGGCGACGGCGAGCGGGACGGCGCCCGTCAGGCCGAGCAGCGGGTCGAGCGTGAAGAGCCACGCACCGAGCAGCAGCAGGGTCCCGGTCAGCGCGGCGAGCGGCAGCGCGGCGCGCAGGGCGTACATCTGGCGGGCGTCGGTGTCGGCGTTCAGGCGGGCGAGGGTGTCGCCGGTGCGTTCGTGGGCGAGCAGGTCGCGGCCGAAGCCGGCGAGGCGCGTGAAGAGCGCTTCGCGCTGCGCGGCGCCGCGTTTCAGGGCCGCGTCGTGTCCGGTGAGGCGTTCGGCGTAGCGCAGGGCGGCGCGTCCCACGCCGAGCGCGCGGACGGTCGTGACGAGCAGCGTGAGGGCGAGGAAGGTGGCGGGGAACGTGGCGGCGCGTGAGATGAGCAGGCCGGAACTGCCCGCGAGGCCCACCCCGGCGAGCGCGGCGAGCACGCCGAGCAGCAGGGCGCGGGTCATGCGGCCACGTCCGGGTCAGTGTCCGGTCTCACAGCCGGTCTCCCTGCCGGTCCGTGGGCGGGGCGGGTGAGGTGCGCGGCCGTGAAGCCGGGCGGCACGGCGCGGTGCGTGGCGAGGATCACGGTGCGTCCGGCGAGCGCGCGGTGCAGCAGCGCGTGGACGCCCTTCTCGGTGTGCGCGTCGAGGTGCGCGGTCACCTCGTCAAGCAGCACGACCGGCGCGCCGCTCAGCAGGGCGCGGGCGAGCGCGAGGCGGGCCGTCTCGCCGCCGCTGAGGACCTGTCCGCCCTCGCCGAGCGGCGTGTCGAGCCCGGCGGGCATCGCGCGGACGACCGTACCGAGGTCCACGGCGTCCAGGGCGCGCCAGAGGGCGGCGTCGTCCGCGTCGGCCAGCAGGCGCAGGTTGTCGCGGACGCTGCCCGACACGAGGCGCGGGTGCTGCGGCACGAGGGCGACGCGGGCCTGCCAGCCTGCGCTGTCGAGGGTGTCGAGCGCCTCGCCGTCCACGAGGATCTGCCCAAAGTGCGGGAGGTGCTTGCGCAGCGCGTGCAGCAGGGTGGTCTTGCCGCTGCCGCTGGGGCCGAGCAGGGCGGCGTGCGTGCCGGGCGGCAGGTCGAGCGTGAGGGGCGTGCCGCGCCGGTCGTCCGGATGGCCTGCCTCCGGGGTGCCGACATGCAGGGCGGGGCTGGCGCCGAGCAGCCGCAGGTGCGGCACGGCGGCCCCCTCGGTGCGGACGGAACCGGACGGGGCGAGCGGGCGGGCGAGGAGGGCCGTGAGGCGCGCGGCGACCGGCTCGGCGTCCAGGGCGGCGTGCCGGTCCGTGCCGAGCTGACGGAGCGGGCCGAAGAATTCCGGGACGAGCATCAGGGCCGCGAGGGTCGGGGCGAGCGCCGCGTGACCCTCGAAGAGGCGCACGCCGATCCACACGGCGGCGAGGGCCGTGCCGAGCGTCGCGGCGAAATCCATCACGAAGCCGCTCAGGAACGCGACCTTCAGCACGCGGAGCGTCGTGACGCGCTGGGCGTCGGCGCTGGCGCGCAGCAGGTCGCGGTACGTGCCGACCTGCCCGAAGGCGTGCAGGGTCGGCAGGGCGCGCACGAGCGTCACGAGGCGCGCGGAGAGGCGGGTGTGCGCCAGCCACTGCCGTTCCGTCTGCGCCTGCGCGGCGAGGCCCACCAGGGCCAGGAACACGACGGTGAGCGGGCCGGTCACGGCGAGCACGGCGGCACTGGCGGGATCGAGGACCGTCACGGCGGCCAGGACGGCGGTGGCGGCGACAGCGGCGTGGACGGCCTGCGGGAGGTAGCGGGCGTAGTACGGGGTGAGGCGGGAGGCGGTGTCGCCGGTGAGGCGTTCGAGGTCGCTGGCGCGGTCGTCGCTGAGGAGGACCGGACCGAGCTGCAGGGCGGCCAGCGTGCCCGCGTCACGCCATTCGCGCACGGTGTGGGCGGCGAGCCGGGCGGCGCCATGGTCGCGCAGGGCGAGGCCCGCCGCGCGCAGCAGCAGTCCGGCGGCCACCGCCGCGAGCTGCCGGGGGGTGGGGGTGGCGTGCTGGAAGAGGGCGGCGGCGACGATGTGCGCGGCCGTGATCCAGGCGAGGAGCGTGCCGCCGAGCTGGGCGGCGCTGTACACGGCACTGCGGGCGAGGGCAGGCCGCAGCCGGGGGGTGCGGTGCAGGTCCCGGAGGCTCATGGGCGTCCCTTCCGGCGCGGGGGCCGGAGAGGAGCGGCGCGGGTGCCCGAGTGTGATGCTGGAACGAGCATGTGAATCACCTCACGTGCATTCTTGGATGTGGGACCACACCCCTCAAGTTCAGATGTCCCCACCAGCAGCGTACCCACACCCTCCCCCGCACACGCCGCTCCGCCCCTCCCACAACCTTGAGGCTCCGCTCATGTCGTCAGCCGAAGTACAGTTCAGCCCGCCAGGGACACGACACTGGAACCACCATGCCTGTCCCCTCCTACCGTCCCCAGCCCGCCCGCCGGTTCCCGGAGCACCGATGACCGCCGACCGCGACCCGATCACCCGACTCCTGCAGGACGACCGCGTGACCGCGCCCACCCGCGCCGCGCTGACCGCCCGCCTGAACCCCGCGACCGTCCCGAGGCCGCACGTCTTCAACTTCGAGGAGTTCGCCCGCCTCGAAGCGCTCAGCGTGAGGCTCGTCCCGCACGACCCGGCACACATGCCGCTCGCGCGCCGCATCGACGCGCGCCTCGCCAGCGGCGATACGGACGGCTGGCGGTACGACCACCTGCCGCCCGACGAGGCCAGCTACCGCGCCCTGCTCGCCGCCCTGCCCGGCGACTTCACCGCGCTGGACGGCGGCCTGCAGGACGAGGCGCTGCACGCCCTGCAGGCCGCCCACCCGCACGCCTTCGAGGACCTGCTCGCCGAACTGACCGAAGGCTACTACTCGCACCCCGCCGCGCAGGCCGCCATCGGGTACGTGGGCTTCGCGGACGCGCACGGCTGGACCGAGACGCGCCTGGACCGCCTCGACCCCAACGAGGCGGCCGCCCTCGCCCTGCTGCGCGGGGAGGACGCGTGAACGCCCGCACGCGCGTCGCCGTGATCGGCACCGGCGCGGGCGGCGCACCCCTCCTCGCGCGGCTCGCGCAGGCGGGCGTGCAGGTCACGGCACTCGAAGCGGGCCTGCGCCACCCGCCGCACGGCGTCGCGACGGACGAGGTCGCGCAGGCGGGCCTCTTCTGGATGGACGAACGCCTCTCGGCAGGCAACGACCCGCTCGCCTTCGGCCGCAACAACAGCGGGCGCGGCGTGGGCGGCTCCACCCTGCACTACACCGCGTACACCCCGCGCGCCCAGCCGGACGACCTGCGCCTGCACAGCGAGTTCGGGCAGGGCGTGGACTGGCCACTGGAATACGCGGACCTCGAACGGTACTACGACGAGATCGAACCGTTCCTGGGCGTGTCCGGCCCCAGCACGTACCCCTGGGGACCGCCACGCCGCCAGCCGTACCGGCACCCGCCCCTCCCGCTCAACGGCGCGGCGGAACTCATGGCGCGCGGCTGCGACGCGCTCGGGCTGCGCACCAGTCCCGCCGCGAACGCCGCCCTCAGCCGCCCCCAGACGCAGGAAGGCTACGGTGAGCGGCCCGCGTGCAGCAACCGCGGCTTCTGCCAGGCGGGCTGCTCGACCGGCGCGAAAGCCAGCCTGGACGTCACGTACCTCGCGCTGGCCGAACATCACGGCGCACGCATTCTGGACGGCAGTTACGTGACCGGCTTCCGCCGCGACGGGGACCGCGTGACGGGCGTGGAGTACCTGCGGTACGGCGAACAGCACCTGCTGGAGGCCGACATCGTGGTGCTCAGCGCGGGCGCCGTCGAGACGCCCCGCATGCTGCTCATGCACGACCTCGCCAACAGCAGCGGGCAGGTCGGCCGGAACTTCATGGCGCACACCGGCGTGCAGGTGTGGGGGCAGTTTCCGGAATCGGTGCGCCCCAACCGCGGCATTCCCGGCTCGCTCATCAGCGAGGACACGCACCGCGTGCCGGGCCTCGTGGGCGGCTACCTGCTGCAGAGCATCGGCGTGATGCCCGTCACGTACGCCACGCAGTACACGCGCGGCACCGGCACGTGGGGCGCCGCGCTGCACGAGCACATGGCGGGCTACAACCACGTGGCGGGCATCAACATCCTCGGCGACTGCCTCCCGTACGACCACAACTACCTCGAACTGTCGGACGAGCACGACGCGTGGGGCCTTCCGAAACCGCGCGTGCACTTCACGTTCGGCGACAACGAGCGCCGCATGACGCAGCACGCCGAAGACCTCATGCGCCGCATCTGGGAGGCGGCGGGCGCGACCGGCATCTGGGCCTTCCCGCGCGCCGCGCACACCATCGGGACGGCCCGCATGGGGACGGACCCGCAGAGCAGCGTCGTGGATCCGTACGGCCGGGCGCACGACCTGCAGAACCTGTGGATCAGCGACAACAGCACCTTTCCCAGCGCCCTGAGCGCCAACCCCGCCCTCACCATCATGGCCCTCAGCCTGAGGACCGCCGACCGACTCCTGCACCACATGAACAGAGGTGAAGCGTGACCCCACTGAACACCGACGCCCGACTGAAGATCCTCCCGCCCGACGAGCGCGTCGGTTACGCCGTCATCGGCCTGGGGGACCTGACCTCGCAGGAACTGTACCCGGCCTTCCACCTGAGCGGCCAGTCGCGCCTCGCGGCCCTCGTGAGCGGCGACCGCGACAAGGCCACCCAGCAGGCCCGGCAGCTCGGCCTGCGGGACGACGACGTGTACACCTACGACGAACTCGAACGCCTGAAGGACCGCCCGGACGTGCAGGCCGTGTTCATCGTGCTGCCGAACGCGCAGCACCGCGAGTTCACGGAACGCGCCGCCGCCATCGGCAAGCACGTCCTGTGCGAGAAGCCCCTGTCGGTCAGCGTGCAGGACGCCCAGGCGATGGTAGACGCCTGCCAAAACGCGGGCGTGCTTCTCATGACCGCGTACCGCATTCAGTACACGCCGCACCACCAGGCGGCCCGCGACCTGATGCGGGACGGCACGCTCGGCCGCGTGAAGCTCATCGAGGCGACCGACGTGCAGGTCGAGCCGGACGAGGGCCAGTGGCGCCTGAAGCGCGACATGGCGGGCGGCGGGAGCCTGCTCGACGTGGGCCTGTACTGCCTGAACACCGCGCGGTACCTGACGGGCGAGGAACCGACCGAGGTGTTCGCGTACACGCACAGCACGCCCGGCGACCCGCGCTTCACGGAAGTCGAGGAGAGCGTGAGCTTCGTGCTGCGCTTCCCGAGCGGGATCATCGCGAACAGCTTCTGCAGTTACGGCGCGTCCCGGCAGCGGTCCGTGCGCGTGATGGGCGAGGACGCGCACCTGACGCTCGATCCGGCCTTCGACTACACCAACCTGCGCCTGCGCGTCGGCACCGAGGACGCCGTGCGCGAGCACCTGATCCGCGAGGTGGACCAGTTCGCGCTGGAACTCGACCACTTCTCGCACTGCGTGCTGACCGGTGAGACGCCCTTCACGCCGGGCGAGGAGGGCCTGCAGGACCAGGTGATCATGGAGGCCATCTACCGCTCCGCGCGTGAGGGTCGCCCCGTCCGGTTGGACCGGCACGAGGGGCAGGACGTGTTCCGCGGCACGCCGCCGCGCCCCACCGAACGGGAACGCTCCTGATGCCCGCCACGCCCACAGCGGTCCTCGTGCACGGCTTCGGCACGTCCAGCCGCGTGTGGCGCGCCGTCTTGCCCCTGCTGGACGCGGGCGGCGGGGAGGCCCTCGTGCCTGACCTGCCGGGCTTCGGGAGCAGCACGGACGGCCGCCACACGGTGGACGGCATGGCGGACGTCCTGCTGGAGGCTGTGCAGGCACGCGGCCTGACGCGGTACGTGCTCGTGGGACACTCGATGGGCGCGAAGGTCGCGGCGGTCCTCGCGGCGCGCCGCCCGGCGGGACTCTCGGGCCTGCTGCTCGTCGCCCCGTCCCCCCCGTCACCGGAACCCATGACCGACGAGGGCAGGCGCGACCTCAAGGCTGCGCACGGCCACCCGGACCTCCTGCGCGAACACTACCTCACGATCACGCGCGCCCCCCTGACCCCAGCCGACCTGGACGCCCTGGTAGAAGACGGCGTGCGGGCCGACGCCTCCGCGTGGGCCGCGTGGCCCGACCACGGCAGCCGCGAAGACCGCAGCGGCGACATGACGCGCGTGCAGGTGCCGGTCCACCTGGTCAGCTCCGCCACCGACCCCGTCATCACACCGCAGGTCATGCACGCACAGGTGCGGCCCGCCTTCCCGGACGCCACCGCCCAGACCGTCCTGGGCAGCGGCCACCTGCTCCCGCTGGAACGCCCGCAGCCGGTCGCGGGCGCCGTGCGCGGCTTCCTGCAGCAGCTCAGCTGAACCGGTCCCGCAGGTCCGGCGTTCAGGCGTCCCGGGCCACGCGGAGCAGTTCGCCGCCCCGCACCATCTGCACGATCTTCAGGAGGTCGGGTCGGTAGTAGCGGTCCTGTGTCATGTTGGGGATGTGCGCGCGGATGTGCTCCCACGCGGCCTGCGCGCCCCGTCCGGCCTGCAGCTTCTGGAAGTCGAGGGCCTGCGCGGCGCACAGCAGCTCGATTCCGACGACGTTCTGCACGTTCTCCAGGATGGCGCGCAGCTGCCGCGCGCCGTGCGCGCCCATGCTGACGTGATCCTCCTGGTTGGCGCTGGTGGGGATGGTGTCCACGCTCGCCGGGTGCGCGAGGACCTTGTTCTCGCTGACGAGCGCGGCGGCCGTGTACTGCGCGATCATGAAGCCGCTGTTCAGGCCGCCCTGCGGCGCGAGGAAGCCCGGCAGGCCCGACAGGGCCGGATTCAGGAGCTGCTCGCAGCGGCGCTCGCTGATGCTGCCGAGTTCCGCCACCGCGACCTTGAGCGCGTCGATGGTGACGGCCAGCGGCTGCCCGTGGAAGTTCCCGCCGCTCACCACGTCCCCGGTGTCCGGGAAGATCAGCGGGTTGTCCGTCACGGACGCGAACTCCACGGCCAGGACCCGCTCGGCGTGCGCGAGCGTATCCAGGCTCGCGCCGTGCACCTGCGGCGCGGCCCGCAGCGAGTACGCGTCCTGCACCTTCCCGTCCCCCACTGCGTGCGACGGCGCGATCTGCGAGTCCCGCAGGAAGAACCGCAGTTCCTCCGCCACCGCGACCGCGCCGGGGTGGGGGCGCAGACCGATCACGTCCGGCTGGAACGGCCGGTGCGAGCCGTACATCGCCTCGACCGTCATGGCCGCCGCGAGGTTCGCCGTGCCCAGCAGCGTGCGCGCGTCCGCGACCGCCAGGGCCAGCAGGCTCCCCATGAGCTGCGTGCCATTGATCAGGGCCAGCCCCTCCTTCGCCTGTAACGTCAGCGGACTCAGGCCAAGGTCTGACAGCACATCCGCACTGGGACGCACCTGCCCCCGATACTCCATCTCGCCCAGCCCGATCAATCCCAGTGCCAGGTGCGCCAGCGGCGCGAGGTCCCCCGACGCGCCCACGCTCCCCTGCGCCGGAATGACCGGGTGCGCGCCTGCGTTCAGCAGCGAGAGCAGCAGCTCCACCACCTCGGGCCGCACGCCCGAGTGCCCCAGCGCGAGCGACTGTGCGCGCAGCAGCAGCATGCCGCGCACCACCTCGCCCGGCAGGTTCTCCCCCACCCCGATCGCGTGCGACAGGATCAGGTTCAGCTGCAGCTCCTCCAGCCCAGCACGCGGCACCTGCACCGACGCGAACTTCCCGAACCCCGTGTTCACGCCGTACACCGCCGCCTGACCGTCCACGATCCGCTCGATCACCGCCCGCGCACGAAGAATGCGCTCCCGCGCGGCCTCGGCCAGCTGGACGGACTCGCCGCCACGCACGACGGACAGGAAAGCTTCAAGGGACAGGTGTTGATCGAGAATCACGGGTACTCCTTCAGAGGGGAGAGAGGGAAGAGAGAATCAGAGTTCAGTGCCGCTGACAACCACGCTCCGTACCGGACTCGCACCGAGCGTGTACGGCAGGTCGCGCCAGTCGTGGCTGTGCAGGGCGAGGAAATCCGCCCGCTGGCCGGGCGCGAGGGTGCCCCGGTCACTCAGGCCGAGGGCAGCGGCAGCATTCACGGTGCAGGCGGTCAGCGCCTCGGCGAGCGTCAGGCGACACAGGCGCACGGCCAGGGCCAGCGCGAGTTGCGTGCTGAACACAGGCGAGGAACCGGGATTCAGGTCGGTGCCCACGGCGACCGCCGCACCCGCGTCGATCAGGGCGCGGCCCGGCGCGGCAGGCAGGCCCAGGTGCAGCGTCACGCCCGGCAGGATGGTCGCCACGGTGTTCGACGCGGCCAGCGCGGCGATCTGCGCGGGGCCGCTCGCCTCCAGGTGATCCACGCTCAGGGCACCCAGCTCGCACGCGAGTTCCGTGCCGCCGATGGCGTGGAACTGGTCGGCGTGCAGCTTCGTCTGAAGCCCGTGTGCCTTCGCGGCCTGGAGGATGGCGCGGGTCTCGTCCACCGTGAACGCCTCGCGCTCGGTGAACACGTCCACCGCCGTTGCCAGCCCCTCGCGCGCCACGCCGGGAATGAGGTCGTGGCAGACCGCCTGCACGTACTCCGCGCGGCCCCCGGTGGGCGGCACGTGAATCAGCAGGGTCGGCACGAGCTGGAATTCCGCCTGAAGGACACGGACGGCGCGGAGCATCCGCAGCTCGGCGTCGAAGTCCAGACCGTACCCGCTCTTGACCTCAGTCGTCGTCGCGCCGGAGGCATGCAGCGCCCGCAGGCGGGGCCGGGCAAGCGCGACGAGTTCCTCCACGCCCGCCGCCCCGGTCGCCCGCATGCTGCTGCGGATGCCGCCGCCACGCGCCAGGATCTCCTCGTACGGGACGCCGGAAATGCGCGCCTCGAAGTCCGCGAGGCGATCCCCGGCCCACACGGCGTGCGTGTGCGGGTCGATCAGCCCGGGGACGACCGCCACGCCGCCCAGATCATGCTCCTGCACCATTCCGGGAGCCTGGGCGCGCGGGCCGACCCAGCGGATCACTCCGCCCGACACGAGGATCGCCGCGTCAGGGATGACGGTCAGGTCGCGCATGGCCGCGCCGCGCTGCATGCCCACCCCTGGCGTGACGAGTTGGCTGATGTTCGTGAACAGCGTTTCCGCTCCCGTCATCGCGCCCACCCCGGCTGCGCGGAACCGAACTCGTCCACGGCGCACAGCGTCTCCATGATCAGCCGCGCCATCAGGAGTTCGCTGCGGCCGGTCGGGTCGAGGTTCGGGGCGAGCTCCACGACGTCCAGGCCGACGACGGTGTTGTGCCGCGCGGTTTCCGCCAGGATGCGCATGCCCTGCGCGTACGTCAGGCCGTCCGGTTCGGGGCTGCTCGTGCCGGGGATGACGCTGGGGTCGAAGCCGTCCACGTCCACGCTGAGGTACACGTTCTTCCCGCGCGGCAACTGCTCCAGCACGCGCGTCAGGTCGCTCGCGACGTCCGTCATGGGGATCAGGGCGTGCCCCCGCGCGCGGGCTGCCGCGACCGCTTCCGGGTCGAAGCGCAGCCCCCGCAGACCAATGGTCGTGATGTGCACGAGGTTCGGCAGGTCCTCGCACGCGCGGCGAAAGGGGCTGCTGTTGCTGTAGCGGGTGTCGTTGCGGGTGTCCGTGAAGTCCAGGTGGGCGTCCAGCTGCACCACGTGCAGGTCAGGCACGCCCGCGAACGCCCGCAGGATCGGGTACGTGACGCTGTGGTCACCACCCAGGAACACGGGCAGGCTGCACCGCTCCCGCACCAGCTCGGCCGCATCCGTGATCCGCTGCCGCGCCAGTTCCGGCTCCAGGCTGGGCAGCACCACGTCCCCCGCGTCCACGAAGGTCACGCCCGCCAGACGCGTCACGCCGTCCAGCCCCGTGAAGGGCGGCACGCTCCGCAGGCTCGCCTCCCGCAACGCACGCGGCGCGAAGCGCGCGCCGGGGCGGAAGCCCAGCGCGATATCGAAGGGAACGCCGAGCACAGCAACGTCCGCCGTCCAGTCACCCTCAGGCTGCACGATGGGTGCGCGGGCGAAGGTCGGAATCCCGCCGTAAGGAAGGTGGGTCATGGTCGAGCCTCACAGGTCGCGTTGCCGTCGGTGTCTTTGTCTGAGATCTGCGTCAGCGAAGGAACGGCAAGGTGGATTTCAGAAGTGCGGCTGAGTCGACCCGTTGTGGGGCTGTACCAGCCCACGTTCAGGCACAGGGTCTTCCCCATCACGCGGCTGGCCCAGATATCAGGAAATGTGACCTGCCGGACGCCACCGTTCAGGTTCCAGAGTCGAATGGTGTTATCTCCTGTACCAACAAGATAGAGACCATCTTCAGTCCACTGAATCTTACGGACCTCACCATTCTTCAATTCCTCGACAGTGCCGTCTGGACGCACAAGGAAGACGGCAGCACTCCAATATTTGATTGCACGCCCGTGATACAGCACAGCAGTAAATTTTTCATTCGGACTTTTCAGAACATTCGAGACCTTCCACCTCCACCAAGTATCGAAGTCCAAATCTACCTTTGGCCCTTTCACCACGACGGTCTTCCCTGTCGACGTGGTGATTGTAACAGCCAGCTTTGGATCCAAACCGTACGTGTTTGCAAGAGCCCAACCAGAAAATGACAGGGAAAAACCAATCAGGATAGCAACTTTCATGCGTCCATTGTTCACGTCAGCGGTGTTCTTTGATGTCGAGGCTGGGGAGGTCGAGGCCGCGTTCGTGGGCGACGTTCAGGGCGTGGTCGTATCCGGCGTCGGCGTGGCGGATGACGCCCATGCCGGGGTCGTTGGTCAGCGCGCGGGACAGTTTCTGCGCCGCTGCTTCCGTGCCGTCGGCGACGATGACGAGGCCGCTGTGCTGGCTGAAGCCCAGGCCGACGCCGCCCCCGTGGTGGAAGCTCATCCAGCTGGCCCCACTGGCGATGCCGAGGCCGAAGTTCAGGAGGGGCCAGTCGCTGACGGCGTCGCTGCCGTCGAGCATGGCTTCCGTTTCGCGGTAGGGGCTGGCGACGCTTCCGGCGTCGAGGTGGTCGCGGCCGATGACGATGGGGGCTTTCAGGCGGCCGTCGGCGACCATCTCGTTGAACAGGCGCGCGGCATGGTCACGTTCCCGGTACCCGAGCCAGCAGATGCGGGCGGGGAGGCCCTGGAAGGCGATCTGATCGGCGGCGTACGTCAGCCAGGACTGCAGGCGTTCGTCGTTCGGGAAGAGGTCGAGGAGCGCGCGGTCGGTGGCGCGGATGTCCTCGGGGTCGCCGGACAGCGCCACCCAGCGGAAGGGGCCGCGTCCCTCGCAGAAGCTGTCGCGGATGAAGGCGGGCACGAAGCCGGGGTAGTCGAAGGCGTCCGTCACGCCGGCTTCCTGGGCGCGGTGGCGGAGGTTGTTGCCGTAATCGAAGGCGACCGCGCCGCGCCGCTGGAGTTCGAGGATGGCGCGGACGTGCGCGGCCATCGCGTCGTACGCGCGCTGGCGGTACTCGTCGGCGTGGTCGGTGCGCAGGCGGCTGGCGTCCTCGTCGGGCGAGAGGACGGGCAGGTAGCCCCACATGGGGTCGTGCGCGCTCGTCTGGTCCGTGACGAGGTCCGGCGTCCAGTTCATCGTGACGAGCTGCGGGACGAGTTCGGCGGCGTTGCCCTGCACGCCGATGGAGCGGGCCACTCCCGCAGTCTTGTACTGTTCTGCGCGGGTGATGGCATCTTCGAGGCTGCTGGCGACCTCGTCGAGGTAGCGGGTATCCAGGCGTTTCTGGATGCGGGTCGGGTCGATCTCGATGGTGATGCTGACGCCCCCGGCGAGCTTCACGGCGAGCGGTTGCGCGCCCCCCATGCCGCCCAGTCCGGCGGTGACGGTGATGGTGCCTTTCAGGCTGCCGCCGAAGTGTTTGCGGGCCGCGCCCGCGAAGGTCTCGTAGGTGCCCTGCAGGATGCCCTGCGTGCCGATGTAGATCCAGCTTCCGGCGGTCATCTGGCCGTACATCATCAGGCCCGCCCGGTCGAGTTTGTCGAAGGTCTCCCAGTTCGCCCAGTGCGGCACGAGGTTGCTGTTGGCGAGCAGCACGCGCGGTGCCCACTCGTGCGTTTTCAGCACGGCGACGGGCTTGCCGGACTGGATGAGGAGCGTCTCGTCGTTCTCCAGTCGGTCGAGCGTCTCCACGATCTTGTGGTACGCCTCCCAGGTTCGGGCGGCCTTGCCGCGCCCGCCGTACACGACGAGGGTGTCGGGGTGCTCGGCGACGTCCGGGTCGAGGTTGTTCATCAGCATGCGTTTGGCGGCTTCCTGCACCCAGCCTTTCGCGGTCCGGTTCGGGCCGCGCGGGGCGCGCACGACGGGGGCGGGTTCGGGGGCCGTGATGGGGGACTGGGTCATGGGGGGTTCCTCCGGGGCGGTACAGGAGCGTGATGGTGCTGGGGTGTGTGTGGCCTCCCCGCATGGGGTGGCGTGCGTATGGCGTTGCCGTCATCTTGCGTCCGTGGGTGGGACGCGGCAAGACCGTTTTCCGGTGTGGCCGGAAACGTGGCAGACTGCCCGCATGCCTTCCCCTTCCCTGCTGTCCGGCGCGGTGGACGTCCTGACGGCCTTCGACGCGGACCACACCGAGTGGCGCCTGTCGGACCTGTCGCGGCATCTGGACGTGCCGACGAGCACCCTGCACGAGCAGTTGCTGGCACTGTGCGAGACGGGCCTGCTGCTGCGTGTCGGGCGGGGCCGCTACCGGCTGGGCTGGCGGCTCCTGAAACTGTCGAGCGCCCTGTACGGCAGCCTGCCGTGGTATGCCCCGGCGCACGCGGCGATGGAACGCGTGGCGCGCGGCACGCACCGCCTGGCGTTCCTGTGCGTGCTGGACGGCGAGGACCGGGTGCTGTGCATCGCGCGGAGCGTGCAGGGCCGTGACGGTCCGCCGGTGGCGGGCGAACTGGATTACCAGTTGCCCGCGCACGCGACCGCGAGCGGGAAGCTGCTCCTCGCGTACGCCGGGCGTCCCCTGCCGCGCCCGGCGGTGACGTTCACGCCCGGTACCGTCACGGACGCGGGCACCTGGGACGTACAGGCGCGGGAGATCCGTGCGCAGGGGTACGCGGTCACGGCGGACGAGTGGGCGACCGGCACGGCAAGCCTCGCGGTGCCGCTGCGCGGCGCGGACGGCGGGGTGCTGGCCGCGCTGGGCGTCAGCGTCCCGACCCCGCGCCTGCGCGAGCGGCACTCGCTGCTGCGGGCCCTGCACGGCGCGGCGGACGACCTGAACTGGACGCTCGGGTGGCGGCCCCCCCGCGCCACGCACGGTTGACCCCTGGGCCTGCGGGGCGTCTTCGCGCAAACGGAACCGGCGCGCCCCCATCTGAGGGGCGCGCCGTGCCGTGCAGGACCGGTGAGGTGAAGGGGGTTCAGGGGGTGAAGGTCAGGCCCTCGGTGAAGTTCGCGCGGCGTTTGTCGGCGTCGCTGCCGATGGTGTTCGCGCCGGGCGGGGTGCTGCCCGCGTCGGGAATGATGTCGCCCGCGCCGTAGTTGTCGCCGCCGAACACGCCGCCGTACAGCCGGATGGGCGTGGTGGGTCTGCCGCTGAAGCCGAGGCTCGTCCAGGGGATGGCGACCTCGAAGCTCTGTTCCGGCAGGGTGCCACTGCTCGCCTGCAGGTACCCGGCGGCGGGCAGTTCGGTGGTGGCGGTGTCGCTGTCGATGCGGCGCAGCTGCGCGGCCTGGTTCTCGTAGCGGGCGATAAAGTAGTCGGCGCCGCCCGCGAGGTTCGCGGCGCGCGGCCAGGCGTCGAAGGTGTCGGCCTTCATGGCGCCGCCGGTCCTGGTGTCGAGGTACAGGAGGGCGCTGTTGCCGCTGACACGGTACGTGTAGGCGAGGTACAGGTACGTGTCGTCACTGTCGGCCTGCAGGGTGAGCCAGTTGTTGTCCGCGCCGAACACGCCGGCGTCCGGGCTGCTGAGTTTGAGTTTCGGGCTGGTCCAGTCGCTGAGGTTCCCGTCGATGGTGTAGCGGGTCCGCAGGTCGCGGCTCAGGTCGAAGTCGATGCCGGTGGCGGGCGCGGTGGCGGTGCGGGGGGCGCTGGTGGTGTACGCGGCGGCGCTGGCCTTCAGGGTCTGCTGGCCGCTCGTGAGGGCGGTGTACGTTCCGTCCGCGAAGGTGTAGGCGTAGTCGAAGGCGGGGTCGTTGCCTTCCACGAGGGCGCCCGCGAGGGGGGTGCCGCCGCCCGTGACGCGGCCCTCGACGGTGGTGGTGGGGACGGGGCGGCTGATGTAGTCGTACGTGCCGGTGTACGTCGCGCCGGGCGTGACGGTGAGGCTGCGGTCAGACTGGCCGGGGGCCTCGTAGCCGCTGTTCTTGACGCCACCGGAGCTGTTCCCGAACTTGAACTTCACTTCGCGGTAGAGCGGCAGGTCGATGTCGGTCTTCCAGATGCCGCGCGCGGTCTGTGTCATGGGGTAGCTGATCTGGCCGCCGGTGTCGAAGCGGCGCAGTTCGACGGTGCTGTTGCCCTGGGTGCGGGCGTCGACCGTGAAGGTGACCTTGACGGTGCTGGCGGTGCTGGGGGTGCTGCTGACGGTCGTGCCCTTGCTCTCGCGGCCCTGGGCGTCCACGCCGACCACGCGGAAGGTGTACGCAGTGCCGTTGGTGAGGCTGCGGGCGACGGAGCTGCGGGTGGTGGCGGGCAGCGGCGCGAAGTTCAGGAGGCGTTCCTCGCCGCCGTTCGCGCGCTGGTACACGCGGTAGCCGGTCACGTCGGCGCTGGTGGCGGCCGTCCAGCTGAGGCCCACCGCGCCGTCGCCGGGCGTGGCGGTGAGGGCAGTCACGTCCGGCAGGGCGGCGTTCACGGTGGTGCCCGCGCCGGTTCCGGCCGTGCCGGTCACCATGAGGAGCGTGCGGGCAGGGACGGTGCCGACGAGTTTCCCGTCCTGCACGCTGAGGTTGGTGGTGCGGCCCGTGAGTTCCCGGAGCGTGCTCTGCGCGAAGGTGCCGAGGAGCGGGATGCCGCCGCCGGGAAGGGTGGCGAGGTTCAGGTCGGTGTTGCCGTTGTTGAGCACCGCGACGACGGGCGTGCTGCCGGAGTCCGTGGCGGCCGGGACGCGGCGGAAGGCGTAGATGGGCGCGCCGCCGTTCGGACGCCACAGTTCCTGCTGCGCGCCGTGCCGCAGCGCGGGGCTGGCCGCTCTCGCGGAGGTGAGGGCGCGGATGCGGGCGGCGGTGCTGCTGCCCGCGACGGCCGTGAAGTCCATGTCCTCGCGGTTGCCTTCGCCGAGCGCGTAGTTGTACGGGTCGCCCTTGCCCTGCTGGGCGATCTCGGTGCCCTGGTACAGGCTGGGGGTGCCGCGTGACGCGAACATCAGGCTGAGGGCTAGGTCGAGCCGCTCGCGCGCCTCGGAACCGCTTCCACCCCGGGTCTGGACTTCCGACACGAAGCGCGGCACGTCGTGGTTGTCCACGAAGGTCGTCAGCCGGGACGGGTCACGGTACGCGCTGTCCCGCGCGAACACGTCCGCGAGCGCGTCAAGGTTCCCGGACCCGGTGCTCAGGTTGTCCTTCACGGCGAAATACAGCGCGAAATCGAAGACGCTGGGCGAGCCGAGCACGTCCATGTAGCGGGCCAGCACGGCCGGGTCGCCGTTGAACACCTCGCCGACCGACCAGAGTTTCGCCGGGTCGCCCGCGCCGCCCGCCGCGAAGAACTGCCGCCAGTAGTCGTCCGTGACGTGCTTCATGGTGTCGATGCGCAGCCCATCGATGCCGACGTTCTTCTGCCAGTACGTCACGAAGTCGTTCAGGTACGTGGTCACGGCGGGCACGTTCTGCCGGAAGTCGGGCAGGCCCGCCAGTGCGCAGTCCTGGTCCTTGTTGCTGCTGGCGTCGCAGTCGGCCTGCGTGTGGAACCAGTCGGGGTGCTGCGTGGTGAGGGCCGACCCGTACCCGGCGTGGTTCACGACCACGTCCTGAATGACTTTCAGCCCGTGCGCGTGCGCGCTGTCCACCAGGGCCTTGAGGTCTGCCTGCGTTCCGAAGTGCGGGTCGGTCCTGAAGAAGTCCTCGGCCCAGTACCCGTGGAATCCGGCGAAGAGTTTGCCGGTGTTGGGACCGTCGCCCACGGGAATGGCGGGAACCTGCAGCACGACCGGGCTGATCCAGAGGGCGGTCGCGCCGAGGTCGCGGAAGTACCCGCTGTCGATCTTGGCTTTCAGGCCCTTCCAGTCCCCGCCGTGCCAGCCGAGCGGGTTGCTGCGGTCGAGGCGGTCGCCCGCATCGCGGTTGCTGCCGTTGTCGTTGCTGGGGTCGCCGTTGCTGAACCGGTCGGTCAGGGCGAAGTAGATGACTTCGTCCTGCCAGGCGCGGGCGGTGGGTGTGGGGCCAGACTGCTGGAGGCCGCAGGCCGACAGGGTGAGTGTCAGGGCGGCCAGGGCACCGAAGCGCCCGGCAAACGGTTTGTTTTGCATTGCGTGTTCATTTCAATCGAAAGCCGTGAACATGTCAATCAGGGGCCTTCGCCGTCCCTTCATGTGATCGCTCACGGCGGCGCGCCCCCCTGACGTGCAGGTGTGCGTCAGCGCGTCGGGCCCGCTCCGTACGGAAACATTGTCCTGCCCGCGTCCCTGGGGCGTCCGACCGGGACCTGCGCGTTGGTGTCCGGCCACGTCACCGGCAGGCGGCCCGTGAACCCCGCACGGCCGTAGAGGGTGTCGGCGACGCCTCCACCTTCCGTGCCGGGCAGCCACGCGGCCACCAGGGCGTGCACGCGCGGCAGCAGGTCCGTCACGAGCAGCGGTCGGCCCGACACCACGACCAGCACGCAGCGCGTCGCGGCGCACACGGTCCGGGCGAGGTCGTGGTCCGCCGCGTTCAGGCTCAGGTCGTCCGTGTCTCCCTTGCCCTCGGCGTAGGGCGCCTCGCCGACCACCACCACCGCGAGGTCGTAACGGCGCGCGGTGGCGGCGTCCACGGCCGCGCGGTACTCGACCTTCGTTCCGGCGGGCGCCCCGGCCCGCAGGCCTGCCAGGATGGTGGTGCCGCTGCGGGTGGGGCCGGACGCGCCCTGCCACGTGACGCTCCAGCCGCCCATCTGCCGCCCGAGATCGTCGGCGCTACTGCCGGTCACGAGGAGGCGCTTCACGTTCGCGCGGATGGGCAGCACGCCGTCGTTCTTCAGGAGCACCTGGGATTCCTGCACGGCGCGGCGCGCGAGGGCGCGGTGCGCACTGGACCCCACGCCCGCCGCGAGCGAACGGTCCGTGAACGGGTGCTCGAACAGCCCCAGACGGAATTTCTGCACTAGGATGCGCGTCACGGCGTCGTCGATGCGGGAGGTGGGGACGCGGCCCGCCTCGACCTCGGCGGTGAGGGTCGTCATGAAGCGCCGGTAGTCGTTGGGGACCATCACCATGTCGATCCCGGCGTTGACGGCGGTCCGCACGGCGAGCGGGTAGTCGGGCGCGATCTGGTCGATGCCCGCCCAGTCGCTCACCACGAAGCCCTGGAAGCCCAGCTGGCCCTTCAGCACGTCGGTCAGCAGGTGCCGCTGCGCGTGCATGCGCGTGCCGTTCCAGCTGGAGAAGGACGCCATGACGCTTCCCACGCCGGCCCGGACGGCCGCCCGGTACGGCGGGAGGTGCAGCGCGCCGAGCTGCGCCTCGCTGAGCCGGGTGTCGCCCTGGTCGAGGAGGTAGTCGCCGGTGGTGCTGCTGCCGTAGGTGGTGCCGCCGTCCCCCAGGAAGTGCTTCGCGGTGGCGAGAACGCGCGCCCGGTCGCCCGGCGCGCCCTGGTACCCGGTCACGGCGACCGCCATGTCGCTCACGAGCTCCGGGCGTTCCCCGAAGCTCTCGTAGGTGCGGCCCCAGCGCACGTCGCGCGCGACGCACAGGCAGGGGCTGAAGGTCCAGTTCGCGCCGGTCGCGGCGACCTCCTCGGCCGTGGCGCGCGCGACGGCCTGCACGAGCGCCGGGTCGCGCGTGGCGCCCAGCCCGATGTTGTGCGGGTAGAGGACCGCTCCCTTCAGGTTCCCGTGCCCGTGCACGGCGTCAGTGCCGTACAGGACGGGAATGCCGAGCCGCGTGGCGAGCGCGGCCCGCTGGTAGGCGTCCACCATGTCGGCCCACCCGGCGGGCGTGTTGGGGGTGGGGGCACTCCCCCCGCCGGACAGGACGCTGCCGAGCATGGCGCGCGTCACGTCCTGCGGGTCGGGCAGCACGCCGCGTTCCGCCTGCGTCATCTGCCCGACCTTCTCGGCGAGCGTCATGCGGGCCAGGAGGTCCGCCGCGCGCACCTGCGGGCTGAGGGCCGCGTCCCGGTACGGGGCCGGGGCGGCGGGCGGGGTGGCACGGGCCGGGCCCTGCAGCAGGAACGGCAAGGCCAGCACCGTGCCCACGGCGAGTGCCCGGCCCGCACCGCCGGATCGCCGCCCGGCGGGGGCGTCAGTCGTCACGGGCCTCGCTGCTCGCGAGCGACCGGTACCATTTCGCGCTGTCCTTCAGGATGCGGCGCTGATCGCCGTAATCCACGTACACCAGCCCGAAGCGTTTGCTGTACCCGTGCGCCCACTCGAAGTTGTCCATCAGGCTCCACGCGAAGTACCCGCGCACGTCCACGCCCTGATCGGCCGCGGCACGCACGGCGTTCAGGTGCGTCTCGAAGTACCGGACGCGCGCCGTGTCGTGCACGTCGTCGCCCTCCAGCACGTCGTGGTACGCCGCGCCGTTCTCGGTGATGTAGATGGGCGGCACGAGGTAGTCCGTCTTCAGGCGCACGAGCAGGTCCGTGAGGCCCTGCGGGTACACTTCCCAGTCCATCGCGGTGAACTCCGACTGCTCCGCGCGGGCCGGGCCGCTGGCGGAGATCAGCCCGCGGCTGTAGTAGTTGACGCCCATGAAGTCCAGCGGCTGCCGGATGGTCTGCAGGTCGCCGGGGTGCACGTCCGGCACGTCCTGGCCGTACGCTTCCCAGGTGTC
The DNA here is from genome assembly GCF_014646915.1 of Deinococcus aquiradiocola. NCBI lineage: Bacteria > Thermotogati > Deinococcota > Deinococci > Deinococcales > Deinococcaceae > Deinococcus > Deinococcus aquiradiocola. The sequence continues at coordinate 60,722 of NZ_BMOE01000003.1, read as the reverse complement.
GCGCGGGTACTCGCCGACGAGCAGCGGTTCCAGGAACCAGCGGTTGAATTCGCCGTCGAAGCTGCGCGCGGCGGCCGCGTCGGCCGGGGAGGTCGTGGCGGGGTACGCGGGGTTGAGGTTCAGGACGATGCCGACCTCGGCCTGCTGCACGACGCTGCGCAGGGCGAGGACGGCCTCGCCGTGCCCGAGCAGCAGGTGGTGCGCGGCGCTCAGGGCGGCGCGGCGGTCGCGCAGGCCGGGCGCGTGCTCCCCGATCTGGTAGCTGAGGATGCTGCTGCACCACGGCTCGTTGAGGGTCGCGTAGCTGCGGACGCGGTCCCCGAGGCGCTCCGCGAAGATCCGGGCGTACTCCGCGAAGCGGTGCGCGGTCTCGCGGTTGTCCCAGCCGCCCGCGTCCTGCAGGGCCTGCGGCAGGTCCCAGTGGTACAGGGTCGCGTAGGGGCTCAGGCCGCGTTCGAGCATGCCGTCCACCAGGCGCTCGTAGAAGTCGAGGCCGGCCGCGTTGACGGCGCCCGACCCGGTCGGCTGGATGCGCGGCCACGCGACCGAGAAGCGGTACGCGTCCACGCCGAGCGAGCGGATCAGGTCGAGGTCCTCGGGCCAGCGGTGGTAATGGTCGCAGGCGATGTCGCCGCTGCTGCCGTCCGAGATGCGGCCCGGCTCGCGGCAGAAGGTGTCCCAGATGGACGGGCCGCGTCCGTCCTCGTGCGCGGCACCCTCGATCTGGTACGAGGAGGTCGCGACCCCGAAGCGGAACCCGGCGGGAAAGTCGTGGCGGGTCAGCACGCTCGGCTGCGGGCGGGCGTTGATGGCGGTTTCGGGGATGCTCATGGGGACCTCTCTCTGGACTGGATTGGGGGTGGGGTTCGGGTGGGGGTCAGGGCTGGCGGGCGTACACGAGGCGCGTCAGGGACCGGGCGGGCAGGGTGAGGTCCGCGCCGAGCGGGCGTCGGGCGGGCGGCGCCTCGTCGTCCACGGTCTGCGCGGTGAAGCCTTTCGCGCCGAGCAGCCGGTAGCCGGGCAGGGCGGTGCGCAGCACGGCGGGCGTGGTGGCGGTGTTGCTCGCGATGACGGTGAGGCGCGTGCCGTTCAGGGCGGCGTGCGCCCACACGGCGGGGTCACTGCTGTGCAGCGGGAGCGCCGTGCCCGCGTAGGTGCGCAGTTCGCGGAAGGCGTACAGGGTGGGGCGCGGGATGCCCGCGAGGTCCACGAGGCCGTGGCTGCCGGACCCGATCAGCGCGAAGTACTGCGCGAGGGTCGCGCCGCCGTCCGCGAGGCGCAGGGTCGTCTCGGCCGCCCAGAGGGCCGCGACCATGTCGGACAGGTGCCGGGAACGGTTGGAGACGTACGACAGGCCGTACTCGGTCACGCCGTACCCCACCGTGCGGCCCGCGCCGAGCGGATTGCTGGCGGGATCGGCCATCAGGGCCCGGTGGCGCTGCAGGTGCTGCGTGACGCGGTCCGCCGTGGCGAGCGCGTCCTCGTCGCTGCCCTGCCCGTCGGTGGGGTACTCGTGCCATGTCAGCAGGTCCACGACGTCGCCGCAAGCCTTCACGAACGCCTCCAGGAAGGGGCCACCCGCGCCCGTCACGTTGGACACGGCCGGGCCGGCGAAACGGGCACGCGGGTCCACCTGCAGGATCGCGGCGCGCTGCGCGCGGAAGGTACGGCAGTAGCGTTCGGGCGTCCAGCTGGGGTCGCCACGGTTGGTGGCGTACAGGTCCGGTTCGTTCCCGATCTCCCAGTACTCCACGTTCAGGCCGAGGGCGCGGGCGTCTCGGGCGGCCTGCGCGGCGTCCTCGGGGCGGTTTCGGGCGTCGGGGCGGGTGGAGAACACGCGCGTCTCGACGGTCGCCCGCGCCTGTGGTCCGGCGAGCTGGAGGGTGGAGCGGAAGCCGGTCAGGCCGGAGCGGGTGAGGTCCTGCTCGTCGCCGACGTTGCCGGGCGGGTAGCGCAGGCTGGTCGGCGCGATGGACCGGACCGCTGGGAGCGCTTCCGCGACCGACATGTCGTACGGCACGTTGAATCCCGACACCGCGAGCGGCGAGATGGATGTCCCGGTCTCACCGAGCGTCAGCGTGACGACGGCAGGTGTCCCGGCGCCAGGCACCGGTCCGCCCGCCGGGGGGGCAGCGGGCGCGGCGGCATTCACCGCGCCGAGCAGCAGCAGAGAGGTCGTCAGCAGCGCCCGCAGGGGCCTGAGCGTGACGCCAGCGATCCCCGTCATCCCTTGGTGGCCCCGGCGGTCAGGCCCGCGATCAGCTGACGGCTCGCGAGGGCGAACACCACCAGCAGCGGCAGCACCGTCAGGCCCACCCCGAGCATCAGGGCGCCCCAGTCGGTGTTCACGAGGCCCTGCAGGCTGCGCAGCGCGAGCGGCGCCGTGAACGTCTGCGCGCTTCGGAAGATGATGAGCGGCCCCAGGAAGTTGTTCCACGACGCGATGAACGTCACGAGACCCAGCGTCGCCATGGCCGGACCGCACAGCGGCACGATGATGCGGCGGTAGATGGTGAACTCGCTGCACCCGTCGATGCGGGCCGCCTCGACCAGTTCGCGCGGGATGGCTGAACCGATGTACTGCCGCATCAGGAAGATCCCGAACGCGCCCGCCATGCCCGGCACCCACAGGGCGCGGGGCGTGTCGATCCACCCGAAGGCCTGCATGATCAGCGCGAACGGCACGATGTTCAGCGCGTTCGGGATGAGCAGCGTCGCGAGGACCACGTTGAACAGCCCGTCACGGAACCGGAAGTTGTACATCGCGAAGGCGTACCCGGCGAGCGAGCAGAAGAACAGGGTGGTGCCGGTCGCCATGACGGCCAGGTACAGGCTGTTCCACAGGTTCCGCCAGAAGGGCGTGCGGCCGAGCAGGCTGTCGTAGTTCTGCGGGGTGTGGTCACCGAACCACGCGGGCGGCGGGAGGTTGAAGATCTCACTGCGGGAGTGCGTGGCGAACACGAACATGAAGTAGAAGGGCAGCACCGTGAGGAGGGCGCCCGCGACGAGCAGCAGCAGGGCCGCGCCGCGCCCGAGGGGCTTGAGGGCGCCGCCTTCACGGGCGGGGGCGGGCGGGCGGGTGTAGGTGACGGCCATCTCAGTCGCTCCCGGAGAGTCGGCTCTTGCCGAAGATGCGGTTGTTCACGAGGGTCAGGGCGCCGATCAGGATGAACAGCAGCCACGACATGGCGGCGGCGAGTCCGGCGTCGCCGTAGAAGTTGTACGTGCGGTACATGTACATGACGGTCGTGAGGGCCACGCTGCCGATGCCGCCCGAATCGCCCGCGATGATGTACGGTTCCTCGAACAGCTGCAGGTTCCCGATGAGCGTCAGGGTGATCGCGACGAACATGATGGGGCGCAGCAGCGGGAGCGTGATGTACCGGAACTGCTGCCCGGTGGTGGCGCCGTCCACGCTGGCCGCCTCGTACAGGTCCGACGGGATGGCCTGAATGCCGGACAGGTACAGCACGGTGTTCCAGCCGACGTAGCGCCACACGACGACGCTCGCCACGGCAGGCTGCACGAAATCGCGGTTGCCGAGCCAGTTGATCTTCTCGGCGGGGAACAGGCCGCCGATGAGCGGCAGGTGGTGCAGGCCGGTCAGGACGACGTTCAGCACGCCGTACTGCCAGCTGAACAGTGTCACGAAGATGACGGACACCGCGACGACCGACGTGATGTACGGCAGGAAGTACAGCGCCGTCACGAGGCCCTGCACGCGCTTGAGGCTGGTGTGGATCGCGAAGGCGAGCGGAATGGCGATCAGGTGCTGCGGCACGCCGGACTCCAGCGCGAGGATGCCGGTGTTGCGCAGCGACTGCCAGAAGGTGGGGTCCGTGAGGTTGTCCGTGAAGTTCCGCCACCCGATGAACTTCATGCTGCCGAGGCCCGCGGCGGGCTGCCAGCTGTGGAAGGACAGGTACAGCGAGAACACGATCGGGAACAGGCCGAACACCAGGAACAGGATGAAGAAGGGGCTGATGAAGATGTACGGCGCGTAGCGGCGCTGGAAGGACTCCCAGCGTTCGGCGGGACTGCGTTTCGGGCGGGGTGGGGCGGTGGCGCTCGCTTGCATCGGCGTGAGGTCTCCTGCGGTGGAAAAGGGTTCAGGGGATGTGGACGCGGGCGGCCCCCCGGTGGGGGAGCCACCCGTGCGGAGGGACTTAGCGGGCGCGGCGGGCGATGAGGCCCTGGGCGTCCGTGAGGGCCTGCGGGACGGTCTTGCTGCCGTCGAGCACGGCACTCAGCGCGTCGGCGACGATCTGGTCGGCGACCGGGTCGAGGCGGTTCACGTCGATGGGCTTGATGTTGTTGGCGGCGGTGCGCCACACGAGGCGGGCCTTCTGGTTGGCGAGGTACGGGACGCCCTCGTTGAAGAGCGGGGCGGTCTGCGCGGCCTTGAGGGCCGGGAAGGCGCCGGTCGTCTTGAAGGCCAGGATCTGCTGGGCGGGATCGGTCGTGAGGTACTTGATGAGTTCCCACGCTTCGGCCTTGTGCTGGCTCTGGTTGGGGATGCCGTAGAAGGACCCGCCGTAGCTGGTGAAGCTCTTGCCGGGCAGCTGCTGGGAAGCCCACTTGCCGCTGAAGTCCTTGGCGAGCCAGTTCTGCATGTGGCCGACGAGCCACGCGCCGCTCACTTCGGTGGCGAGGTTGCCTTTCTGGAAGGCGGTGGTCCAGTCGCTGCTGAAGGCCGCACCGGCGCGGGCGTCGAGCTTGGCGTCACGGATGGCCTTGGCGACCGTGAAGGCCTGCACGAAGCGCGGACTGGTGGGGCTCACGAGGACCTTGTTGTTCTTGTCGAAGTACAGGCCCTCACCGCTCGCGAGGCCGGTGCGGATGATGATCTGCGCGACTTCGGAAGCGTCGGGAATCAGGAAGGTTCCGGGGTTCGCGGAGACGATCTTCTTGCCGGCGGTGACGTAGGAGTCCCAGCTGCGGTTGAGGTCGGCGGCGCTCACGCCGGCCTTCTTGAGGTAGTCGGTGCGGTAGAACATCGAGCCGGGGCCGATGTCGGTGGGCATGGCGACCATACGGCCGTCGTCGGTGATGGCCTGCGGGAAGGTGTAGTTCACGAACTTGCTGCGGTATTGTCCGGCGCTGTAGGGCGCCTTGCTGATGTCGACGAGGCCGCCGCCCTCGGCGAACTTGGCGACGTAGCCGAAGTCGATCGCTTCGACGTCGTTGGCGCCGCTGCCGGTGGCGAGGGCGGTGGTCAGGGCGTTGTGGTGGTCGCCATACGCGAGGGAATTGATCTTGATCTCGATGTTGGGGAACTTCTTGTTGAAGCCGGGGATGGCGGCCTTGACGACACTGTCGAGGTCAGGGAAGACGCCGACCGTCAGGGTGACTTTGGCCTGGGCGTGGCTGGTGGAGAGCGTGGCGGCGGCCAGCAGGGAGAGGGACAGGGACAGCAGTGCGTTCTTCATGGGTTCCTCCTGGGAACTGGCACGGACGTGCCGGAGAGTGGCATTGAAAGCGCTTTCAGATGAAGGTCGCGGTGCACCGAAGGGTCTCGGCGTGCGCCTCCCGTGGAAGGTCAGACAGGAACAGAACAGAGATCTACGAAGGACCGGTCAGGGATTCCGGCGGCGCACGGTGGACTCGCGCAGCACCAGCCGCACGTCCAGGCGTGCCACCTCGGCCCGCTCGCCGCGCAGCAGGCGCAGCATTCCGAGGGCCGCCTCGCGGCCCATGTCCTCCACCGGCTGCTGCACGGTGGTGAGTGGAGGCGTGGTGTACATGGAGCCCGGCAGGTCGTCGAAACCCACCAGCGAGATGTCCTCCGGGACGCGCAGACCCTTGCGGTGCAGCGCGAGCCTCGCCCCGTACGCCATCTGGTCGTTCGCCGCGAAGATCGCACTGAAGACCTTGCGGCCGTCCACCAGACGCGTGGCGGCGAGAAATCCGGCCGCCTCGTGGAAATCGCCCGGCTGGACGAGGTCCGCGTCGAAGGTCAGGCCCGCGTCCTCGAGGGCGGCCCGGTAGCCGTCCACGCGGTCCTGCGCGTCCCGGTGCGTCGGTTCGCCCGCGATGTGCGCGACGCTGCGGTGCCCGAGTTCGATCAGGTGACGGGTCGCCTCGTACGCCCCGGCGCGGTTGTCGAGCCGCAGGCACTGGTCCTCCAGGCCGGGAACGGTCCTCCCGAGCACGATCATCGGGAGTTGACGGCTGACTTCCTGCAGGCGGTGGTCGGGAACGCCGCCGCCCAGCACGATGACGCCGTCCACCTTGCGGGAGAGGAGAAAATCGATCGCTTCGAGTTCCTCCTGCAGGTGCCAGTGCCCGCTGATGAAGATCGGGTGGTAGCCGGTGCCCTGCAGGGCGCCCTCGATGCCGCGCAGCATGCTGCCATAGAAGGGGCTGGAGATGTCCTGGGTGAGGATGCCGACGCCCATCGTCCGGCCACTGGCGAGACTGCGGGCAAGCACGTTTGGGCGATAGTTCAGCTCGGCCATGATACGGATCACCGTCTCGCGCTTGGCGTCACTCACGCGGGCCGTTCCGTTGATGATGCGGGATACGGTGCTTGAGGACACGCCAGCACGACGTGCGACCTGGTCGAGCGTGACAGTCTGTTCCATAAGTGCTTGCCGTGACAATACGCCATCAAGAAAGCGCTGTCAAACGCACGACCTGAGGCAGCCCCGGACAGGCTGCATCCGCTCCCAGTGGGACGCCATCCGGCCCCATTAAGATCCGGAAAAGACTGAATTCGGTGCAGGCGGCGGCGGCCATGGACGCCCCACCGGAATCGGTCTCCGCCAGCCACCAGGCCCGCAGGAACACGCAGAACACAAAAAATTCCTCCCAGACGTATTTGCTGCACCTGCCGGCTCGCCCGCTGGGTCCCGGAAGCGCTTGCAACCGCGCCCGACAGCAGCAGGGGCGCGGCTCCGACCAGCGGAACGCGCGCCCCTCCCCTCACCCGGCTGCCCGCCGGGCGGGCAGCCGGTCACATCACGACGATGCCGTGGTGCTTTGCCTTGCTCTCCGGCTCGACGTGAATGGTCACCTCGCTGCTGGGAATTTCCTGCTCGATCGCCTCCTCCAGCTGATCGCAGATGGCGTGCGCCGCCTCCACCGTCATGTGACCCGGCACCACGAGGTGAAAGTCGATGAAGGTCACGGCGCCCGCGTGCCGGGTCCGGAAGTCGTGCGCTTCGAGCGCGCCGCTCGCGTGCGTCGCCACCAGCGTCTTGATCTGGTGCTGCACCGCGACGGGCGCCGCCTCGTCCAGCAGGCTCACGAGGCTGTTCTGCACCAGCGAGTACCCGACCCACAGGATGTACAGCGCCACCAGAATCGCCGCGATCGGGTCGAGCACCTGCCAGCCCGTGAGCTTCACGAGGATCACGCCCGCCAGCACCCCGATGCTCGTCACCACGTCACTCAGCAGGTGGTGACCGTCCGCCACGAGCGCCGGTGATTTCAGCGCGCGGCCCGTGCGCAGCAGGTACTGCCCGTACGCCCAGTTCAGCAGGGTCGCGACCGACGACACGGCCAGGCCGATCCCGAGCGCCTCCAGCTCTGCAGGGTGCTGCAGGGCCTGCACCGACTGCCAGATGATCGCGATGGCCGCCACGATGATCAGGGCGCCCTCCAGCACGGCACTGAAGTACTCGGCCTTCTGATGCCCGTACGGGTGGTTCTCGTCCGGCGGGCGGCGCGCGACGAGCAGGGCCGCGATGGCTGCTCCGGCCGCGACGACGTTGATGACACTCTCCAGCGCGTCGGAGAACAGCGCCACACTGCCCGTCAGCAGGTACGCGCCGCCCTTGAGAGCGACGACGATCACGCTCAGCAGCAGACTGAGATAAGCGCTTCTTACGGCCATACAGGGCCTCCTGGGAGGGTGGAATGCAGCACACCAGACCATATCAGTCTTTCCGGCAGCGCCGCTCCGTCCCAGCACCGTTGTTCCCGGTGCAGGAACAGCCGGGCATGGAGCGGCACTTCACCCGGGATGCCCGCTCACGTTCCCGGCGCGGCCGCCGCGCCAGCATGACCGGCATGGAAACACGCACGCTGGGAACGTCGGACCTGCAGGTGTCACTGGTGGGACTGGGCTGCAACAACTTCGGCGCGAAACTCGATCAGGCCGGGACGGACGCCGTGGTACAGCGCGCGCTGGAGGCGGGCATCACCTTCTTCGACACGGCCGACGTGTACGGCGGCACGCAGGGCGGCCCGAAAGGCACGTCGGAGATCATGCTCGGCCGCGCGCTGGGCCGCGACCGGGACCGCGTGATCCTCGCCAGCAAGTTCGGCGCGGACATGGGCACGGACGACCACGGCCCCCTGAAGGGCGCGCGGCCCGAGTACATCCGCCGGGCGCTGGAAGCCAGCCTGAAGCGCCTCGGCACGGACCGCCTCGACCTGTACCAGCTGCACATACCGGACCCCTCCACCCCGATCGAGGACACGCTCGGGACACTCAACGACCTCGTGAAGGAGGGCCTCGTGCGTTACGTGGGCTGCTCGAACCTGCCCGCCAGCGAGGTCCGGCACGCGGACGCCGCCGCCCGCGCCGCCGGGGGCGTGACCTTCGTGTCGTGCCAGGACGAGTACAGCCTGCTGGTCCGCGAGGTGGAGGACGACCTGCTGCCCACCATGCGCGAGCTGGGCCTGGGGCTGCTGCCGTACTTCCCGCTCGCGAGCGGGCTGCTGAGCGGCAAGTACCGCGCCGGGGAGGCCGCGCCCGCCGGGTCCCGCCTCGCGTCGTGGAAGGGCCTGGGGAACCGCTACATGACGGACGAGAACCTCGCCCGCGTCGAGGTGCTGCGCGCCTACGCCGAGGAGCGCGGGCACACGCTGCTGGAGCTGGCGTTCAGCTGGCTGGCCGCGCAGGACGGCGTGAGCAGCGTCATCGCGGGCGCGACCAGCCCCGAGCAGATCGACCAGAACGTCGCCGCCGTCCGCTGGACCCTCACGCCCGAAGAGGTGGACGCCGTGGATCAGCTCACGTCGCGCACGCAGGCCACGCCCTCCTGACCTTGCCACCGGGCAACCGTTCAGGAGCAGTGCCCGGCCGGATGAAGAGCCTTCAGCCTCCCCCCCAACAAGACAGGCCCGCACACCTTCCGAGTGTGCGGGCCTGCCTGCTGTGAACTGGGGATGGTGTGGTCCGGGGCCGGGTCAGCTGCGGCGCGTGATCTTGACCTCGTACTTGCCGCTGCGGCCTTCCTGCTTGACGCTCAGGGTGGCGTTGCCGCGCCCGTTGAAGGTGGCGTTGTAGTGGTTGCCGCTGCGTTTGCTGGCGACCAGACGGTAACCCTGACCCTGCAGTTCGTGAACGTAGCGGACGTACACGCTGTCGAGGTTCTCACGGCTGGTGAAGCTGGACTCCCATTCGCTGCGGGACGTCCAGGCGGGCATCGGGGCTGGCTTGGGCGTGGCGACCGGCGCGGGACGGGGGGCCGGGGCAGGCGTGACCGGCGCGGGGCGGGCGATGGGAGCAGCCACGGCGTACTGCACGGTGCTCGTCACCCAGGCGTTGTCCTTGACGGGATTGACGACGATGCTGAGCGCCTGGGCGAGGCCCGCCTGACCCTGCACGTTCACGGTCGCGAAGGTGTCCTGCGAGGTCTTGAAGGACGACAGCTGCGTCAGGTTCAGCGGGGTGCTGCTCGCGAGGGCCAGCACCTTGTTCACGCCTGCCGGACCGGCGATGTCGAAGGTGAACTTGTCGCCCGTGCCGGGGAAGGCCTTGACGACGTTCGCCTTGACGAGCGCCTCGCCACTGAAGCGGTTCGGGAGGATCTGCGTGACGCCGCCGTCCGCCTCGACGTTGAAGAGGTACACGTAGGCGTCCTTGTTGGGCGTCACGAAGATCTGGATCTTGTCGCCGCGGCTGTAGCTGGGGGTGTTCTGGCCGCTCGGGTCACGGTCCGTCCAGACGCGGACCTTCAGGTCGCTGGTGACGGGGTTCACGATGATGCTCTGCGCGCTGATCTTCGGGGCGGCGCTGGCCGCACCGAGGGCGAGGACCGGCAGGGTGGCGAGAAGGATGTGTTTCATGCCCCGAGGATGCCTGCCGGCAGTGACCCCAGCCTGACCGGGACATGCAGGCCATGAGGAGGCTGCTCTCAGGACACGTTCACGTCCGCATGCACCAAGCGAGGCGCGTCAGAGGGGCCAGGCGCGGTCGTAGGCGGCGATCATGTCGTCCATCCGCCGGTCGAGGGCCGCGTCCACCACCTGCCGGGCCGGGTCGGCGTCGTACCACGCCATGATCTCCTCCGCCCCGCGAGCGAAGGGAATGACGGGCCGGAACGCCGGAACGGCGCGCCGCACCTTGCTGTTGTCAAACACCATGCTGTGCGCCTTGTCGCCGAGCAGGCCCGCACCCCACGCGGCGTCGTACGCGGCGATCAGGTCGGACGGCAGGTACACGGGCCGGAATTCCGCTCCGGCGGCGCGCGCGACCGTCTCGAAGATCTGATTCCAGGTGAGGACCTCGTCGCCGGTGATGTGGTAACTCTCACCGACCGCGTGCGGGTTCCCGATCAGGCCCAGGAAGCCGACCGCGAAATCCCGGTGGTGCGTGAGCGTCCACAGGGACGTGCCGTCACCGTGCACGACGACGCGCTTGCCCTGCCTCATGCGCTGCACGACCGTGTAGCCGCCGTCCATCGGGAGGAGCGTCCGGTCGTACGTGTGCGAGGGCCGCACGACCGTGACGGGAAAGCCCTCCTCGCGGTACGCGCGCGTGAGGCGTTCCTCGCAGGCGATCTTGTCGCGCGAGTACGCCCAGTGCGGGTTGCGCAGCGGCGTGGATTCCAGGATGGGAAGGCTGGCGGGCGGGGTCTGGTACGCGGACGCGGAACTGATGAAGACGTACTGCGCCGTGCGGCCACGGAAGACGCGCAGGTCCGCCTCGACCTGCTCCGGCGTGAACGCGATCCAGTTCACGACCGCGTCGAAGGAATGACCGGCCAGGACCTGCGTGAGGGCCGCCTCGTCGTGCAGGTCGGCGTGCAGCTGTGTCACGCCTGCCGGTGCGGGCCGTGCGGACGCGGACGTGCCGCGGTTGAGGAGGTACAGGTCCACGCCCTGCTGCGCGGCGAGCGCCGTGCAGGCGCTGCTGATGATGCCGGTCCCGCCGATGAACAGTACTTTCATGCGTTCCCCCTGCGTGCGGCCCCCGCCCGCACGGCTTGCCGTGCGGGCGGATGACTGGCCGGACGACCCTGATGGTGGCACGCGCGGACGCGGGTGGCGAGCCGGAACGGCGAATCCTAACAACTTCTGAACACGCGGCTGTCATGCTCCCTGCATGAATCCACATCCCGTTCAGGCAGCGCACGAAGACAACGACGACGAGATGGTCGGCCAGATCCTCAGCCGCCGCCGCGCCCTGAACCTGCTGGGCCTGGGCGGCATGGCCCTCACGGCGGGACTGGTCGGCTGCGCCAGCAGCACCTCGGGCACCACGACGCCCACCACCGGCAGCGGCAGCGGGACCGGCACGACCCTCCCCAGCTGCGTGGTGCGTCCCGCCCTGACGGAAGGGCCGTACTGGGTGGACGAACGCATCAACCGCAGCGACGTCCGCAGCGATACCGGCACCGGCACCGTCTCGCAGGGCGTCCCGCTCAGCCTGGAGTTCGTGATCTCGAAGGTCGGGACGGGCAGCTGCACCGCGCTGAGCGGCGTGATGGTGGACATCTGGCAGTGCGACGCGCTCGGCGTGTACAGCGACGTGAGCGGCAACGGGCAGGCGACCACGACCGGCAGGAACAACCTGCGCGGGTACCAGCTGACCGACGCGAACGGCAGCGCGAAATTCACGACCATCTACCCCGGCTGGTACGAGGGCCGCGCCACGCACGTCCACTTCCGGCTGCGGGTCCTGAGCAGCAGCGGCGGCACCTCGCAGGAGTTCGTGTCGCAGGTGTTCTTCGACGACTCGGTCAGCGACACCGTGTACAGCACCGTCAGCCCGTACACCTCCAAAGGCTCGTCGCGCAGCGTCCGCAACGCGAACGACCAGATCTACCGGAACGGCGGCAGTCAGCTGCTCCTGACCCTGAGCGGCAACGCGCAGTCCGGCTTCACGGCCAGCATGGACGTCGGCATGAACATCGCCTGACCCGGCGTCCCGCCCGCCCCGCCCACCCCCTCTTCCCGCTGTTCCACAGGAGTTCCCATGACCGACCTCAAGTACCAGGGCCCGCACGCCACTCCCGAAGACGACAACGATGACGACCTCGTGGGCGAGATCCTCAGCCGCCGCCGCGCCCTGCGCGCCCTCGGAATCGCAGGCGGCCTGACCGTGGCGGGCGGCGTGCTCGCCGGAGGTGCGGGCGGCCGCCCGCCCGGCCCGCCCCCGAGCGGCACGGGCGGCATGGGCACCAGTGCCGGGACGAGCGGCGTGAAGGGCCTGCCCGGCTGCGTGGTCCGGCCCGCACAGACGCAGGGGCCGTACTGGGTGGACGAGCGCCTGCAGCGGCGCGACATCCGCAGCGACACCCACACGCGCGCCGTGAAGCCGGGCGTGCCGCTCGTGCTGACCTTCGACGTGTCGCGCGTCGGCGTGGGCGTGTGCGAACCGCGCGCGGGCATCCTGGTGGACGTGTGGCACTGCGACGCGGCCGGCGTGTACTCCGACGCGAAAGACGCCGGGTACGACACGCGCGGGCAGAACTTCCTGCGCGGCACGCAGCTCACGGACGCCAGCGGCAAGGCCACCTTCAGCACCATCTTCCCCGGCTGGTACGCGGGCCGGGCCGTGCACATCCACTACCGGCTGCGCGTGCTGAACGGCAGCACCGTGAAGGGCGACTTCGCGTCGCAGCTGTTCTTCGACGAGGCCGTCACCGACACCGTCCACAAGGCCGCACCGTACCGCAGCAAGGGCCGCCGCGACACCCTCAACGCGAACGACATGGTGTACCGGAACGGCGGCAGCCAGATGCTCCTGCAGCTCAAAGGCAGCGCGAGCAGGGGGTACACGGCGACCTTCGACGTGGGCCTGAACATCGCCTGACCATGACATGCCGCTCAGCCAAGGTGGACTTCAGGGCGGGGCACGGGCCGCTATGCTGAACGTGAGGTCCGAACCGTGAAGATGGTGCTGCTGGTCGAGGACAGCCTGACGCTGCGCGACATGGTGCGCGAGTACCTGGAGGCGCACGGGCTGGGCGTACGCGTCGCGTCGAACGGGCAGGAGGCGCTGTACGCCTGCCGTCACGACCCGCCGGACCTCGTGCTGCTGGACGTGATGATGCCGCACATGGACGGCCTGACCTTCCTGCGCGCGTACCGGGCGTCGTGGCACGCGCCCGTGATCCTGCTGACCGCGCTCGACGCGGAACGCGACAAGATCGCCGGCCTGGAGAGCGGCGCGGACGACTACGTCACGAAGCCGTTCTCGCTGGCGGAACTGCTCGCGCGCGTGCGGGCTCAACTGCGCCGCGCGGACGGCCCGCAGGGCACGAGCGTCCTGCGGCACGGCCCGCTCACGCTGGACCTCGACGCCCGCTCGGTCCGGGTGTCGGGCGAGCCGGTCACACTCACCCGCTCGGAGTTCGAGCTGCTGGCCGCCCTGATGCGCTCGCCGGGACGGGTGCTGTCCCGCCCGGACCTGCTCGCCTGCCTGCAGGACGACGGGAGCGCGTCGGAGCGGACCATCGACGTGCACGTCCGCAACCTGCGCGTGAAGACCGAACCCGACCCCGGACGGCCCAGGTGGCTGGAGACGGTGTTCGGCATCGGGTACCGCCTGCGGCCCGAAGCCGCCCGATGAACCTGCTCGGTTGCGGTGACGTGGGACCCGGTGCGTCGCCCGCACCCCCTTCCGCTTCCGTCAGACCGGACGCCGTGCCGCTCCGGACGCGCCGACCCACGCTGCTCGCCGGGACGCATGGCGCGCGGTAAGGGCGTGTGGCGCTCCCTGACGGGACGGCTGGCGCTGGCGTTCGTGGCGCTCAGCGTCCTGACGCTCGGCCTGGTGGGGGCCTTCTCGTACGCGTTCACGCGCGCGCAGTTCCGGCAGCTGCTGACCGAGCAGGTCCGGACGGAACTCGTGCAGGAGCTGCAGACGTACGAGGCCCTGCACGGCAGCACCGCCGGATTCCGCGAGCACCAGGGGAAAGGCCCGCCGGAACGCTCCGGTCCCGGAAGCGCGCCGGGAGGGCAGGACCGTCCGTCCGCCCCGGCGGTCGGCGGCCCCTTCACCGTCCTCGACGCGCAGTACCGTCCCCTGACGCCGTCCACAGGGCACGTGGCGGGCCACACGCTGCCCGTCGCCGAGCGGCAGAACCTGATGCCCGTGCCGGACGCGAGCGGAACGCGGACCATCGCGTACCTGCGGCCCACCGGGAACCAGCCGCCGCAGGACGCGCGCAGCGCCGCCTTCCTGAACAGCGTGGCGCGCGCCGTCCTGACCGTCATGGTGGTCGCGGCGATCCTCGCCGTCCTGACAGGCGGCCTGCTCGCCCGGACCCTGCTGCACCCGCTGCGGCTTCTGCTGCGCGCCATTCACGCCATGCAGCGCGGCGAGCGCGTCCCGCGCCTCCCCAGAACCGGGCCGGACGAACTCGGGGAGGTGCTGGTCGCGTTCAACGCCATGCAGGACGAGGTGAACCGTCAGCGGCACGCGCAGCGGCAGTTGACGGCCGACATCGCACACGACCTGAACACGCCGCTCAGCGTGATCGGCGGGACGCTGGAAGGCCTGCTCGACGGCACTTTCCCGCCCACCCCGGAACGCCTGACGCGCCTGCAGCACGAGACGCGGCACCTCACGGCCCTCGTGCGGGACCTGCGCTTCCTGGCGCTCGCGGACGCCGGAGAACTGCGCCTCACGCGGGAACGCACGCCGGTCGGCCCGCTCCTGCGGGACGCCACGCTGCGCTTTCAGGAGCTGGCCGACCGGGCCGGAGTGACGCTCCACGCGACCCTCCCCGACCCCGGCCCAGACGCGCCCGTCGACCCGGTACGGGTGGTGCAGGTCGTGCAGAACCTCATCAGCAACGCCCTGACGCACACACCGCCCGGCGGGACCGTCACACTGAACGCCCGCACGGACGGAGCGTCGTACGTGGTCAGCGTGCACGACACCGGCCCCGGCATCCCTGCCGACGTGCTGCCGCACATCTTCGAGCGGCTGTACCGCGCCGACCCGTCCCGGCACGCGCCCGGCTCGGGACTCGGCCTGAGCATCGCCCGCAGCATCGTCGAAGCCCACGGCGGACGCGTCACGGCGACGAGTACGCCAGGCCACGGGACGACCGTGACCTTCACGCTGCCACTTCAGGACTAGAACCTCCACAGGCAGGACAGGGTGAAACGAGCAGGAGGGGGAACGAGGCGCGCCGCCTGTTCCCCCTCCCCTGCTGCCGGGCCGTTCAGCGCGGCAGGAGCGTCTGGCCCATCAGGAAGCGGTCCACTTCGCGGGCGGCCTGGCGGCCTTCGCGGATCGCCCAGACCACCAGCGACTGGCCGCGCCGCATGTCGCCCGCCGCGAACACGCCGGGGACGTTGGTGGCGTAGCCGGTTTCGTCGTCGGTGCTGGCGCGCGCGTTGCCGCGGCCGTCCTTCTCGATCCCGAACGTTTCGAGGACGCTGCCGAGCGGGCTCATGAAGCCCATGGCGAGCAGGACGAGGTCGGCGGGCAGGAGTTCCTCGCTGCCTTCCACCTCGGTCATCTTGCCGCCTTCCCACTGGACCTTCACGGTGCGGATGCCGGTCAGTTTACCGTTCTCGCCGACGAATTCGCGGGTGGCGACCGCGAACTGCCGTTCGCCGCCTTCCTCGTGGCTGCTGCTGGTACGCAGGCGGTACGGCCAGTACGGCCAGCTGAGGGGTTTGTACTCGCTTTCCGGCGGCATGGGCATCAGTTCGAACTGCGTGACGCTGCGGGCGCCCTGCCGGTGGCTGGTGCCCATGCAGTCGCTGCCGGTGTCGCCGCCGCCGATCACGATGACGTTCTTGCCGGTCGCGAGGATCTGACCGTCGCCGTTCCAGCCGTGGTTTGCGCGGTTCTGCTGCGGCAGGAACTCCATCGCGAAGTGTACGCCGTCCAGTTCGCGGCCCGGGACGGGCAGGTCGCGGGGGTGTTCGGCCCCGCCCGCGAGGAGCACCGCGTCGAACTCGGCGCGCAGCTGCTCGGCACTGATCGTCTCCTGGTGGTGGGACGTGACCTTGATGCCGGTGGGCAGGTCGCCCACGAGGACGCCGGTGCGGAAGGTGACGCCTTCCTGCGTCATCTGCTCGACACGCCGGTCGATGTGGTGCTTCTCCATCTTGAAGTCCGGGATGCCGTAGCGCAGCAGGCCGCCCACGCGTTCGTTCTTCTCAAAGACGGTCACGTCGTGCCCGGCCCGCGCGAGCTGCTGCGCGGCGGCGAGGCCGCTGGGGCCGCTGCCGACCACGGCGACGCGGCGGCCCGTCCGGACTTCCGGCGGTTGCGGTCGCACCCAGCCTTCCTGCCAGGCACGGTCGATGATGGTGCGTTCGATGCTCTTGATGCCGACCGCTTCGCTGTTGAAGTTCAGGGTGCAGGCGGCCTCGCAGGGGGCGGGGCAGATGCGGCCCGTGAATTCCGGGAAGTTGTTGGTGGAGTGCAGCACGTCGATGGCGGACTTCCAGTCCTGCTGGTACACGAGGTCGTTGAAGTCGGGGATGATGTTGTTGACGGGGCAGCCGTTGTTGCAGAAGGGAATGCCGCAGTCCATGCAGCGGGCGGCCTGCTGTTTGGCGTCCTGTTCCTGCAGGGGGTTGACGAACTCGCGGTAGTGCCGCAGGCGAGCCTCGGCGGGCTGGTAGGTGTCCTTGACGCGCTCGTACTCCAGAAATCCGGTGACTTTCGCCATGCTGTGTTCTCCTGCGGGGGTGCGGGCGCCGCCCCGTGGTGGGGGCGGGCCGGGTGGGTTCAGGGGGTCAGTGCGTGCGGGTGGTCTGGCCGGACTGCGCGTGGCCCTCGACGGTGCCCGCGTCGGCCTGCAGCTGCACGCTGTCCATCTCGGTGAGGGCGCGGCGGTACTCGTGCGGGTAGACCTTCACGAATCTCGTCATGGCGGCGTCCCAGTTCTCGAGGAGGTCGCTGGCGCGCACGCTGCCGGTCCACGTGTGGTGGTCCTCGATGAGTTTGCGCAGCTGTTCCTCGTCGGTCATGCCGCGGTGCAGGTGCCCGTCGCCCTGACCGGCGCGCAGCGCCTCCAGCTGGGCGTCGCTGCTGCGGAGCGGTTCGATGTCGACCATGCTGGTGTTGCAGCGCGAGCGGAAGGTGCCGTCCTCGTCGTAGACGTACGCGACGCCGCCCGACATCCCGGCCGCGAAGTTGCGGCCCGTCTGGCCGAGCACGACGACGGTGCCGCCCGTCATGTACTCGCAGCCGTGGTCGCCGGTGCCTTCCACGACGGTGCTCGCACCGCTGAGGCGCACGGCGAAGCGTTCGCCCGCCACGCCCCGGAAGAAGGCCTCGCCGCTCGTCGCGCCGTACAGCACGGTGTTGCCCGCGATGATGTTGCGGGTCGCGTCGCCGCGGAAGTCGATGCTGGGCCGGATGGCGACGCGCCCGCCGGAGAGGCCCTTGCCGGTGTAGTCGTTCGCGTCCCCGATCAGGTACAGGGTGATGCCCTGCGCGAGGAACGCGCCGAAGCTCTGCCCGCCGTTCCCTTCCATCTGAATGAAGATGGTGTGGTCGGGGAGCCCTTCGGGCCGCGTGCGGATGAGTTCGCCGGACAGCATGGCGCCCACGCTGCGGTTGACGTTGCGGGCCGGGTACAGCAGTTGCACCTTCTCGCCGTGATCGATGGCCGCGCGGACCTTGTCGATGAGGACGTGGTCGATGGCGCGGGCGAGACCGTGGTCCTGGCTGCTCTCGTGGCGGCGCACGAGGTCGCCGCCTGAGCGGTAGAAGACGCGGCTGAAGTCCAGGCCGCGCGCCTTCCAGTGCGCGATGCCGGCGCGGGTGTCGAGCAGGTCGCTGCGGCCCACGAGGTCCTCGAAGCGGCGGATGCCGAGCTGCGCCATGATGGCGCGCACTTCCTCGGCCACGAAGAAGAAGAAGTTGATGACGTGCTCGGGCTTGCCGCTGAACTTCTTGCGGAGTTCAGGGTCCTGCGTCGCCACGCCGACCGGACAGGTGTTCAGGTGGCATTTGCGCATCATGATGCAGCCTTCCGCGACGAGCGGCGCGGTCGCGAAGCCGAACTCGTCCGCGCCGAGCAGCGCGCCGATCACGACGTCACGGCCGGTCTTCATCTGGCCGTCCGCCTGCACGCGCACCCGGTCGCGCAGCCCGTTGAGGACCAGCGTCTGCTGCGTCTCCGCGAGGCCCAGTTCCCAGGGGGTGCCGGCGTGCTTGATGCTGCTCCAGGGGCTCGCGCCGGTCCCGCCGTCGTGCCCGGCGATCACGAGGTGGTCGGCCTTCGCCTTGGCGACGCCGGCCGCGATGGTGCCCACGCCGACCTCCGACACGAGCTTCACGCTGATGTCCGCGCGCGGGTTGACGTTCTTGAGGTCGTGGATGAGCTGCGCGAGGTCCTCGATGCTGTAGATGTCGTGGTGCGGCGGCGGGCTGATGAGGCCCACGCCGGGCACGCTGTGGCGCAGCATGCCGATGTACTCGCTGACCTTCCCGCCGGGCAGCTGTCCGCCCTCGCCGGGCTTGGCGCCCTGCGCCATCTTGATCTGGATCTGGTCGGCGGACACGAGGTACTCGGTGGTGACGCCGAAGCGGCCGGACGCGACCTGCTTGATCTTGCTGCGCAGGCTGTCGCCGTCCTGCAGTTCGTAGTCGGCGAGCAGGCGGCCCTCGCCGATGATGTCGCCCACGCGCGTTCCGGCCTGGATGGTGTGGCCCTTGCGTTCCTCGCGGTAGCGGGCGGGGTCCTCGCCGCCCTCGCCGGTGTTGCTCTTGCCGCCGATGCGGTTCATGGCGACGGCGAGCGTGGTGTGCGCCTCGGTGCTGATGCTGCCGAGACTCATGGCGCCCGTCGCGAAGCGTTTCACGATGGACGCGGCGCTCTCGACCTCTTCGAGCGGCACGGCGGCGGCCGGGTCGAGGCGGAAGTCGAACAGGCCGCGCAGCGTCATGTGACGGCGGCTCTGGTCGTTGATGATGCCGGAGTACTCCGTGAAGGTGCGGGCCTCGCCGCTGCGCACCGAGTGCTGCAGTTTGGCGACGGCGTCCGGCGTCCACATGTGCTCCTCGCCGCGCGCGCGCCACGCGTACTCGCCGCCCACGTCGAGCGCGTTCCGCAGCAGGGGGTCGTTGCTGAAGGCGGCCGTGTGGTTGCGGATGGCTTCTTCGGCCACCTCGAACACGCCGATGCCGCCCACCTGGGTGCTCGTGCCGCTGAAGTAGCGGTCCACGAGTTCGCGGCTCAGGCCGACCGCCTCGAAGATCTGCGCGCCGCAGTAACTCATGTACGTGCTGATGCCCATCTTGGACATGATCTTCGACAGGCCCTTCCCGATGGCCTTGACGTAGTTGGCGATGGCCTTGTCGCTGCCGACGCCGGAGGCGGGGTCGCTGTGCTGCGAGATCAGCGTCTCCAGCGCGAGGTACGGGTGGATGGCCTCGGCGCCGTACCCGGCGAGCACCGCGAAGTGGTGCACTTCGCGCGCGTCGCCCGTCTCGACGACGAGGCCCGCCGAGGTGCGCAGGCCCTCACGGACGAGCGAGGTGTGGATGGCCGACAGGGCGAGCAGGGCGGGCACAGCGACCCGTTCGCGGTCGAGGCGCCGGTCCGTGACGATCAGGATGCTCGCGCCGCCCTGGATGGCGTCGGTGGCCTGCGCGCACAGCGACGCGAGTTTCGCTTCGACGCCCTCACGGCCCCACGCGGCGGGGTACGTGATGTCCAGCTCGTGCGGTTTGAACTTGCCGCGCGTGTGCTCCGCGATGCTGCGGATGCGGGCCATGTCGTTGAAGTCCAGGATCGGCTGGGACACTTCGAGGCGCATGGTGGGGTTCGCGGCGTTGATGTCGAGCAGGTTCGGTTTCGGGCCGATGAAGCTGCGCAGCGACATGACGACCGCCTCGCGGATCGGGTCGATGGGCGGGTTCGTGACCTGCGCGAACAGCTGACGGAAGTAGTTGTAGAGCGGCTTGTTGCGGCTGCTGAGCACGGCGAGCGGCGAGTCGTTGCCCATGCTGCCGATGCCTTCCTCGCCGAGCTGCGCCATCGGTCCGAGCAGGAACTTCAGGTCCTCCTGCGTGTACCCGAAGGCCTGCTGCCGGTCGAGGAGCGTCTCGGGGTGCGCTTCGACGCTGCCGGACACGTCGATGCTGCTGAGGTTCACGCGGACGTTGTCGATCCACTGCCGGTACGGTTTCGCGCCGGAGTACTGCGCCTTGAGTTCGTCGTCCTCGATGATGCGGCCCTGCTCGAAGTCGATCATGAACATCTTGCCGGGCTGCAGGCGCCACTTGCGGACGATCTTGTTCTCCGGGATGGGCAGCACGCCGCTCTCGGAGGCGAGCACCACGAGGTCGTCCTTCGTGACGATGTACCGCGCGGGGCGCAGCCCGTTGCGGTCGAGCGTCGCACCGAGCTGGCGGCCGTCCGTGAAGACCATCGCGGCCGGGCCGTCCCAGGGCTCCATCATGGCGGCGTGGTACTCGTAGAAGGCGCGGCGGCGGTCGTCCATCAGCGGGTTCTGCTCCCACGCTTCGGGGATCAGCATCATGGCGGCCTGCGCCATCGGGTACCCGGCCAGCGTGAGCAGTTCCAGGGCGTTGTCGAAGGTGGCGGTGTCGGACTCGCCCTCGAAGCTGATGGGGTACAGCTTCTTCAGGTCGTCCCCGAGGACGGGGCTGCTCATGACGCCCTCGCGGGCGCGCATCCAGTTGAAGTTGCCCTTCACGGTGTTGATCTCGCCGTTGTGCGCCACCATGCGGTAGGGGTGCGCGAGCGGCCACTCAGGGAAGGTGTTCGTGCTGAAGCGCTGGTGGACGAGCGCGAGCGCCGACACGACCGTCTCGTCCTGCAGGTCGAGGTAGTACTGCCCGACCTGATCGGCGAGCAGCAGGCCCTTGTAGATGACGGTGCGGCACGACATGCTCGGCACGTAGTACTCGCCGCCGTGCGTGAGCCGCAGGTACCGGATGGCGTTGCTGGCGCGGCGGCGGATCACGTACAGCTTGCGTTCCAGCGCGTCCGGCACGAGGATGTCCGGCCCGCGCCCGATGAACACCTGCCGGATGATCGGTTCCTTCTCGCGCACGGCGGGACTCATGGGCATGTCCCGGTCGACCGGCACGTCACGCCAGCCGAGCAGCACCTGGCCTTCCGCGACGATCACGCGTTCGAGTTCCTGCTCGCACACGCGGCGGGACGCCATCTCCTTGGGCAGGAAGATCATGCCGACGCCGTACTCCCCGGCGGGCGGCAGCGTCACGCCCTGCGCCTGCATCTCGCGGCGGTAGAAGGCGTCCGGAATCTGAATAAGAATACCGGCGCCGTCGCCCATCAGCTTGTCTGCGCCGACCGCGCCACGGTGGTCGAGGTTCTCGAGGATCTTCAGGCCCTGCTGCACGATGCTGTGCGCCTTGCGGCCCTTGATGTGCGCCACGAAGCCCACGCCGCACGCGTCGTGCTCCTGCGTCTTCTGGTACAGGCCGTGCTGCTCGGCGTCGGCTCGGGCGGCGTCCGTGCCGGTCTGATCGCTGTTCGTGCTGGACAGGTCGCCCTGGGTGACCGGGGTGGATTCCACGTCGCTCCGCTCTGACGTATGCTGTTGGGAGACATCCTTCTGACCGTTCAATTCCTGCTCGTGCATCGTTATCCCTCCAGTAACCTGCCGGGCGGGCCGGTCTATCCGTTCACCATACCCGAGGACCGCGTCCCGGATT
Source organism: Deinococcus aquiradiocola (assembly GCF_014646915.1). Classification (NCBI taxonomy): domain Bacteria; kingdom Thermotogati; phylum Deinococcota; class Deinococci; order Deinococcales; family Deinococcaceae; genus Deinococcus; species Deinococcus aquiradiocola. The sequence continues at coordinate 38,911 of NZ_BMOE01000003.1, read as the reverse complement.
GGGTGTTTGTTTATGCGTCTTCATGAACGCCCCCTTGCATACAGGGCCCCGACCTGCTTGACCGGCGCCGCCACCCGCACGGGCGTGTCATGATGCCGGCATGTACGACCCCTCCATGCGGGTGCTGACGGTCCTGGAACTCCTTCAGGAGCACGAGGAGATCACCGGGCAGGAACTCGCGCGCCACCTGGAGGTCAGCGCGCGTACCGTGCAGCGGTACGTGGCACGGCTGCAGGACCTCGGCGTGCCCGTCGAGGGTCGGCGCGGCGTCGGCGGCGCGTACCGGCTGCGGCCCGGCTACCGGCTCCCGCCCCTGATGTTCACGGCGCAGGAGGCCACCAGCGTCGCGCTCGGCCTGCAGGCCCTGCACCTGCTGGGCCTGGACTCCCTCACGCCCGCCACGACCGGCGCCCGCAGCAAACTGCGCCGCGCCCTGCCCGCCGCGCTTCGCGAACAGGTGCAGGCGCTGGAGCAGGCCGTGCAGTTCGGGCAGGGGGACGGCGTGCGGACGGACGCTGCGCTGCTCGCGGCCCTCACGGTCGCCGTGCAGCAGGGCCGCACCGTCACCTTCCGCTACCCGCCCACCGGGCCAGACCGTGAGGCGCGCGGTCCACAGACGCGGCGCGTGAACGTGTACCGCGCCCTGCATCACTGGGGCCGCTGGTACGCGGTCGGGCAATGCCACCTGCGCGGCGCGCTCCGCAGCTTCCGGCTCGACCGCATGACCGACCTGCAGATCTGCCCGGAGCGCTTCGTGCCGCCGCCCGATTTCGATGCCCTCGGCGTGCTGCTCGCCATGCCGGACCCCGTACACACCGTCGAGGTGTGGCTGGACGCCCCGCCTCACGCCCTGCGCGCCCGCCTGCACACCTGGGGTGCCGCCCTGGAGCCCGACGGAACCGGGACGCGTCTGCACTGCCAGCGGGACGACCTGCACAGCTTTGCGGCACACCTCCTGACCCTCGGCTGCGACTTTCGCGTGCACCGCCCCGCCGCCCTGCTGGACGCCCTGCAGGACCACCAGCGGCGCTGCGCCACCGCCCTCGGCGCCCGGAACGGACCCGGCGTGACTGCCTGAACCCACCGTTCGCTGATCGGGACTCAGCCGAGCGAAACGCGTGACAAACGTCCCGTCCGGGGGAGGCGGACCTGGATTCGGCGCTGTTCCTGAAGGTGACTGTTCCCGAAGGTGACCGGCACGAAAGCGGACGGCGGACAAAGAGGACATGAAACACGGCGAATCCATGTGGATTCGCCGTGTCCTGGTTCTGCTGTGCTTCAGGGCACAGCGGAACTGTTCGGGAGAGGAATTACTTGTTGCGGGCCGCTTCCATGGTGTGCTTCAGGTCGCGCACCTTGTCGTGGCTGGCCTTGATCTTGGCGTACTGCGCCTCGACCACCGAGCGCACGTCGGCAGGCAGCTCGTCTTTCAGGACTTCCTCGTAGTTGCCTTTCGCGACGTCCTCGCCGCGTTCGGCCTCGGCGACGACGGCGTAGTCGTCGCTGCCGGTCAGGGCGTCACGGACGTTCAGCCAGCCGCGGTGCAGGGCCGCGCCGACGCTGCCGCCCTCGCGGGGCGTCTCACCGTACTGGCGGGTGAGAGGTTCGAGGTCCGAGGCGAGCGAGGCGCGCTCCTGGCTGAGGCTGGAGAACATGCTCTTGAGGTCGGCGGCTTCGGCCTTCTCGGCCGCGTCCGCGAAGCCTTTCTCGCCGTCGCGCAGCGTGCCGGACAGTTTCTTCAGGGCGTCACCGATCTGTTCGTTGTTCATGGCTCCAGTGTGCGGGGGCGGCCCGGGGCGTACGTGGGAATCCGGCCTGTTTCCTTCATGTGTCCCCCGCGAAGCCTTGAGCGGCGTTAAACGTCCGCCGGCCTGTGTGCGTTCCGACAATTTTTCCCTGCGGACCGTGCGGATCCGGGTCAGGCGCTCAGCTGCTGCACCACCCACGCGCCGTAATGGTGCACGAAGGTCGCGCCCGTCTCGCGGAACGCGGCGCAGACGGGGGAACGGTCGGTGCGGGGCGGAAGCTTCACGGACACGACGATGCGTCCGCGCCGGACGGCCCACTCGTACTCCTCGACGTGGCCACGTTCGTCCGTGAGGCCCTGCAGGCTGCGGCGCAGGCGGGCGATGAGTCCGTGATGCCGTCCGTCCCGGTCGAGTTCGCGCGCGCCCGCGTCTCCCTGCAGGATGCGGACCTTGGCGTCCTGCAGGCCGAGCGCGAGGAGACGGTCCGTGAGGTCGCGGACCTGGGCGAGATCGTCGTAGATGCCGTAGATGCTGTTGCGTGGACCGTCGAGCAGATGCCGTTCGAGCATGCTGGTTCCTCCTGGCGACCGGCGGGGGCCGGGCAAGGGGCGGGCGAACAGACGCGGGGCCAGCGCCTCACGCGCCGCAGCCGTGAGGGGATGAATGTCCCTGGATGGTACCGGACGGGCACGGGTCGAGACTGCATGCTGCGAAACAGAGCACCGGCCCGGCGGGTGCAAGGTGTGCCCGTGCCGCGCAGACCGGGCCGGGGGCCGCTAGCCTGCGGTATGACCGTCACCGAAGCTGCCACCTGGACTGACCTGCTCGACTGGAGACGCCGCGTGCAGCGGCAGTACGCGGCCCTCCACGGCCTGAGCGTCCCGGAACGCGCCGATCGGCACGCGGCGTTCGTGCAGGAGCGCGAGCGGCTGTTCCGGACGCACCCGCAGTCGCCGGTGCCGCCGGAGGCGCGCGCGGACCGCCCCCTGCCCTACTGGCCGTACGACGCGGGGCTGGCGTTCACGGCGGCACTGGAGGCCCTGCCGGAGGAGCGGTTCGTGATTCCCACCAGCACCGGGCAGGACATGCCGCTCGTGCGCTTCGCGCGCCTGAGCCTGCCGTTCGGGACGCTGGACGCGTACTGGATCGACGTGTACGGCGGCGGGGTGTTCGTGCCGTTCCGTGACCGGACGAGTGGGCGGGAAACGTACGGCGGTGGCCGCTACCTGCTGGACACCGTGAAGGGTGCGGATCTCGGAGCAGGCCCGGACGGCCGACTGGTGCTGGATTTCAATTTCGCGTACCACCCGTCCTGCTATTACGATCACCGCTGGAGCTGCCCGCTCGCGCCGCCCGCGAACGTGCTGAACGTGGAGATTCGTGCCGGAGAGCGCGCCCCGACCCCCACCTGAACCGGGATCACGCCTGACTGCGCGGCGCTCCGGGGTGCGGCCGAGCGGCACGCCTGGAGTCCGGCCGAACTGAACGCAGGGCCGCCACCCGGCTGCGGGCATCAGCCAGCCCGTCCCTACTTGCCGAGGGTGGCGCGGACGCGGCCCGCGAGGCGGGTCGTCCAGTCGGGCGTGCGCCCCAGGTCGCGCCGAGCGTGGCGCTGCTGCTCCTCGATGAGGTTCAGGGCGCTACCGGGCCCTTCGAGGTGCAGGGTCGCCTCGGTGAGGGCTTCGACGATGTCCTCCTCGTGCGGTGAGATCAGCAGGAGTTGCCGGGCGAGCGCCGCGCAGGGATGATGCTCCTGCCGGGCGTGCCAGCGAGTGAGGAGGGCGCGTCCCGCCGTGAGGACGGCCCACGCGATCCGGTCGCGTTCCTCGCGTGCCCATTCGGTGTCGGCGTCCGGCAGGAAGGGGCCGCCGTACGTCTGAATGGCGCGCAGCACGCGGTCCTCGCGGGCGTCGTGCAGGCCCTGCAGCAGGGCCTGCACGTCCCACTCGAGTGCGGGGCCGCTGCTGACGACGCGGTACTGCCCGGTTCGTCGGTCGTGCTGGACGTGCAGGGAGGGCGCGGCGCGCGTCAGTTCGTGTTTCGCCTGGTGGAAGTAGTTGGTGGCGCGGCGCGGGTCGTCGTCGGGCCACAGGGCCAGCAGCACCTGCTCGCGCGTGGCCGTCCCGGCGTGCAGGAGGTACGCGAGGAGTTCGGGCGTGCGTTTCATGCGCAGCCGGAGGTCCTGCCCGTCGAGATTCAGGGTGGCGGTACCGAGCGTACGGAAGTGCAGCGCGGCGTGCGGGGCGGGGTCTGGGCGGCGGCGGTCGGCGGGGGAGGGTACGCCGGGCATGGTGGCGTGCGCCTGCAGGTGAGCGTCCAGGGCGGGCAGGAGGCGCAGTTCGCAGAGCGTGAACGCGCCTGTTCCGGCGTGGTGCAGGGCGTCGAGCGCGCCGCGGAGGGCCTGTTCCGGCCGGGTGGGCAGCAGCAGGTTCGCGTGGTGCAGGGCGCACGCGGCCGCGTCGCGCGTCAGGCCGCGTGCGCCGAGGTCGGCGTGCAGGTCGCGCAGGGTGGTCTCGGCGTGCGGGTCGTCCTGTGTGGCCTGCCATGCGGTGCGGCGCAGCGAGAGGGTCGCCTGGACGGCCCCGGAGGTGCTGAGGGCGGCAGCGCGGCTGAGGGCGTCGCGGGCGCGCGGGTCGGCGTGGCGGGTGTGGACGGCGGCGCGGGCGAGTTCGGCCTGCGCCTGCAGGTGCGGCTGTCCGGTCCGGGCGGCGTGCGTGACGGCGGTGTCCTGGGCGCGGGCCGCGCCGGGCCAGTCGTTCAGGGCGGCGCGCAGGTCGGCGAGGTGCAGGTGGTGCTGCGCCGCGTGGAGGGGCGCGTGCATGAGGAGCGGCGCGGCCTCGTCGAGGTCCTGCTGTGCCTGGGTCCAGCGGCCGGAGGCGACGGCGAGGGCAGCGCGGACGTGCAGGGCAGGGACGCGGTGCGTGCCGGTCGCGTGCTGCGCGGCGAGGGCCACGTAGTGCTCGGCGTGCAGGGTGCGGCCGAGCGTGGCGTAGGCGCGGGCGAGGTGCGTGGCGACCACGGCCCGGTCGGCGGACGTGGCATGCGGGTCGCCCTGGGCGGCACTCCAGGCATCCTCGGTGGCCGCGAGGGCCAGTCTGGGCTGACCCGCGTGCAGGTGCCGTTCGCCGTCTTCGAGGTAGGCCAGCACGCGGTCGGCAGGGTCCGGCCACGCCTGCGGGTCGGGCAGAAGGGAGGGCCGGGTGGGAACGTCGTCCCCGAGGAGGCGCAGGGTGCGGGCGAGTTCGATGCTGGCGGGCGCGTGGCCCCGGCCATGGGCGCGCTGCAGCAGGTCCTTGGCGTCGAGGAGGCGGCCGAGCGTGACGAGGCCGTGCCCGGCCCAGCGGTCGTCCTCGGGGGTGGGGTTAGGGAGGGCCTGGTACAGGGCGAGACCGAGGGCGGGGTCGCCGCCCCGCACCGCACGCCGGATGGAGTGGTCGGAGGTCATGCGGGCGACCGGCAGAGGCGGGAGGGGGGGTGGGGTGAGGAGTCGTCGAGCGCCTGCGGGTCGGAGCGGCACCGGTTCACACGGGCAGCATAGCGAGCGCCGACGGCGTTCACAGGTCACTTTCTTGATGAACGCTAAGTGTGAATAAAGTGTGGACGGACTACCCTGGACACGTGCCCAGGAAGGCGTGCCACCAGACCCGTCCCGCCCACCCGAACGACGCGCCCAGGCGCACCAACCGCACCTCCGGTCACGACCCTTCCTGCCCAGCGACCTCCTTTCATCCCGGCCCGCCCCAGCACCGCGCCCCGACGGCCCCGCCGTCCCGACAGGAGTCCACCATGAAGCAGCGCACCATCCTCCCGGCCGCCCTCCTCCTCAGCGTCACCCTCGCCGCCTGCGGGCAGAGCGGCAGCCCCACCGCCCACACCTCACAGGTCCTCACACTGACCCTGCAGGGCAACGAGACGCCCGCCGACCTGCGGGCCCGCTACGGCGGCGAGATCGTGGCCTTCAAACCGCAGGCGCACCTCGCCATCGTCCGCACGGACCGGCCCCAGCTGCAGACGCTCGGGCTCGGCTCCAGCAGCGAGACCAACGAAGGCCGGGTCCGCGCGCAGGCCGGCGCGGTCATCTGGACCAAAGCCGGGGCCGTCATCTGGACGAAAGCGCCCGCCGTCATCTGGACCAAGGCCGGAGCCGTCATCTGGACCAAGGCGACCTTCGAGATGATGCCCGAGAACTCCGGCAACTGGGTCTCCGCCGGACTCGACGCCGCGCAGACGCGCCTCACGCACCTGGGGAGCGGCGTGAAGGTCGCCGTGATCGACACCGGCGCCGACACGGCCCTCTTCGCGGGCAGTCTCGCCCCGCAGAGCGAATGGCGCGACTGGGTGGACGGCGACACCCTGCCCGACGAGCCCGGCACGCCCGCAGACGCCGGGTTCGGGCACGGGACGGGCATCACGTCCACCATCCTGCAGATGAGTCCGGGCGCGACCATCCTGCCGCTGCGCGTGCTCGGCACGAACGGCGGCGGTGACGTGGCCGACGTGGCGGCCGCCATCGTGTACGCCGCCGACAGCGGCTCGCAGGTCATCAACCTCAGCCTCGGCACGTCCGACCCCTCTCCCGCCATCGAGGCGGCCATCCAGTACGCCGAGAGCCTGAACGTGCTCGTGGTCACGTCGAGCGGCAACGACGGCGCAACTCAGCTCGACTACCCCGCGCGCGGCGCACAGGGCGACCCGCAGCGCCTCGCGGTCGGCAGCGTCGGTCTGGACGGCACGGTCAGCGCCTTCAGCAACACCGGCGCGGGCCTGAGCGTCTTCGCGCCCGGCGAGGGCATCTACTCGCCCGCCCCGCAGGACTACGGCGTGTACTGGAGCGGCACCTCGCAGAGCGCCGCCGTCGTCACGGGCGCCCTCGCGCTCGGACTGGGCGAGCAGCACGGCCCGGCCCAGACGCGCGCCGCCCTGCTGTCCAGCACCGCCAGCGTGCCGGGCCAGGGTGCAGGCCGCCTGAACCTCGCCGCGTACAGCGCCCTGCTGAACCCCTGAACCCCAGACCGTGCGGACCGCCCGGACATCACCACTGCTTGAGAAAGCAGCAGAGGTGGAGTTCGGTAAGACACCGTGTTTAGACTGGAGCCACCTGGGACCCTCCCGGGTGGTTTCTGCGCGTCCGAAATCACGCTCTGGTCCCCAACGAGGTTCCGCGTGCCCCCAGACCCGAAGCTTCCCCTGCTGCCCGAACGCGTCGCCCAGGAGCGGTACGACGAAGCGTGGCGACTGCTGGAACACGGGCACTTCGCGGACGCGCAGGCCACCTTCGAGCACCTGCTCACCCACGACCTCGACCGCCGCATTCAGGCGGACGTCCGCAGCGGCCTCGCCGGAACGCTGCACCTGCAGGGACGCAGCATGCAGGCGCTGAGCGAACTGCACCGCGCCCTCGCGCTGCGCGAGGAACTGCAGGACGACATGGCCGTCGCAAGCACCTACAACAACCTCGGCATCCTGAGCCTGGAACTCGGGAACCTCGCGCTGGCCGCCGAGCACCTCGAGAACGCCCGCGTCCTGCTGAGCGGACAGCCGGATCATCCGCTGTTCGTGCCGCTGCTGTGCAACCTGGCCCGCACGCACCTGGACCACGGCGACCTCGGCCGGGCCGAACAGTACGCGCGTGAAGGGCTCGCCCTCGTGGGCGGACCGCCCGACCGGCAGAGCGTCGCCCTGCACCTGAATCTCGCCGAGTCGCTGCTCGGCCAGGGCGAGCTGCAGGAGGCCAGGGCACACCTGCACAGCGCCTGCCAGGGCGCGGGACGCATCGAAGCGCAGGACCTGCTGATGCGGGCACGGCACGGCACGGCCCTCGCGCTGGAACAGGAGGGACGCCTGGAGGCCGCCATCACCGTGATGGACGAGGTGCTGCTCCTGGCGCGTGACGCGCAGGACAACGCCGTGGAGATCCTCTGCACCCTGGGGCTCGCGCGGCTCGAACTGCAGGCCGGGCGGCCCGCGAGCGCCCTGGACCACGCGCGGGCCGCGCTGCGCACCTGCTGGCAGGCGGGGCGGCGCCTGATGGAACTGGAGACGCACGACCTGCTGTGCCGGATCCTCAGTTCGCTCGGCGAGCACGTCCTCGCACTGGAACACGTGGGCGAGGCGAGACAGCTGGAGCGCGAACTGCGCAACGACGACAACGAGCAGCGCCTGATGATCCTGAACATGCGGCACGACGTGGAACGCGTGAAGCACGACCGGGCCGCCGCGTGGCACGCGACGCACCTCGCGGAAACCAAGATCCGCGAACAGCTTGCGGAACTGCAGCGCCTCGCCCTGTATGACACCCTGACCGGCCTCCCCAACCGCACGCTGCTCACCGACCGCCTGAGGCAGTGGGTCGGAACCGGGCGTCCCGTCACGGTCGGCCTGCTGAACCTGAAGCGCTTCCGGCAGATCAACCTCACGTACGGGCAGGCGAGCGGGGACGCGCTGCTCGCGCACGTCGCGATGCTGCTGTCCACGTCGCTGCAGGACGGCGAGACGGCGTCCCGGCCCGGCGGGGCGGAATTCCTGCTCCTGATGCACTCGGGTGACGGCCCGGCCGCGGTGGCGGCACGCGTGCAGGCCGCCCTGGAGCGCACCCCCATGAACCTCGACGGGCGCGAGTACTGGCCGGAGATGGCGCTCGGCCTCGCGACGTTCCCGGACGACAGCATGAACACCGAGACCCTGCTGAAGCACGCGGACCTCGCCCTGCACCACGCGCTCACCACGGACGCCCGCTGGGCACTGTTCCACCCGGACCTGACGAGCGGCACGATGACCTTCGAGAGGGAACTGCAGACCGCGACGCGCGAACAGCAGTGGGAACTGCACCACCAGCCGCAGATTCACGCGGGCACCGGTCACGTGCTGGGCGTGGAGGCCCTCCTGCGCTGGCGCCACCCGGTCCGGGGACTCGTCCCGCCCGCCGAGTTCATCCCGGCGCTGGAGGACTCGAACCTGATCGTGGAGGTGGGCGCGTGGGTGCTGACGGAAGCGTGCCGTCAGATCGCGCCGCTCGGTGACCTGCGCGTGAGCGTGAACGTCAGCGCCCGCCAGTTCCTGAACGGCGCGTCGCTGATCGGGGCAGTCCAGGGCGCCCTGCGGGATTCCGGGCTGCCCGCGTCGCGCCTGGAACTGGAACTCACGGAAAGTCAGGTGATGCGCAACCCCGAGTACGCGGTCGGGGTGCTGCAGGCGCTCCGGGCACTGGGCGTGCGCGTCTCCATCGACGATTTCGGGACGGGGCACTCCAGTTTCGCGTACCTGCGCCAGTTCCCGCTCGACGCGCTGAAGATCGACCGGGCCTTCGTCCGGGAACTCGCGGGCGACCGGCGCGACCGGGCCATCGTGGAGACCATCGCGCACCTCGCACACGGCCTGGGCCTGGAGGTGGTGGCCGAGGGCATCGAGACGGAACGGCAGGCCGAGATCACCCGCGAGATCGGGGTGGACCTGCTGCAGGGCTACCTGTTCGGGCGGCCCCTGCCGCTCGCGGACCTGAAGGCGTACCTGAACCGCTGCCCCGGCGAGGACAGCGCGCCGGTCGCGGCGACGGACAGCCCGGCAGAACCCCCGCGGCCCTGAGCGGTCCGGAGGCCGGTCGCACGGGACCGCGGAGACCGCCCCCTCGGCCGGAAGGGGACGGTCAGCGCACGTCGCCGCCGGGCATCACGGTCAGGTCCGGCGTGAGGAGCGCGACGCCGCGCCCACCCTGCGCGACCACGATGTCGCCGCGCGGGTCGAGCGTCACGTCCATCGGGTGGTGGAGGGCCGCGCTGCGCTGCGCTCCGCTGCCGAGGTCGAGGCGGGTGACGGTTCCTGCGCGGTCCGTGACGACGACCGTGCGGCCGTTCAGCACGAACTTGTCCGGCTGGCCCGGCAGCGCCCAGGTGCGCCGCACGCGGCCCTGGAAGTCGGTGCGGAGCAGGCGGCCCTGCACGTCCAGCAGCAGCAGGCCCTCCCGGTCCGCGGTGATTCCGACCGGCGCGCCCCCCACGTGTACGCGCGTCCGGACGGCGAGCGTGACCGGGTCGAGGAGGCACAGTTCGCCGCGCAGGTGGTGCGTGACGTACAGGGTGCCGCGCTGCATCAGCACGCCGTCCATCACGTCCGGCATGCGGGTGGGCGCCTCGGCGTGCAGCGCCATCCGCGTCCCGGCGTGCAGGACGGTGGGGAGGGTGCCGACCTCGCCGCGCACGGACTTGTAGTACACGCGGCCGTTGCCGGCACTCAGGCCCGCCACGCCGCCCGGCACGGGGTAGGCGCGCCGCAGGCGCAGGGGGCTCAGCTGGACTTCGAGGACGCGGTCGTTGCCGGCGTCGGCGAGGTACACGTCCTCGCCGACGCGCAGGCCCTCCGTGAACCACGCAGGGGACGGAGAGGGCAGGTCGAGGGTGGCGGTCACGCGTTCGCCCGTGACGAGGCTCACGCGGGCCGTGCCGGGCGTCCCGCGTCCGGCGGGAGGGAGGGCGCCGTTGCTGGCGACGAGCAGGGCCGGTCCGGCGTTCACGACGACGGCCGGGTCCGGCAGGCCACCCGCGAGGCTGGGTGGGCCGAGGAGCGTTCCGGTGAGCAGCAGGGCGGCGGCGACGGCAGCCGCACCGAGCGCGAGCCCGGGCCACAGGGCGGCGCGGGCCCCTGGACGGACTGCCGACCTCGCCTGAACCGGTGCGGGGCGGGCCACGGTGCGGCCGTTCGCGCGGCGCAGCAGTGCGTCCCGCACGGCGGGCGGCGGCGCGGCAGGCGGCGCGGCGGCGTCCTCCAGCAGGGTCGCCTGCAGGGTCTGCAACAGCGCCCACTCTTCCCGGCAGGCGGAGCAGTGCTGCAGGTGAGCGTCCAGCGCCGGACCGGGCCTTCGTCCGGACGCGGCGGCAAGGTGCAGTTCGTCACGCCAGCGGTCGTGTTCCGGTGGGACGGGGGGTTGGGGGGTCATGTGTTCACCTCCTTCGGGTGGCAGGACGGACGGTCGAGGGCATGTGGCGGGCGCAGGCGGGTCATTCGTGGTCCTCCCGTACGGAGAGGCGGCGTTTCAGGGCGCCGAGCGCGGTGTTCAGGCGGCTCTTGACCGTGCCGACCGGGACGCCCATGTGCCGTGCCGTTTCCTCGCGCGACTCGCCCAGCAGGAAGGCGCGCCGCACCGTTTCGCGCTGCACGTCGCTCAGGCGCGCCATCGCCTGCCGCACCTCGTCGGCCTGCTGCTGGTCGGCGGCCCGGGCGAAGGGGTCCTGACGGTCGTCGGGGAGCGGGAAGTCCTGGCCCTCGTCGTCGTAGAGGCGCCACTCGCCGCGCCGTTGCCGCAGGCGGTCCAGGGCGCGCGAGCGGGCCATCACCAGCAGGTACGCGCGCAGTTCTGCCCGGCCCGCATCGAACCGTTCCGGGGCCTCCCACAGCCGCAGGAACACGTCCTGCAGCACCTCCTGCGCGCTCGGCGGGTCCAGCAGGCGCAGCAGCAGGGCGTACACGCCGGGACTGTGCCGGTCGTACAGCGTGGCCAGCGCGCGCTCATCCCGCACCTGCAGGGACTGCATGAGGTGCGCGTCACTCGGCGGGTCGGGCGGATCGGCCACGGCCTCCACGCTATCAGGCCGGGCGGTGCGGCGGCCCGGGTCGCGGCCGGCACGGTCGGGGCGGGCCAGGAGCGCGGCGGTCGGGGAACGGATCATGGCAGGGGTACGTGGGCGGAGCGGGAAAGGTTCAGTCCGGCAGCGAAGCCCCGCAATCTTGACCGTTTTACTCGGTTATGAGATGCTTCGTGCAGCATGGCCTTCACCCTCCCCTCCCCCATCCCGGCCGCACCCCGATGAGCGGCCTCCCCCTCAGCCTGCACGACAGCGTCCGCGAGCGCCGCACCGTGGACCTCCTGAACCTCAGTGCCGTCCCGGTCGCGCCGCCCGTCATCGAACGCGTGCTGGAGGCCGCGAACTGGGCTCCCAGCCATGGGCAGACCGAACCGTGGCGCTTCGCGGTCTTCACCGGCGAGGCCCGCATGCGTCTCTCCGGAGCGCTCGCCACCTCCCTGGCCCTGCTGAAAGGCGAACCGCAGGCGGACCCCGAGGTGCTGCGCCTGCAGCAGGGCCGCCAGCAGCTTGCGCCCGTCTGGATCGCGGTCGCGGTGGAGCCCGCCGTGCAGCCGCGCATGCCGCTGCACGAGGAGCAGTGGGCGGTCGCGTGCGCCGTGCAGAACCTGATGCTGACGGCGCGCTCGCTGGGACTGGCGAGCAAGTGGATCAGCAACCCGCCCAGCCTGCACGACGCGACGCGCGCGGCACTCGGCTTCGGTGAGCGCGCCAGCATGATGGGCGTGCTGTACCTCGGCTACCCGCGCGACGAGGGCAGCTGGCCCGCCGGGAAGCGCCGCCCGCTGGCGGAGAAGGTCCGGTACTTCACCGACTGACGACCGGGACGGGCCGTGCGGAGTGTCACCCCTGGTCAGCAGGGACGCGGTGTGCTCTGATGGACCGGAACTGAACCGATTCAGCCCCGGGCGCTCACGGGTGCCCGGGCCGTTCCCAGACGCCGGACCACCCGGAAACGAGGCCTCCATGACGACCGACCCCGCAGTGCACGCCGAGCCCTACACGCCCGCCCCCGCCCGGTACGCGGGCATGACGTACCGCCGCAGCGGACGCAGCGGCCTGCACCTCCCGGCCATCTCGCTCGGACTGTGGCACAACTTCGCCGCGCAGGAGTTCGGCGGGCGCGACAGCCTGGAGAACGCGCGCGCCATGCTGAGGCGCGCCTTCGACCTGGGCGTCACACACTTCGACCTCGCCAACAACTACGGCCCGCCGCCCGGCAGTGCCGAACGCACCTTCGGGCGGGTGATCCAGCAGGACCTGCGGCCCTACCGCGACGAGCTGATCGTGTCCAGCAAGGCCGGGTACGACATGTGGGACGGCCCGTACGGCAGCTGGGGAAGCCGCAAGTCGCTGATCGCCAGCCTGGACCAGAGCCTCGCGCGCATGGGGCTGGAGTACGTGGACATCTTCTACCACCACCGGCCCGACCCGCAGACACCGCTGGAGGAGACGATGACGGCCCTGGACCACATCGTGCGGAGCGGGCGGGCCCTGTACGTGGGGCTCAGCAACTACTCGCCGGAAGCGACGCGGCACGCGGCCGCCCTGCTGCGGGAGCTGGGCACGCCCGCCCTGATCCACCAGCCGTCGTACAGCATGCTGAACCGGCACGTGGAGGCGGGGCTGCTGGCGGCGCTGCGTGACACGGGGATGGGCAGCATCGTGTTCAGTCCGCTGCAGCAGGGGCTCCTGACGGACCGGTACCTGGACGGCGGGATTCCGGAGGGGTCGCGGGCGAGCACGGGCCGGTTCCTGCGGCCGGAGCACGTGACGGACGCGGTGCTGGCCCGCACGCGCGCCCTGAACGCGCTGGCGCTGGAGCGCGGGCAGACGCTCGCGCAGATGGCGCTGGCGTGGGTGCTGCGCTGGCCGGAGGTCACGTCGGCACTCATCGGTGCGAGCCGCCCGGCGCAGATCGACGACGCGGTGGGGGCGCTCGCGCGGCTGGAGTTCGGGGCGGCGGAACTGGCGCGCATCGAGGAGATTCTGGCGGGCTGAGCCCGGCCATCCGCAGAGGCGTCAACTGCACTTGACCTGACGTCATTTCAGAATTACCTTTGGGCATGACGCCCACAGGGACCCCGGACCGTGCCGCGCACGGCCCGCCCGCAGACCCCCTCCCCAGCCGCGTCCGTGCACGGCGCGAGGAGCTGCACGTCCGCCCCGGCGACCTCGCCGCCCGCTGCGGCATCACCCGGCAGGCCCTGCACGCCATCGAGACGGACGCGTACACCCCCAACACCGTCGTCGCCCTGCGCCTCGCCCGCGCGCTCGCCTGCCGCGTCGAGGACCTCTTCCAGCTGCAGGACGACCCCGCCCCGCAAGTCCACGCGCGCCTGCTCGGCCCCGCACAGCCCGCCGGGACGCGCGTGCAGCTCGCGCAGCTCGGCGACGACTGGCTCGCCCAGCCGCTCTCCGGGCAGAGCGGCTGGGACCAGCCGGCCGACGGCACCCTCCGCAGCGACGCCAGCGGCGACGCGCCCGCCAGCGTGCAGCCCTTCACGGACCTGCGCCTCGCGCAGCGCACGGCGGTCCTGACGGGCTGCGACCCGTCGCTCGGCCTGGCCGCCATGCACGCGGCCCGGCACACCCCGGACGTGCGGGTCCTGTGGCGCAACGCGTCCAGCCTGCAGGCCCTGCGGGCCGTGGCGCGCGGCGAGGCGCACGCGGCCGGCATTCACCTGTGGGAGGCCACGACCGGCATCTCGAACCTCGGCGCGGTGGAGCGAGAACTGCCGGGACGCCGCGCCCACCTGTACACCCTCTGGGAGTGGGAGCAGGGCCTGATCGTGCCGCGCGGCAACCCGAAGCGCGTCACCGGCCCGGAAAGCCTGATCCACGGGCAGCTGCGCCTCGTGAACCGCGAGGACGGTGCGGGCAGCCGCCTGCTGCTCGACGCGTGGCTCGCCGGACTCGGCGTGACGCTCGCCGAGCGCGCCCGTCTGCCCGGCTACCGCGACGAGGCACCCAGCCACCTGGAGGCCGCCGGGCGCGTCGCGGCGGGTGTCGCGGACGCCGCGCCGGGGCCCCGCTCGGCCGCGCAGGTGCTCGGGCTGGACTTCGTGCCGGTGCAGCGCGAACGCTTCGACCTGGTCGTGCCGGACCCGTACCTCACGCACCCCGCCATCGCCGCGCTGATCGGCGTGGCGCAGCAGCAGTCGTTCCGGGCGGAACTCAGCGCCCTGGGCGGCTACGACCCCGCGCATGCGGGCGAGCACTGGCAGTCCACCCCCTGACCGATCACACAGGCTCACCGACCACGAAGGAGCTCCGCATGCTGAAATCCCTCACCCTGACCGCCCTCCTCCTCGCCACCGGCAGCGCGTCCGCCGCGAACCTCACCGTGTACGCCGCCGCGTCCCTCACCGACGCCTTCACCGAACTCGGCAAAGCCTTCGACGCCCAGAGCGGCCACCGGACCACCTTCAGCTTCGCCGGGTCCCAGGCCCTCCGGACGCAGCTCGAAAACGGCGCGAAGGCCGACGTGTACGCCAGCGCCAACGACGCCCAGTACACCCCCCTCGTCACCAGAGGGCTGGTGGCTCCGGGGCAGGCCTTCGTCCGCAACAAGCTCACCCTCATCGTCCCGAAGAGCAACGCCTCGCTGCGCACCCTGAACGACCTCACGAAACCGGGCCTGAAGCTGGTCCTCGCCGACAGGACCGTCCCGGTCGGCGACTACACCCGCCGCATGCTGACGGCCATCGACAGGTCCGGCACGTACGGCCGGGACTTCTCCGCCCGCGTCCTGAAGAACGTCGTCAGCGAGGAGACCAACGTCCGGCAGGTCGCCCTCAAGGTGCAGCTCGGCGAGGCGGACGCCGCCGTCGTGTACGCCACCGACGTGACGCCCACCCTGAAGCCCCTCGTGCGCGCGATCGCCCTCCCCACCCGTTTCAACCAGAACGCCAGCTACCCCATCGGCGTCCTCAAGGGCACCGCCAGTCCCGAGGCGGCGCAGGCCTTCGTGACGTACGTGCAGTCGCCCGCCGGGCAGAAGATCCTCAGGAAGTGGGGCTTCCTCAGCCTGCAATGACGCGCCCGCACGGACACCCGCACCGTTGAGCACCCCGGCCCGCCCGTCCGTCCGGCACGCGCCGCACGCCCTGCCCGTGCTGCTGAGCGTGCTGATGGCGGCGTTCCTGCTGACACCGACGCTGGTGCTGCTGCACGCCGGACTCGGCCCGCGGTTCGTGCCGACCCTGCAGAGTCCCGCCGTGCAGGACGCCCTGCGCGTGAGCCTCGTCACGACGGGCGTCACGCTGCTCCTCACGGTGCTGCTCGTGACGCCCGTCGCGTACCTGCTCGCCCGGTTCCGCTTCCCGGGCCGCACCCTGCTCGACACGCTGCTCGATTTGCCCATCGTGCTGCCGCCCGTCGTGGCAGGCGTCGGCCTGCTCCTCACCTTCGGCCGGACCGGGCTGCTCGGCGCGCCCCTGCACCTGGCGGGCGTGGACCTCGCCTTCTCCCCCGCGGCGGTCGTGATGGCGCAGCTGTTCACGTCCGCGCCCTTCTACCTGCGGACCGCGAAGGCGGGCTTCGGGGCGGTGGACCGCGACGCGGAAGGGGCGGCGCGCACGGACGGCGCGGACGGGTGGGCGGTGTTCCGGCTCATCACGTGGCCGCTCGCGTTTCCCTTCCTGCTGGAGGGTCTGGTCCTGACGTGGGCGCGCGCACTGGGGGAATTCGGGGCGACCGTGCTGTTCGCCGGATCGCTGCAGGGCCGCACGCGCACCGTCACGCTCGCCATCTACTCGGCCCTGGAGTCGGACCTCGCGCCCGCGCTGGTGCTGTCGGCCGTGATGGTGCTGCTGTCCTTCACGGTGCTCGTCACGGTGAGGCTCCTCGCCGCGCGCCGGGGCGACCCCGACTGAACGGCCGGTAACGGGAACGTAATGGTGCAGGGCGAGCGTGAGGGCGTGCATCCTGACTCCCCGGCCCGCCCACCCATCACATCCCCAGACCATCAGCGGGCAGACGATCAGCAGACCGCCCGGCCTGACCGCACCCCCATCCCGCCCGTGATCCAGGGAGGGATGGGGGTGGGCGTGTCCGGCTGGCCGCTCGCACGGGCCGTGTCGCGGGCCGGTCAGCTGGGCGTCGTGTCGGCCACGTGCCTGGACACCGTGATGGTCCGGCGACTGCAGGACGGCGATCCGGGCGGTCACACCCGGCGCGCCCTGGCACACTTCCCGAGTCAGGATGCGGTGCGGGAGGTGCTCGACCGGTACTTCCTGCCGGGAGGCCGGGCGGCGGGGCAGCCGTACCGGCGCGTGCCGCTGCCCGGCGTGCCACTGCAGCCGGAGAACGAGCGTCTGACGGTCATGGCGAACTTCGTGGAGGTGTGGCTGGCCCGTGAGGGGCACGGCGGCACGGTCGGCGTGAACCTCCTCACCAAGGTTCAGCTGCAGACCCTGCCGGGCCTGTACGGCGCGGTCCTGGCGGGCGTGCACGTCGTGCTGATGGGAGCAGGCATCCCGCGCGACGTGCCGCAGGTCCTCGACCGCTTCGCGGCGGGACAGGCGGCGACCCTGCGGCTAGACGTGACGGGCGCGGCCGCCCCGACCGTCCTGACCTTCGATCCGGCGTCCCTGGGCCTGGAGGGCGTACCGCTCGCGCGTCCGGCCTTCCTGCCGGTCGTGTCGTCGAACGTGCTGGCGGCCATGCTGGCCCGGCGCGGCGAGGGGGCCGTGCAGGGCTTCGTGGTGGAGGGCCCCACGGCGGGCGGGCACAGCGCCCCCCCGCGCGGGGACCGCGCCCTCGACGAACGGGGCGAACCGCGCTACGGCCCGAAAGACGAGGTGGACCTGCAGGCCCTCGCGGCGCTCGGCCTGCCGTTCTGGCTGGCGGGCGGGACGGGCTCGCCGGAAGCGCTGCGGGACGCGTGGGCGCGCGGCGCGGCAGGTGTGCAGGTGGGCACGCTGTTCGCGTACTGTGAGGAGTCCGGCCTGCGCGCGGACCTGCGCGACCGGGCGCTGCGGGGCGCTCGGCGCGGTGAGCTGCGCGTACGGACGGACCCGCACGCGTCCCCGACCGGCTTTCCCTTTAAGGTGGTGATGCTGCCCGGCACGCTCGCCGACCCGGACGTGTACGCGGCCCGCACGCGCCGCTGCGACCTGGGGTACCTGCGCGAGAGTTACGCCCGGCCGGACGGCCTCGTGGGATTCCGCTGCCCGGCCGAACCGGTCGGGGAGTACACCCGCAAGGGGGGCCGGGCGGAGGACACGCGGGGCCGCATGTGCCTGTGCAACGCGCTGCTGGCCGACGTGGGCCTGGGGCAGACGCAGCCACAGGGACCGGAGCCCGCGCTGCTCACGAGCGGCGACGACCTGCGCAGCGCAGGCCGCTGGCCGCACGGACAGGTCCCGGATTCCGGGCCGGGGCAGGACACCTCCGGGTACGCCGCCCTGGACGCCCTCCGGTACCTGCTCGACTGAGCCCCGGCCCTGGAAGTCCCGGACTGGAGACACTGGACCCGCCCGCCTTCCCCACAGAACGGATTGCAGACGGGACGTGCGCGTCCTGCTCAGGGTTCGGGGCGTGCCGTCCCTTTCAGCCGCGGCTGGAGGGGACACGCCGTGACCGCAGGTTCGCCAGGACGAACAGGCCCAGCACGATGCCGGACAGCCAGTACCCGAGGGTGGACGTGTCGAGCGTGCCGAGTGGGGCGAGCCACGCGCCGAGCGCCGTGAAGTGCGCCCCCACCCATCCGGCGAGCGTGACCGCGCCGATCACCAGGGCGAGTCCGCCGGACAGGCCGGTCACGATGAGGTTGTACCCGCGCCGCGCGCGGGGGTGTTCGAGCGCCCAGGCGTAGGCGTGCGTCATGGCCGCGCCGTCCAGCGTGTCGAGGAGCGTCATGCCGGACGCGAACAGCAGCGGCAGGCTCAGCACGGACGCGAGGCTCAGGCCCTGCTGTGACGCGCTGCCCGCCAGGCCGAGCAGGGCGACTTCGGTGGCGGTGTCGAAGCCCAGGCCCATCAGGAAACCGAGCGGCAGGACCTGCCACTGCCGGTTCACCATGCGCGTCATGGGCGCGATCAGGCGCGCGAGCAGCCCGCCGTGCGAGTGGTGCTGCTCGTGCCCGCGCCACACGCGCGGCAGCGACGCGAGGTTCACGGCGGCGACCGTGAGGAGGTACGCGCCCGCCACGAGCGGACCCACCCACCCGCCGAAGGTTTCCAGCTGGGCCTGCCGGCCGATCAGGGCCTTGCCGACGACGGCGGCCACGGCGGACAGGGCGAACACCACGCCGGAGTGCCCCAGCCCGAAGTACAGGCCCGTGCCGTGCGCGGGACGGCCGAGCAGCAGGAGTTTGCGGACGGTGTTGTCGATGACGGCGATGTGGTCGGCGTCCCAGGCGTGACGCAGGCCGAACAGGTACGCGGTGACGCCCACGCCCCACAGCAGCGGCGCGTGCAGGGCGGCAGGCACCCACAGCAGCAGGGCCAGCAGGTGCAGGGCCAGCACGACGCTCAGGTACGGGAGGCTGTGGCGGGCGCTGCGGGCGAGCGGCATCCGGAGGGCGGAGGGGTGCGGGTGGTTCGGGTCGGGGTGATGCATGACGGCTCCTGACGGTGGGGCGCGGCAGCAGAGCCGGTGCTCGACTGCCCCTGGCGCGGGGGCGGAGCGCCCTTGCGGGGCGCGTGGCGGCGAGTGAGCGACCGGACTGTGACCGTGGCGCGACCGTGCCGGACTGAACCTGACGTGCAGGCGTGACCGGACTTCCCTCTGTTCTCGCTGGGTCCGGCCGCTGGGGCGCGGGACCGTCCGTGAGTGTACACAGCTTTTCGTTTGCTATGCTCGGGCAGCCTGGTGCCCGAGTCGCCGTGCCCGTGTGGGCGCACCATAGACCGGGCTTAAAGTGGGGAAGTCCGGTGTGAGTCCGGCGCTGTTCCGCAACGGTGTGGTCTGGACCTGACAAGCGTCCCGCCCGAGCCCGAATGCCTGCCAGGTCCGCCCCCGTGTGGGGGCACCTCTCGCTGAAAGGGGGACCCGCCGTGAACCTGTCTCTTGCCGTCCTGCCGTATCCCGGCATCTTCCCTCGCCCTGTTCGCCGTGCGGTGCGCCCGTGACTGAGGGTCAGGGCGCGGCCCTGCACCGCCAGAAGGTCACGCGTGCCGACGGCCGCACCGTGAACATCGTGCAGCGGCGCGGTCACCTGTCGTACTGCTATTCCGGCTGCTGCTGCGGTCACACGGACCGCGGGTACGCGCCGCTGCCGGTGGACGCGTACAAGAACGAATGGGTGTCGCGCCGCCTGAGGAATCAGGTGCACCTGACGCGGGCGGGCTGCCTGGGGCCGTGCACGCTCGCGAACGTGGCGTCGCTGGTGTTCGACGGGCGCAGCGTGTGGTTCCACAGCGTGAACACCGAGTGGCAGGTGGGCCTGATCTACGACTACATCGAGAGCATGATCGCCGCCGACCGCTTCCTGGTGCCGCCGCCGGACCTGTCGGAGTACGTCTTCAACTTCTACGACTGGGAGTACCGCGCGCCGCAGGAGGACGCGGCGGCGCCCGTCCCGGCGGAGCAGGCGGACCTGTCGGGGATCGCGGTGCTGTCGCACGCGGACACGGACCTGCTCGCCCTGAGCCGGGCGCGCGAGGAGTTCCCGCCCGGCTTCCCGGCGCTGTTCACGCACCCGCTGCAGCGGGTACGGACGCCGGAAGCGATGCAGCTGCTGCTGGACGGCGAGCTGGGCCGCGCGGCCGTCGTGGTGCTGCGCGTGCACGGGTCGCTTTCGGGCCTGCCGGGGTTCGCGGCGCTGCAGGCGCATGCCCGCGCGCGCGGGCAGCATCTCGCGGTGGTGAGCGGCGTCGGCGAACTCGACCCGGAGTTCGCGCGGGCCGGGAACGTGCCGCTCGACGTGCTGGAGACGCTGACGCTGGCGTTCATGCACGGCGGTCCCGGCAACCTCGCGCAGGGCCTGCGCGCCCTGTCGGACCGGACGCTGCTCACGGCCTTCGGGAGCGAAGCGGCGCGCGTCACGCCGGAGCACGGCGTGTACCTGCCCGCGCTGGACGGCGCGACGCTGGAAGACTGGGCGCGTCAGGCGACGCCGGGACGGCCCACGGTGGGCGTGCTCTTCTACCGCGCGCACCTGCTGAGCGGCAACACGGCCTTCGTGGACGTGCTGCTGGACGCGCTGGACGCGGCAGGCGTGAACGCGCTCGCGGTGTTCACGTCGAGCCTCAAGGCGCAGGAGGACGGCTTCCCGCTGGCGCTCGCACCGATGCTGGGCCGGGTGGACGCGCTCGTCAGCACGCTGTCGTTCGCGCTGGGCGACGTGAACGCGGGCGGGGTGACGCTGTCGGGCGGGAACGTCACGGCGCTCGAACGGCTGGGCGTGCCGGTGATCCAGGCGGTCGCGAGCGGCATGGCGCGCGGCGCGTGGGCACTGTCGAGCCGTGGCCTGAACCCGCTGGACACCGCCATGAACGTCGCCATCCCGGAGTTCGACGGGCGGATCGTGACGGTCCCGCTGTCCTTCAAGGAGTCCACGCCGGACGGCGTGGTGTACGTGCCGGACGCGGAGCGCGCGGCGCGCGTGGCGGGCATCGCGGCGCGGCAGGCGGAGTTGCGGCACCTGCCGAACACGGACAAGCGGGTGGCGTTCGTGTTCACGAATTCCGGCGCGAAGGCCGCGTCGGTCGGGAACGCGGTGGGGCTCGACGCGCCCGCCAGCCTGCTGAACCTGCTGCGCGCCATGAAGGGCCGCGGTTACCGCCTGCCGGACCTGCCCGCGCACAGCGACACGCTGATGCACGACCTGCTGTCGCGCGGCACGTACGACGACGCGCACCCGCTCGATCCGGCCCGCGCGTACCGGTACGGCCGGGCCGAGTACCTGAAGTGGCACCGGTCCCTGCCGGACGCGCCCCGGCAGCGCATGAACGACCAGTGGGGCGAGGCGCTCGCGCTCGGGCCGAGCGTCCGGGCGGGCCGGTCACGCATCGACCGCAAGCTCGTGGCGGGCACGCCCGTCCCGGCCGGACTGACGGAACCGTGGGGGGACGCGCAGCACCACCACTTCGCGGCGATGGAGCTCGGGAACGCGCTCGTGGCGCTGCAGCCCCCGCGCGGGTACGGCATGGACCCGGACGCCATCTACCACCAGCCGGACCTGCCGCCCACGCATCACTACGCGGCCTTCTACCGCTGGCTGACCTCGCCGCGCAGCGAGGGCGGGTGGGGCGCGCACGCCGTCGTGCACGTCGGCAAGCACGGCACGCTGGAGTGGCTGCCCGGCAAGGGCGTCGGCCTGTCCCGCGAGTGCTTCCCGGACCTGCTGCTCACCGACACGCCGCTCGTGTACCCCTTCATCGTGAACGATCCCGGCGAGGGCTCGCAGGCGAAACGCCGGGCGCACGCGGTGGTGGTGGATCACCTGACGCCGCCCATGACGAGCGCCGAGACGTACGGGCCGCTCAGCGAACTGAACGCGCTCGTGAACGAGTACTACGCCGTCGAGAAGCTCGACCCCGGCAAGCTGCCGCTGCTGCAGGGCCAGATCTGGGACCTGATCCGCGAGACGAACCTGCAGGCGGACCTCGACCTGAAAGGCATGCTGAGCGCCGACCACGGCGACCACAAGCACGAGTGGGACGACGAACTCACGCCGGAGGGCGTGCCGGTCACGCTGGCCGAGATGGACGGCAGCGGCGTCGCGCACCTGCTCGAAGACCTGGACGGGTACCTGTGCGAACTGGGCCTCGCGCAGATCCGGGACGGGCTGCACGTGCTGGGGCAGATGCCGCCCCTGCCGGACATGCTGCGCGCCCTGACGCGCCTCCCGAACGCGGGCGTGCCGGGCCTGCAGGCGTCGCTCGCGTCGGCGTTCGGCTTCGAGCTCGCGGCGCTGCTCGCGCGGCCCGGCGAGCGCCTCCCCGCGCCCGCAGACGTGCGCGGCGTGACGTGCCACGCGCACGCGGACGTGCTGGAACGCCTGGACGCCCTGAGCCTGGACCTCATGGCGCGCCTGGAAGAAGACGGCTTCCTGCCGGGCCGCGCGGACGACGCGCAGCGGGCCGTGCTGGGCCTGCACAGTGCGGACGTGGCGGCGGTGCTGGACTTCGTGTGCGGCACGCTCGTCCCCAACCTCGAGGCGGTGGACGCCGAGGTGCGGCACACGCTGGACGCGCTGGAAGGCCGGTACGTGCCGGCCGGGCCGTCCGGCGCGCCGACGCGCGGCATGGCGCACATCCTGCCGACCGGACGCAACTTCTATGCGGTGGACCCGCGCGCCCTGCCGTCCCAGGCGGCGTGGACGGTCGGGCAGGCGCTCGCGCGGGAGACGGTGGACCGCTACCGGCGGGAGCACGGTCAGGTGCCGGAAATGGTGGGCCTGTCCGCGTGGGGCACCGCGCAGATGCGCACGCACGGGGACGACGTGGCGCAGGCGCTCGCGCTGCTCGGCGTGCGGCCCGTCTGGAGCGGCACGTCGCGGCGACTGGAGGGCGTGGAGGTCGTTCCGCTCGCGGAACTCGGTCGGCCGCGCGTCGACGTGACGCTGCGCATCTCCGGGTTCTTCCGGGACGCGTTCCCTCACCTGATCGACCTGCTGGACGACGCCGTGACGCTCGTGACGGGCCTGGACGAGGACCCGGAACTGAACTTCCCGCGCAAGCACTACCTCGCGGAACTCGCCGTGCCGGACGAACGCCCCCTCGACGAGCGCGAGCAGGAGGCCCGCTACCGGGTGTTCGGCGCGAAGCCCGGCAGTTACGGGGCGGGCATCCTGCCGCTGATCGAGACGGGCCACTGGCAGGACGACGCGGACTTCGCGCGCGCCTTCCTGGAGTGGGGCGGGTACGCGTACACGCGCGCCGGGAGCGGCACGCCCGCCCGCGAGGTGTTCGCCGCGCGCCTGCGGACCGTGCAGGTGGCGCTGCACAACCAGGACAACCGCGAGCACGACATCTTCGACAGCGACGACTACCTGCAGTTCCACGGCGGCATGATCGCCACCATCCGGTCTCTCACGGGCGCGCAGCCGTCCACGTACTTCGGGGACACGTCGCGGCCCGAGTCGCCCGCCGTGCGTGACCTGCGCGAGGAGACGCTGCGCGTGCACCGGTCACGCGTCGTGAATCCCAAGTGGCTGGAGGGCATCCGGCGGCACGGGTACAAGGGCGGGCTGGAACTGGCGGCCACCGTCGACTACATCTTCGGGTATGACGCGACCGCGCACGTCGCGCCGGACTTCGTGTACGAGGACCTCGCGCGTACGTACGCGCTGGACAGCGTCACGCGCGCCTTTCTGGAGGAGAGCAACCCCTGGGCGCTCGGTGCGGTCGCCGGACGCCTGCTGGAGGCCGCCGAGCGCGGCCTGTGGGAGCAGCCGGACCCGGGCACGCTGCAGGCGCTGCGGGACGTGCTGCTGGACAGCGAGACGCTGCTGGAGGCAAGAGGCGAGACGGGCCGGGCGCGCGGGGTGACGCCGTGACGCCGCCGTCAGCACAGTCGGCGCACCGGCCGCCGCTCTACCCGTTCGCGGCGCTGGTGGGGCAGGAGACGCTGCGGCTCGCGCTGCTGCTGTGCGCCGCCGACCCGTCGCTGGGCGTGCTGCTGCGCGGCGACAAGGGCGCCGCGAAGAGCACGGCGGCCCGCGCCCTGGCCGAACTGCTGCCCGCCGGGTCGCCGTTCGTGAACCTGCCGGTCGGGGCGACCGAGGACCGCCTGCTGGGCGGCCTGGACCTGGAGCGCGCCCTGCGGGGCGAGAGCGCCCTGAAGCCGGGTCTGCTCACGCGGGCGCACGGCGGCGTGCTGTACGTGGACGAGGTGAACCTGCTGCCCGCGCACCTGATCGACGCGCTGCTGGACGTGGCGGCGAGCGGCGTGAACGTGCTGGAGCGCGAGGGGTTCAGCGAGGCTCACGCGGCGCGGTTCGTGCTGCTGGGCAGCATGAATCCCGAGGAGGGGGCGCTGCGGCCGCAGCTGCTCGACCGTTTCGCGCTGACGGTGGAGGTGCGCGCGCCGGACGAGGTGAGCGTGCGGCGCGAGGTGCTGGCGCGCCGACTCGCCTTCGACGCGGACCCGCACGCCTTCCGGGCCGGGTGGGCGCGGGCGCAGGAGGAGCTGGCGGCGCAGGTGGCGGCGGCGCGCGCGGCAATGGGCGGCGTGACCGTGCCGGACGTGCTGCTCACGCGCGTGGCGGAGGACGTGTGCCGTCACGGGGTGACGTCGCTGCGCGCGGACCTGGCGCTCGTGCGTGCGGCGCGGGCGCACGCGGCGCTGCACCTGCGGGGGGAGGTGAGCGGGGAGGACGTGGACGCGGTGCTGCCGCTGGTGCTCGCTCACCGCCTGCCGTCCGGCAGCGTGCCGCCGCCCGCCCTGCGCCCGCCACCGCCGCCACCACCATCACCGCCCCCCCCGCAGGCGCCGCAGGAGACCCCGAACGAGACGCTTCCATCGCCGGGCCAGCGTGATCCGCTCCCGCCGGACGACAGCCCGGAACCGCTCGCGCAGGGGCCAGACGAGCGGGTGTTCGCGCCGCTCGCCCAGGACGCACCGGACCTCGCCGTGCGGGCCGCCGAACGGCACACCGGCCGCCTCGCGCTGAGCAGCGCCCCCACGGGCGACACGGCGCGCGGACGCACCGTGCGGAGCGTCCCGGACCCCGAACCGCGCGAACTGGACGTGCGCGCCAGCCTGCACGCCGCGCTCGCCCGCTCGGGCCGCCCCGCCCTCACGCGGGACGCACTGCGCGGCCGGGTCCGCGAGGAGGTCGGCGGACGCCTGCTGCTGCTGCTGATCGACGCGAGCGGTTCGCACGCGCAGGGCGAACGCATGCGGGCCGTGAAGGGCGCCGCCCTGTCGCTGCTCGCCGCCCTCACGTCCGGCGAACGGGCAGCCGTGGTGGCGTTCCGGGGCGCGGGCGCCGAACTGCTGTGCCCGCCCACGGCGCAGCACGGACAGGCGCGCGCGGCCCTGGAGTTCCTGCCGACCGGCGGGCGCACGCCGCTCGCGCAGGCCCTCACGCTCGCGGCGGACCTGCTGCAGGACCTCTCCCCTCCCGGCGGGAGCGTGGCGCTCTTCACGGACGGGCGCGCGAACGTCCCCCTGCCGGGCGGCCAGGACCCCTGGCAGGACTCGCTCGGCGCGGCCACCCACCTGCGGGACGTGGCCAGCCACCTGGGTGTCGCCCTGACCGTCATCGACACGGAACTCGGCCCTCACTCCCTCGGGCGCGCCGCGCCGCTCGCCTCGGCCCTCGGCGCCGACCTGCACCCCCTGCACCCGGACCACACCACACACACCGGCGGGGCCGCCACGCACGCGGACCCCGCCCGAATGGAGCATTCATGATCACCTGTATCGGCATCGGTCCCGGCAGCCTCGACTACCTCACGTCGCTCGGCCGTCACCTCATCACGGACGCGGAGGTCGTGGCGGGCTTCGACACCGTCCTCGACCTCGTCGCGCCCCTCATCCGCCCGGACGCCGTCCGGATCGGCATGGGGTACCGCGACCAGACGCAGCGCCTCGCGGAAGTCGCGGCCCTGCACCACGCCGGGAAGCGCTGCGTGGTGGCGTTCATGGGCGACGTGCACTTCTCCGGCTTCCAGTTCCTGGAGCGCGTGGAACTCGCGTGCGGTGAACGGGTGGACACCGTGCCCGGCATCTCCAGCGCGCAGATCCTCGCGAGCCGGGGCCGGGTGTGCTTCGACGAGACGACCTTCCTGACCTTCCACCGGCGCGGCGACGTGCAGCCCTTCAAGACGCACCTCATCCACGCGCTGCAGGACGGCCGGAACGCCATCGTGATCCCGCGCCCCTGGGACTTCATGCCCAGGGACGTCGCCGCGCACTGCCTGCAGCACGGCGTGGCCCCGGACCGTCAGGTGGAGGTCTGGGAGGCCCTCACGCAGCGCGACGCGGCCTGGGCGGGCCGCCTGGACGAATGCACGCAGGCGTTCTCGGACCTGTCCATCATGCTGATCCGCGCGCCGCAGGCGTTCCCCAGCCAGCTCGACTCGCCCGAATCCGGCGCGCTGCCCGGCGGGACGGCGTGAGCGCGTACCGGGTGGTGCTGGCCGGGCACGGCAGCCGCGACCCGTCCAGCATGGCGGAACTCGAGACGCTGGTCGGGCACATGAACGACCTGTCGGCCGAACCGGTCGGGTACGGGTACCTGGAGTTCGCCACGCCCACCATCGACGTGGCCGTCCGTACCCAGCTGGAGGCGGGCGCGCAGGACGTGGTGGTGGTGCCGGGCGTGCTGCTGGCCGCCACGCACGCCAAGAACGACCTGCCGAGCGAGGTTCAGGCCCTGCAGCGCGAGTTCCCCGCGGCGCGCGTCCATTACGCCGCCGCGATGGACCTGCACCCGCTGCTGCTGCAGGTGTGCCGCGAACGGCTGGTGGAGGCCGAGGCCGCGTCCGGACGCACGGTGGCGCGCGCCCGGACCTGCCTGCTGGTGGTGGGGCGCGGCACGACCGACCCCGACGCGAACGGCGACGTGTACAAGCTCACGCGGATGCTGGAGGAGGGCCTGGGGTACGGGGGGAGCGTGGTGTGCTTCAGCGGCACCGCGTCGCCCCGCGTGGACGAGGGCCTGAAACGCGCGGCGCGCCTGGGTTTCGAGCGGGTGGTGGTGCTGCCGTACTTCCTGTTCGACGGGGTGCTCGTCAAGCGCGTGCAGGCCGCCGTGCACGCCGCCCGCGAACGCCACCCGGACCTCGAAGTGCTCGCCAGCGCGCACCTCGGGCCGCACCGGGACGTGGCCCGCGTGTTCCTGGAACGCGCCCGCGAGGGCTTCGAGGGACGCGCGCACATGAACTGCTCGCTGTGCAAGTACCGCGTGGCGGTCGTCGGGTACGAGTCGCAGGTGGGTGAGGCGCAGGTCAGCCATCACGCGGCCGTGCGTGGCCTCGCGGGCCGTGCCGAACCCGTCCCCGCGAAACGCTGGGAGCGGTACGTGCCGCACCCCATCGAGGCGGAAAGCTTCGAGATCATCGCGGCGGCGCGCGACTGGTCCACCGTGCCCGCCGAGTGGCGGTACCTCGCGCAGCGGCTGGTGCACACGAGCGGCAACGTGGACATCGTGGAGGACCTGTACGTGTCGCCCGGCGCGGTCGAGGCGGGCGTGCGCGCCGTCCTGGCAGGCAAGACCGTCGTGACGGACGTGACGATGGTGCAGAGCGGCCTGAAGCGCGAACTGGTGAACGAGCTGGGCGTGCGCGTGTGGTGCGGCGTGCACGACAAGGAAAGCTTCCTGCTGCAGCGCGAGGAGGGCATCACGCGCTCCGCGGCGGGCATCCGGCGCGCGTGGCAGAAGTTCGGGAACGACTGCATCCTCGCCATCGGGGACGCGCCGACGGCTATCGCGGAGGCGGTGCGCCTGATCCGCGAGCAGCGCTGGCGGCCCGCGCTGGTGATCGGCCTGCCGGTGGGGTTCGTCGGAACGCGCGAGACCAAGGCGACGCTGCGCGCCTGCCTGCAGGTGCCGCGCGTCACGAACGCGGGCACGCTGGGCGGCAGCCCATGGGCGTCGAGCGTCGTGAACGTCCTGATGATCGAGGTCAAGAACCGCCTCGCGCAGGCGGGCGAACTGGCAGGCAGCAGCCCGGACGCCCTGCCGGGCGCGGCCCCCGCCGGGAGGGACGCCGCCTCTTGAAGCGCTTCGATCTCACGGTCCCTGCCGGGAACGGCCTGCGGCGCGGCCGGACCACCGGCACCTGCGCGGCCGCCGCCGCCCGCGCCGCGCTGCACCTGCTGCTGCACGGCGAGACGCTGCGCGAGGTGGACGTGCCGCTCCCGGACGGGGAGCACGTGCTGGCCGTCCCGGTGCAGGACGCCGCCCTGGACGGAACGGGCGCGCGCGCCAGCGTCCTCAAGGACGGCGGGGACGACCCGGACGCCACGCACGGCGCGACCATCTGGGCGCACGTCACCCCGAACGCGGGCGGCCCCGTCCGCTGCCTCGCAGGCGAGGGGGTCGGCACCGTCACCGCGCCCGGCCTGCAGGTCGCCATCGGGGAGGCGGCCATCAACCCCGTGCCGCGCCGAATGCTGCGTCAGGCGGTCGAGGACCTGACGGGCGACGCGGCCGGGTACGACGTGACGGTCGGCTGCGTGGACGGCGAACGCATCGCGCGCCGGACCTTCAACCCGAAGCTCGGCATTCTGGGCGGCATCAGCATCCTCGGCACGACCGGCATCGTGGAACCGATGAGCCTGGAAGCGTACATGGCGTCCGTGGAGGTGTACGTGCGCGTCGCGCTGGGCGTGCAGCCGGACGTGATGGCCTTCACGCCCGGACGGCTCGGGCGGGACTTCGCGCGGTCGCTGGGCGTGGGTGACCGGCAGATCATCCAGATCTCGAACTTCGTGGGCTTCTCGCTGGACGCCGCGCAGACGTGCCTGAACGAACGGCAGCAGGAGCTGCCGCTGCTGCTCGTGGCGGGCCACCCCGCCAAGCTCGCCAAGGTGCTGAACGGCGACTGGGACACGCACTCGCAGCGCAGCGGCATGGCCATGAACGCCCTGGCGGACGTGGCCGTGAGCGGCCCCTGGCAGCAGGACGCGGCCCGGATGCGCGGCGCGAACACCGTGGAGGAGATCGCCATGACCTACGACCACCCGGACTTCTGGAGGGCGGTGGAGTCGCGCGTGGCCGCCACCATGCACGCCCGCGTGCCCCGGGCGCGCGAGGTGCGCGTGCGCCTGTTCGCCATGAACGGCCGCGCGCTCGGCGCGGCCCACACGGGGTTCGGCGCGTGACGGGCCGCTTCATCGGCGTGGGCGTGGGCGTCACGCCCGGCTCGCTGAGCGTCGCGGCGTGGCAGGACCTGCAGGGCGCGGACCTCGTGTACGCGCCGCGCTCGCAGGTGTCCGGGTCGTCCGTCGCGCTCGCGATGCTCGCGGGCCTGGACCTCGACCCGGCCCGCGTGCGCGAGGTGCTGTTCCTGATGGACGGCGACGACGCCCGCATCGAGACGCACTACCGTACGCTCGCGCAGGAGATCGCGGGCGAACTGCGCGCGGGCCGCACCGTCGCGTACCTGACGATCGGGGACAGCATGACGTACAGCACGTACGGCTACCTGCTCGCGCAGCTGCGGGCCGTGATGCCGGACTCGGTGCGCGTCACGCATCCCGGCATCACCAGTTACGCCACGGCGGCCAGCCTCACCGAGTTCAGTCTGGGGGAGGAGAAGGAACGCACCCTGATCCTCCCCTGCCCGGACGACATGGACGCCCTGCGCCGCGACCTGCTCACGCACGACGTGGTGGCCGTCATGAAGATCGGGCACCGCTTTCCTGCCGTGCTGGCCCTGCTGCAGGAGCTGAACCTCACGGAGCACGCCACGCTCGCGTCGCGCCTCGGGCTGCCCGAACAGCGGCTGCTGCCCACCCTGACCCACCTTCCCACCGACCTCACGCGGCCCGGCTACCTGTCGGTGCTGCTCGTCCGGACCCCCAAAGAGAGGCGATTCACCTGACTTCCCCCACCCCCCACCCCACCCCCACGGGCCGCACCGCGAAGGTGTGGTTCATCGGCGCCGGGCCCGGCGCGCCGGACCTCATCACGCTGCGCGGCGCACGCGCCCTGCAGACGGCGGACGTGGTGCTGTACGCCGGGTCGCTCGTGCCGGAAGCCGTGCTGGAGCACTGCCGTCCCGGCGTGCAGACCGTCAACACGGCCGCCCTCGACCTGAACGCGCAGCGCGACTGGTACGCGCGTGCCCTGCGGCACGGCTGGAGCGTCGCGCGGCTGCATTCGGGCGACCCGGCCATCTACGGCGCGACGGCCGAGCAGATGGACCTGCTGCGCACCCTGGACCTGCCCTTCGAGGTGATTCCGGGCGTGTCGAGCTTCACGGCGTGCGCCGCCGCCCTGAACGCCGAACTGACGCGGCCGGACGTGTCGCAGACGATCATCATCACGCGCGGCAGCGGGCGCGCCTCGCCCGTCCCGGAACGCGAGGCGCTCGGGCTGCTCGCCGCGCACCGCGCGACCATGTGCGTGTTCCTGTCGGGACGACAGCTGGAGACGGTGGTGCAGGAACTCCTCGCGCACTACCCGCCGGAAACGCCCGCCGCGCTCGTGCAGCGCGTCTCGCAGCCGGAGGAACGCCAGCACCGCGCCACGCTCGGGACGCTGCTGGACGGCCTGACGCTCAGCGAGTGGGCGCTCACGACCATGGTGCTGGTGGGCGGCGCGCTCGGCGAGGACCTGAGCGTCACGTCGCGCCTGTACGACCCGCAGTACGCGCACCGCTTCCGCCGCGCCAGCGATCCCGAAACGGACGCCGGGAGTGCCCCGTGACGCTCGCCGTGCTGCCCGTGCGCCGCGAGGCGCTCCCGCTCGCGCAGGCCCTCTCGGCAGGCCTGAACGCCACGCTCCTGCGCCCCTGGGACGCCGCGCGCTCCCCGCGCGACCTGCTGCACGCGCAGTTCCGTGACTTCGGCGGGTGGGTGCTGCTCATGGCGTCCGGCATCGCCACCCGCTCCCTGAGCGGCCTGCCCATCTCCAAGCTCAGCGACCCGGCCGTGGTGCTGCTCGACGAGGGCGCCCGCTTCGCGGTGTCGCTGCTGTCCGGCCACGAGGGCGGCGCGAACGCCCTCGCGTACCGCGTGGCGAACCTGACGGGCGCCACGCCCGTCGTGACGACCGCCACCGAGGCCACCAGACCCCTCACGCTCGGCATCGGCTGCCGCCGCGGCGTCACGGCCACCACCGTCGAGGCCGCCGTCATGCGCGCCATCGGGGAGCGCCTGACGGACGTGCGCGAGGTCGCCACCATCGACCTGAAGCGCGACGAGGCAGGCCTGCTGGACTTCTGCGACACGCACGGCCTGCCGCTGCGGATCTTCTCGGCCCGCGACCTGCAGGCCCGGCCCTTCGTGACCGCGCCCTCCGCGTGGGTGGAGCATGTGACCGGCGCGCGCGGCGTGAGCGAACCCTGCGCGCTCCTCGCGAGCCCCAGGGGCACATTGATCGTGCCGCGCCTCGTGCACGAGGGCGTGACCGTCGCGGCCGTCGAGGACCGCTGGACGCCCCAGCCTCCCACCGCGCCGGAGGTGCAGGCATGAGCGGACGGCTGAACCTCGTGTCGGTCGGGCCGGGCTTCGCGGAACTCATCCCGGACCTCGCCCGGCACGCGCTGGAAGCGAGCGACGTGATCGTCGGGTACGACCTGTACCTCCGCTGGATCGCGCCGTGGATCGAGGGCAAGGAACAGCACGCGCCGCCCCTCACGCAGGAACGCGAACGCGCGCAGCTCGCCCTGAACCTCGCGCGGGAGGGCCGCACGGTGTCGCTCGTGTCGAGCGGCGACATCGGCATCTACGCCATGGCGACCCTGGCGTTCGACGAACTGCGCGAGGACGACACCGTGCAGGTGCAGGTCGTGCCGGGCATCAGTGCCGCGAACGCCTGCGCGTCCCTGCTGGGCGCGCCCCTCTCGCACGACTACGCCACGCTGTCCCTGTCGGACCTGCTGTGCCCCTGGGAGTGGATCGAGCGGCGCGCGACGCACATTGCGCAGGCGGACCTGTGCGCCGTGTTCTACAACGTGCAGAGCCGCGGGCGGCAGGAGGGCGTGTACCGCGTGCTGGACCTGATGCTGGAACACAAGTCGCCGGACACCGTGTGCGGCGTGGTCCGCAACGCGTACCGCGAGGACCAGACGGTGCGCATCACGACGCTCGGCGAACTGCGGCGGGGACGGTTCGACATGCTGACGAGCCTCGTGATCGGGAACCGCTTCACGCGCCGCAAGACGCAGCCGGGCGGGCAGGAGTGGATGTACACGCCGCGCGGCTACAACGCCTGGACGGAGGAAGCGCCGCCCGCCGCTCCGGTGCAGGCCGCGCCCGAACCGGACGCCCCGCCCGCCGGTGCGGTCTGGGTGTTCGCGGGCACCTCGGACGGCAACGCCATCGCCCGCGACCTCGTGCAGGCGGGCGAGACGGTGGTGGTGTCCGTCGCGACCGAGTACGGCGGCCGGGTCGCGCGGGACGCCGTGCCGGGCGCGTTCGTGTACGCCGGTCGGCGCGGCGTGGAAGCCAGACGTCAGGTGCTGCGCGGCGCGAAGGCCGTGGTGGACGCCACGCACCCGTACTCGGCCGTGATGAGTGCGCAGCTCGCCCTGCTCGGACAGGAACTCGGCCTGCCGTACCTGCGATACGAACGCCCGCCGCTGCTGCCGGAAGGCACACCCGGCGTGACGCTCGTGGACGGCCCCGAGGACGCCCTGCGGACCGCGGCGCAGGCCGGGCCGCGCGTGTTCCTCGCGACCGGCTCGGGCGGCCTGAGTGCCTTCACGCGCCTCCCCGAAGCGCAGGGCCTGCAGCCGTACGCGCGCGTCGCCCCCATCGCGTCCAGCCTCGACGCGGCCAGCGCGGCCGGTATTCCGTCCCGCAACCTGCTCGCCATGCTCGGCCCGTTCACGCGCGAGCAGAACGTCAGCCAGTGGCGGCACTGGGGCGTGCAGTCCGTCATCACCAAGGACAGCGGCGAGGCCGGCGGCGCGCACGACAAGCTCGCGGCAGCACAGGAGCTCGGCATTCCGCTCATCGTGCTGCGCCGCCCCGCGCTCAGCACCAGCGCCCCCTACACCGACCCCGCGGACGTGCTGAGCGCCGTCCTGAACCTGCAGGAGCACCCCACACCATGAAACAGACGCCCGTGACCGTCGTGACCGGCTTCCTCGGGTCCGGCAAGACCACCCTCATCAGCGGCGTGCTCGGCGACACGCCCGACCGCCGCCTCGCGGTCCTCGTGAACGAGTTCGGCGAGAAGAACGTGGACGGCGAGATCCTCCGCTCCGAACAGCTCGGGCACTGCGAGATCCTCGACCTGGAGGGCGGCCTGATCGCGTACTCGCAGGACGACGCCTTCATCCCCACCCTGCGCGAACTGCAGCGCCGCCGCCACCGTTTCGACCACGTGCTGATCGAGACGTCCGGGCTGGCCGTCCCGACCGCCGTGTACGTCGTCCTGCAGTCCGAGGAGTTCGCGGCCGACTTCGTGCTCGACGCGACGATCGCGGTGGTGGACACGCCCCTGCTGCTCGGCGGTGACTTCGAGGCGGGCACGCAGGGCAGCGAGGACGCGCCGTCCCGCGCGGCCGTGCAGGCACTGTTCGACGCGCAGCTCGAACACGCGGACGTGGTGGTCCTCAACAAGATCGACGCCCTGAACGAGTACGACCTGCTGCGCGCCGAGGGGGACGTGCGCGCCCGCGCGCCCCGCGTGCGCTTCATGGAACTCGCGTACGGCGCGAAGCTCGACCCGCAGCTCACGCTCGGCCTGCACCTGCACGAACTGGACGCCGGGACGCACCACCACGGCCCGGTGCGCGGCGTGCCGGGCGAGGAGAGCCTGCCGCTGGAGGCGCAGCACCTGCTGGACGGCCACAGTCACGGCGACCTGGGCGCGCACCTGCACAGCATGAACACGCACGTGCACTTCCACGTGCACGACACCGGCTGGCAGAGTTTCCTGCTCAGCACGGACACCCCCCAGGACCCGCAGCGCCTGCCGGTCATCCTGGCGGACATCGCGCGGAAGTTCCCGGTGCTGCGCGCCAAGGGCTTCGCGCACATCAACGCCGGGCAGACGCTGACCGTGCAGGCCGTCCGGACGCGGGTGGACAGCGAGCTGCGCGAGCAGGCCGTGCCGCGCAGCGAACTGGTCTTCATCGGGTACCACATCAACCGCAAGAAGGTCATTCAGGTGCTCAGCGGCGCGACCGGCAGCACGTGGGAGTGACGACGGGCGGCAAGGCACGTTCCGCGTCCCGCCGTGCGGCGCGGGGGCAGCGGTGACGGCGCGGTTCCTGCTGGCCGCGCCGCACTCCGGGAGCGGCAAGACGACCGTGACGAGCGTCGTCCTGGCGGCGCTGCACGCGCGCGGCCTGAAGGTGCAGCCGTTCAAGGCCGGGCCGGACTACCTGGACCCGACGCACCTCAGCCGCGCGGCAGGCCGGGCCGCCCGGAACCTCGACAGTTTCCTGCTGCCGGAGGAACGGCTGCGCGAGGTGTTCGCGCGCGCGGCGTGGGACGCGGACGTGAGCGTGGTGGAGGGCGTGATGGGCCTGTACGACGGGCGCGATCCGCTCAGCGACGAGCATTCCAGCGCGCACCTGTCGCGGACGCTGGACCTGCCGGTCGTGCTGCTGATCGACGCGGGCGGCATGGCCCGCACCGTGGCGGCCGTCGCGGGCGGCCTGCGCGACTACGGGCAGGGCGTGAGGCTCGCGGGCGTGATCCTGAACCGTGTGGGCAGCGCCCGGCACGCGGAACTGTGCGGCGCGGCCCTGGAGCAGGCCGGGATTCGCTGTTTCGGGCACGTGCCGAAGATGGAGGCGCTGCACCTCCCGAGCCGTCACCTGGGCCTGCTGGCGGCGCAGACGCACCCGCACGACCGGGACGCCCTGCTGCGCGCCGCCGGGACCCTCGATCTGGACGCGCTGCTCGCCGTGACGGCCGCCCCTCCCCTGCCCGCCCGCGCGCCCGGCACCGGCCGCAGCGGGCCGCGCGTCCGGATCGCGCTGGCGCGTGACGAGGCGTTCAGCTTCTACTACGAGGACGCCCTCGACGCCCTGCAGGAGGCGGGCGCGGACCTCGTGCCGTTCAGTCCGCTGCTGGACGACCGCGTGCCGGACGCGGACGGCCTGCTCATCGGCGGCGGATACCCGGAAGCGCACGCGGCCGCGCTGAGCGCCAACCACGCCATGCGGGAGAGCGTCGCCGACTTCTGCCGCTCGGGCCGCCCCGTGATCGCCGAGTGCGGCGGCCTGATGTACCTCTCGCACGCCCTCGAAACGCAGGACGGCACGTATCCCATGTGCGGCGTCGTCCCGGAACGCACCCGCATGGCGGGCCGCCTGACGCTCGGGTACCGCGAGGTCACGTCGCTGCAAGACACGCCGCTCGCGCCGGCAGGCACGCCCCTGCGCGCTCACGAATTCCATTACAGCGTTCTGGACGGCACGCCCGCCCACCCCGCGTACCACGTGCAGGGCGTACCGGAAGGCTACGCGCGCGGCAACGTGCTCGCCAGTTACCTGCACCTGCACCTGAGTGCCGACCCGGCCCTCCCCGCCCGCCTCGTGCGCGCCTGCCTGGACGCCAGGCCCTGACGTGAAGGCAGGATGTCTGCCCCGCCCCTCCCGGCCCGCCTTGCCGGTCCTCTAGAGTACGGGTACGGGAGCGTCGCGCGTCCGCCCGGCACGCGACCCACTGGAGGAACACAGATGAAGTACGTTTCAACGCGCGGCACCCCGGACCTGGGCCAGTTCTCGGATGTGCTGCTGATGGGCCTCGCCCCGGACGGCGGGCTCGCCATGCCGGAAAGCATCCCCGCCTTCGGACCGGCCGACCTCGAAGCGCTGCGCGGCCTGAGTTACCCGGACCTCGCGTTCGCCGTCATGCGGCCCTTCATCACGGACGTGCCGGAAGACGACCTGCGCGCCCTGCTGCACCGCACGTACCGCAGCGACGTGTTCCACAGCGCCGACATGACGCCCCTCACGCGGCTGGGCGACTCGCAGCTGTACCTGCTGGAACTCTCGAACGGCCCGTCCCTCGCCTTCAAGGACATGGCCATGCAGTTCCTCGGGGAGATCTTCGAGTACGTCCTCGAACGGCGCGGCGAGGTCCTCAACATCCTCGGCGCGACGTCCGGCGACACCGGCTCCGCCGCGGAGTACGCGATGCTCGGCAAGGCGCGCGTGAACGTGTTCATGCTGTCCCCGCACGGCCGCATGAGCACCTTC
This sequence comes from Deinococcus aquiradiocola, assembly GCF_014646915.1. Taxonomy (NCBI): domain Bacteria; kingdom Thermotogati; phylum Deinococcota; class Deinococci; order Deinococcales; family Deinococcaceae; genus Deinococcus; species Deinococcus aquiradiocola. Next base: position 2,854 of record NZ_BMOE01000003.1, on the reverse strand, counting down.
CAGCAGGCGCAGATGTTCAGCCTGCACGAGCCGAACATCTTCAACATCGCGGTCGAGGGCGTCTTCGACGACTGCCAGGACCTCGTGAAGGCCGTGAACGCCGACGCGCCCTTCAAGGCCCGGTACGAGATCGGCGCCGTGAACAGCATCAACTGGGCGCGTGTGCTCGCGCAGGCCGTGTATTACTTCAAGGCGTACCTCGCCCTGAACCTCGCGCCGGGCCAGCCGGTGGATTTCAGCGTGCCGTCCGGGAATTTCGGGAACGTGTTCGCCGGGTATCTCGCCAAGAGCATGGGGCTCCCCGTCGGGCAGCTGATCGTGGCGAGCAACGAGAACGACGTGCTGCACGACTTCTTCAGCAGCGGCACGTACCACGTCCGGCCCGCCGAACGGGTCGCCATGACGAGCAGCCCCAGCATGGACATCGGCAAGGCCTCGAACTTCGAACGGTACCTGTACCTCATCGCAGACCGCGACGGTGCACAGACCCGCACGTGGTGGGAAGGCGTGGGGCGCGGCGAGCCTGTCGCCCTGCACGGCAGCGCCCACTGGGACGCCGTGACGGCCAGCGAGTTCCGCAGCGGCCGCAGCACGCACGCGGACCGGCTGAACACCATCCGCCGCATCGACCGTGAGTACGGGCGCCTGATCGACCCGCACACCGCGGACGGCGTGCTCGTCGGCGAGCGTCACCTCCGGCCCGGCGTGCCGATGGTGTGCCTGGAGACGGCGCTGCCCGCCAAGTTCGGCGAGACGGTGCAGGAAGCGGTGGGCCGCATCCCCGGACGCCCGGAACGCTTCCTGAACATCGAGGACGCGCCGCGAACCTTCGAGGTCATGCCGAACGACGTTCAGGTCCTCAAGGCGTACATCGCCGCGAAGCTCGGCGCCCTGAAAGGCGAGGTCAGCCCCACCCGCTGACGGACCGCAATGACAGGAGCAGGGGGAACGAGCCGTACACTCGTTCCCCCTACTCCTGCACGGTCCGGGCGGCACTCACCCGACCGGAGGCACCGGATTCCGGATCATGCGGTTTTGAGCTGAACTTGTAGAGTTCAGCCGAGCGAAGCGAGCACCAAAAAGTACGGTTTGGAGGAGATGGAAGCGGGCAAGCGTCCTCATGGGCGCTGTTCTGCCCAAGAAGGGATGTCGGTGCTGTTTCCGGCATCCCTGGAATCGGATCAAAACCGTATCAGCCCTCGCGTTTCTCGCGGCGCACTTCACGCAGCTGCGCGTACCATTCCTGCGTCGCGGCCGGGTCGCGCAGCACCACGCGGATCGCGGCCTCCAGCCCCTCGTCCACGTTCACCTTCCCGACCTTCAGTTCGTCGGCGGCGTCCAGCAGGGCGCGCGTCAGGTCACGGTGCAGCTGCAGCGGGACCCGTCCCGCCAGGGTCTTGATCTCGCCGCGCGGCACGCTCGCCTCCACTTCCGTCGTGGCGGGCGGTGGCACGGCAGGCGAAGGTGCAGGTGCGACTGGCGCGGGCTCGACCGGCGCGGGTGCGGAGGCGTCCTCGGCGCCGCGGGCGGCGCGCAGCTGCGCGAGAGCATTCTTGATGTCGGTCATGCGATCCTCCCCGTGATCCTGGCGATGAGTTCGGCCGTCACGTCCTGATAGTCACGCCAGCATTTCGGGGCGACGTCGCTCTTCACGTCCCGCACCAGCACCGCACCGTTCGACGCGTCCCGGAACGCCTCGCTGATCCGTACGCTGGCCTTCAGCACCGGCAGGCCCATCTCCTGCAGGCCGCGCCGCGCGTTGATGTCCTTCATGCCGCCGGGCCGCACCATGGTCAGCAGCGCTGCCGACTGCGTGCTCGGCACGCCGCCCGCACGCAGGACCTCGGCCGTCTGCGAGGCGCCGTCCAGGCCGTTGATGTCGGGGCTGGTGGGCAGCACGATCAGGTCGCTCGACTGCGCGTATTCGACGAGCTTGCCGTTCTCCACGCCGCCCTCGGTATCCATGACGACGGCGTCGTACTGACTGACGCCGCGGGCGAGCGCCGTGATCGGCAGGACCGGGAACGGCAGGTTCCCTCCGCGTGCCCAGGCGGTCGCGGTCCGGATGCGGTCACCGTCGGCCAGCAGAACCCGCTGGCCGGCCAGGGCCAGGTGAGCGGCGATGTGGATGGCGGTCGTGGTCTTGCCCACCCCGCCCTTCAGGCTGGCCACGCTGATCACCAGTGGGCCTGTGTGTGTACCTGTCATGACACCCACGTTAGCACGCACATGCACACGGGATCACCCGTACACACACGTACACACACGTACACACACTTGCGTGAGACTGCCCTGCACCTCCACGGCTCACTGATGTGTGTATTTCACGACACGTCCACGCGTACACAATCATTGGAGATGCCTGCAGAACGGCACGAAACTGAACGCTGGGCGAGCGGGCGGAAACAAGGGGCTTCGCTTTGTACACATGTGTATGCGTGTACACGTATTCATAAACACACGTCCACGCACATACGCGTCAACACACACATGAACACGATTCATAGTCGCTCTCGCAGAGGAACCGTGTACGCCAAACCGGCCGCATCTCGGCCCGAACTCCTGTTCGGCTGCGAGGGGTGCGTATGCTCACCCATTCGGGCCACCCGCGCTCAGTCGACGTGGCCACCTGTGCTGAGCTGATCGGGCCACCGGCGCTCGGGTTATCGGGCCACCTCTCTGCCAGCACACGAGACTCCACGGTCATCCTGAAGGATGACCAAAAAGAGAGTGTCGATGCGAAAAATCCAGGATGTCCTTCGACTCAAGTTCGACCACCACCTCAGCGACCGAGACATCGGTCGCAGTGTCAGGCTGGGACGAACTACCGTCCAGAACTACGTCAAACGCGCCC